>JBHEPF010000015.1:0-43727 GCA_046260445.1 Dermatophilaceae bacterium | reverse complement strand
TGGGGCGGGTGAGCTGCTCGCCGGTCTCATCCAGCTCCGCGACGGGGCCGACACTCTCACCGCCGGACTCAGCGGGACGGCAGCGCCCGGTGCTGCCACATTGGCCGACGGGGCCTACCAGGCCGCGGACGGAGCCGCTGCGCTGAGCAGCGGTGTCACCCAGCTGGACGACGGGGCCAACGCGCTCTCCGCCGGCGCGGGTCAGGTGGCAGCCGGTGCCGGTACCGCGAAGGACGGCGCCGACGTGTTGTCCGGCGGTTCGGCTCAGGTCGCCGACGGTCTCGCCCAGGCGGGTGCCCAGGCACCGCAGCTCATCGATGGCCTCGACCAGGTGGCGGCCGGTCTGGCGCAGGTGGACGCCGGTCTGGTGCTGCTCTATGGAGGCATCGGGAACCTGCCCGCCCAGGCGAAGCCGCTGCACGACGGTATCCAGTTGATGTTGGCGGGCCTGGGTGACAAGTCCAATGAGGCAACTCTGATCGGCGGATTGGAGAAGATCCGCACGGGCATCGCTGCGCTTGTCGCGGCTGGCGGAACACTTGACCAGCTCAAGGCTGGTACTGACCAGGCCAAGGCGGGTGTCGACGCTTCGAGCGCCGGCGCCGCTCAGGTCAAGGCTGGTCTTGACGCCGCCCTGGCACCCGATGGCGGGATCGACCAGTTGACGGGGGGCGTGACATCAGCGCAGAGCGCCGATTGCGGGCCGACGTGCGATGCCATACTCGATCAGGTTTTGGCAGGGCTCGGCGATTTGCGGGCTCAGACCCAGGCAGGCAGCGATGGGCTGGGCGCGGTGGTCGGAGGGCTCGAGCAGGTCTCTCCGGGTCTTGCGCAGGTCTCCGGTGGCCTGGGTCAGGTGAAGGAGGGCTTGGCTCCCGCGGCCACTGGCCTTGCTCAGATCGAGTGTGGCCTGGACAACACCACTTTGTCTGTGTGCGACGCGGCAAGGCCTGGGCTTGTGCAGGGCCTGAGTTCTGTCGATGCCGGGATCACTCAGCTCGTCAGCGGGGTCGTCTCGACGGTGCAGGGCGCGGTCGGCGACGACAATGACACAGCCGTGGACAAGACACTCCGTGGCGGTGTCCACTCGCTCCAGGACGGCGTCGACGAGCTCAGCACCGGCGGCGGGGCACTCGTGCTCGGTCTCAACCAGCTGTCCGCGGGCGCGACACTCGTGGCCGAAGGCAACGCCGACCTGGCCGCAGGCCTCGGCACCCTCGCCAACGGTGCGGGCCAGGTCTCATCGGGTGCTGGTCGGCTCGCCGACGGCACCGGCCAGGCGGCTGACGGTGCATCGCAGCTGGCTGACGGCAACGAGCAGATCGCCGACGGCGCGGGCCGCCTCGCCGACGGGCTCATGGATGCAGCAGACGGATCTTCCCAGATAGCGGACGGTCTGAGCACCGCTGCCGACGGCGCTCCGGCGCTGCGGGACGGCGCGCAGCAACTGTCCGACGAGGGGACCAAGAAGCTCATCGAGGCCGGGAAGTCGACCGCTGCCGACTACGGCGCCAAGTACGCCCTCATCGAAGCCGGCGCCGAGCGGGCCCAGACCGAGGGCATGGTCTACGGGGCTCCGGAGAACGCCCTCGCATCGGCGGCGTACTCCTACGAGATCGCCGGAGTCGACGGCGCCGGCATGCGCAACGCCGGCCGCGGCCTGGCCGCCGCGGCGGTCTTCGGACTGGCCGCAGGTGCCGTCCTCCTTCGACGCCAGGTCCTCTGAGGCCGCGTCGACGATGGGGCGGTGCCGACCGGCGCCGCCCCATCGGCCTATCCCGGGCAGATGCTGCGCGGGGGAGAAGCCGGCAGCACGCAGCGACACTCACACCCGGCGTGCGACGAGGATCATCGTCCCGGGAATGAGACCACCCCGCAGGGGCGACCAGCCGCCCCACGTCGCGTCGTTGCCGGCCTTCCACGGCAGCTCCCGGATCGCCTCGATGACGAGCCCTGCGGACACGGCGTCCGCCACCCGCTCCTCCAAAGTGCGGTGGTGCTCGATATACGTCGCCCGCCCCGTCTCGTCGGTCTCGACGTAGGGCGTGCTGTCGAAGTACGGGATCCGTACGGTGAGGCCGGCCTCGCCGGGATCATCCGGGAAGGCCCAGCGCCACGGGTGCGAGGTCGAGTAGGCCACCCTCCCGCCGGGCTTGGTCACCCGCGCCATCTCGCTTATGAGAGCGGCGCTGTCCGCGACGAACGGCACGGCGCCGTACGCAGTGAAGACCCGGTCGAAGGTGGCGTCGGCGAACGGCAGGGCGAGTCCGTCGCACTGGGCCAGGGGAGTGGTGAAACCGACACGCTCATCGATCGTGCGTGCGGTCGCCAGCATGCCGGCCGACAGATCGGTCGCGACCACACGGCAGCCGACCGACCGGGCCAGCCAGCGGGAGCACTGGGCACCGCCGGCTCCCACCTCGAGGACGGTATGCGCTGCCTCCGCCTCGAGGACGTCCAGGTCCGACTCGGTCCAGCCCTCCGGCCCCCAGACGAACTCGCTGTCGCCGAGGAAGGCGCCGTGCTCGGCGTAGTAGCCGGCCGCTTCGGCGTCCCACCAGCCCCGGTTCGCCCGGGTGGTCTCCGGGGACGGGCTCGGTCGACGCGGGACGTGGTCCACCGCATACCTCCGTTGCTTTTGACCGTGCGTGACAGGGTCGATACGATGCCAGAGCACATTTGTGTGCGTTGCGCCATGCCTGCCGTCCGGCGGGTGACTGCGCAGTGCCAGCACAAAACCAGCACAGAACCAGCACAAAACCAGCACCGAACCAGCACCGAACCAGCACTGACCCTATCCATCTCGAGTTGAACCAGTCCCTACGGAGTTCCTACTACATGAGCACCAGCACGGTCGAGAAGACCGCACCCCAGGTGGCCGTCAACGACATCGGATCGTTCGAAGACCTCCTGGCCGCCGTCGAGGCAACCATGAAGGACTTCAACGATGGCGACATCGTCGAAGGCCGCATCGTCAAGGTCGACCGGGACGAGGTCCTGCTCGACATCGGCTACAAGACCGAGGGTGTCATCCCCTCGCGTGAGCTCTCGATCAAGCACGACGTCGACCCCTCAGAGGTCGTCTCCGTCGGCGACGAGATCGAGGCCCTGGTGCTCCAGAAGGAGGACAAGGAAGGCCGCCTGATCCTGTCCAAGAAGCGCGCTCAGTACGAGCGGGCCTGGGGCACGATCGAGAAGGTCAAGGAAGAGGACGGCGTCGTCACCGGCACCGTCATCGAGGTCGTCAAGGGCGGCCTCATCCTCGACATCGGCCTGCGCGGCTTCCTCCCCGCGTCCCTCGTCGAGATGCGTCGTGTCCGCGACCTCCAGCCGTACGTCGGCAAGGAGATCGAGGCCAAGATCATCGAGCTCGACAAGAACCGCAACAACGTCGTGCTCTCGCGTCGCGCGTGGCTCGAGCAGACCCAGTCCGAGGTCCGCACGACCTTCCTGCGGGAGCTGCAGAAGGGCCAGGTCCGCTCCGGCGTGGTCAGCAGCATCGTCAACTTCGGTGCGTTCGTCGACCTCGGCGGTGTCGACGGTCTCGTCCACGTCTCCGAGCTGTCCTGGAAGCACATCGACCACCCGTCCGAGGTCGTCGAGGTCGGCACCGAGGTCACCGTCGAGGTGCTCGACGTCGACATGGACCGCGAGCGTGTCTCGCTCTCGCTCAAGGCGACGCAGGAGGACCCGTGGCAGCACTTCGCCCGGACCCATGCGATCGGTCAGGTCGTCCCGGGCAAGGTCACCAAGCTCGTGCCGTTCGGCTCGTTCGTCCGCGTCGAGGACGGCATCGAGGGTCTCGTCCACATCTCCGAGCTCGCTGAGCGCCACGTCGAGCTGCCCGAGCAGGTCGTCACCGTCGGCTCCGACATCTTCGTCAAGGTCATCGACATCGACCTCGACCGTCGCCGCATCTCGCTCTCGCTCAAGCAGGCCAACGACAGCGCCGTCGCGGGCGGCGACTTCGACCCGACGCTCTACGGCATGGCAGCGGAGTACGACGAGCAGGGCAACTACAAGTACCCCGATGGCTTCGACTCCGAGACGAACGAGTGGCTCGAGGGCTTCGAGACACAACGGGAGAAGTGGGAGAAGGAGTACGCCGAGGCGCACGCTCGCTGGGAGGCCCACAAGGCTCAGGTCGAGCAGGCCGTCAAGGACGACGCCGAGGCCGCCTCCGGTGCGGGCACCTCGACGTCCTACTCCTCGGACTCCTCTTCGTCCTCATCCTCGGCCCCGTCCTCTTCGTCTTCTTCCTCGTCCTCGCCCTCCGAGAGCCGGGGCCCCTCGGCTCCGGCCTCCGGCGGCGGCACCCTCGCCTCCGACGAGGCACTCGCCGCGCTGCGGGAGAAGCTCACCGGCGGCTGACCTCGTCAGTCGCTCACTCACTGTGGCCGGTTCCCGTCAGGGGGCCGGCCACAGTCAGGTATCGGGCCGAGTAGCGTTGAGGGCATGCTGAGAGTTGGCCTCACCGGCGGCATCGGATCCGGCAAGTCCACGGTGGCCCAGCGGCTGTCCGACCATGGGGCGACGATCGTCGACGCGGACCAGATCGCCCGCGAGGTCGTCGAGCCCGGCACCCGCGCATACGGGCTCATCGTGCGGAGGTTCGGCGACTCCGTCGTCACGCCCGACGGCGCGCTGGACCGGCCGGCCCTCGGCCGGATCGTCTTCGGCGATCCGGCGGCGCTGGCCGACCTCGAGGGGATCACCCACCCGGAGATCTGGGAGGTCACCGCGACGCGCATCGCGACAGCCCGCCGAGACGGCATCGTCGTGCACGACATGCCGATCCTCGTCGAGAAGTCGCTCACATCCGACTACCACCTCGTCGTCGTCGTCGACACGCCCCAGGAGGAGCGGGTCCGGCGCCTGGTCGTGGACAGGGGCATGACCGAGGAGGACGCCCGCAACCGGATGGCGGCGCAGGCGACCGATGCCCAGCGGTATGCGGCAGCCGACGCGATCCTGCCCAACACCGGCACGATCGAGGACCTGCGCGACGCGGTCGACGCGTTGTGGACGGGGCGGATCGCGCCGTTCGACGCGAACCTGCGCCTGAGCGTCGTCTCACGCCGGCCGGACCGGCTCACCCTCTCCGAGCCGCAGGAACGATGGGCCGACGACGCCGCCCGGCTCATCGGCCGGATCCGCACGGCGCTGGGGGAGCGGGCGCTGAGCGCCGAGCACGTGGGCTCCACCGCCATCCCCGGCCTCGTCGCCAAGGACGTCATCGACCTGCAGATCGGCATCCGCGACCTCCACGAGGCCGACACCTCCGCCTTCATCGATGCGATGGCGGCCGCGGGGTTTCCCCGGGCCTCCGGGCACTGGTGGGACAGCGGCGCCGACGGCAAGGAGTGGCCGAAGCGGGTCCACGGCAACGCCGACCCGGCGCGGGTGGCCCACATCCACGTCCGCGAGCACGGCAGCGACGGCTGGATCTGGGCGCTGCGGTTCCGCGACTGGATGCGGGCCGACGATGCGGCGCGGGAGCGGTACTCCCGGTTCAAGCAGGAGCTCTCCGGTCGGCTCGCGAGGACGGCGGACTACGCCGCGGCGAAGGAGCCGTGGTTCGCCAGGGCGCACTCCGAGGCCCTGTCGTGGTCAGCGCGCACCGGCTGGCGGCCACCCCGCTGACCGGCGGATAGGCGCTGTCGGTGCGACCGCATACCGTTGAGGTATGCGTCCTGTCACCGAGCTGAAGCGCCGCGTCGCCCCCTTCGAGGTCATCTCCGACTTCGAGCCGGCGGGCGACCAGCCCAAGGCCATCGCCGAGCTCACGCGACGGATCAACGCGGGGGAGCAGGACATCGTCCTGCTCGGCGCGACCGGCACCGGCAAGTCGGCCACGACGGCCTGGCTCATCGAACAGGTGCAGCGGCCCACGCTCGTCATGGCGCCGAACAAGACCCTCGCGGCCCAGCTCGCCAACGAGTTCCGTGAGCTGCTGCCGAACAACGCCGTCGAGTACTTCGTCAGCTACTACGACTACTACCAGCCCGAGGCCTACGTCCCCCAGACGGACACCTACATCGAGAAGGACTCCTCGATCAACGACGAGGTGGAGCGGCTGCGGCACTCCGCGACGAACTCGCTCCTGACCAGGCGTGACGCCGTGGTCGTCGCCTCGGTGTCCTGCATCTACGGACTGGGCACCCCGCAGGAGTACGTCGACCGGATGGTCTCGTTGCGAGTGGGGGAGCAGCAGGACCGCGACGAGCTGCTCCGCCAGTTCATCACGATGCAGTACACCCGCAACGACCTCGCCTTCACGCGCGGGACCTTCCGGGTGCGCGGCGACACCGTCGAGATCATCCCCGTCTACGAGGAGCTCGCCATCCGGATCGAGTTCTTCGGGGACGAGATCGAGCGGATCTACACGCTCCATCCCTTGACCGGGGAGATCGTCCGCGAGGAGGACGAGATGTACGTCTTCCCCGCCACCCACTACGTGGCCGGCCCGGAGCGGATGGAGCGGGCCATCCGGGGCATCGAGATCGAGCTCGCCGACCAGCTCGCGACCTTCGAGAAGCAGGGCAAGCTGCTCGAGGCCCAGCGGCTGCGGATGCGCACCACCTACGACATGGAGATGATGCGCCAGATCGGCTCGTGTGCCGGCATCGAGAACTACTCGATGCACATCGACGGCCGGTCGCCGGGCTCCGCGCCGAACTGTCTCCTCGACTACTTCCCCGAGGACTTCCTTCTCGTCATCGACGAGTCACACGTCACCGTTCCCCAGATCGGTGCCATGTACGAGGGAGACGCGAGCCGCAAGCGCACCCTCGTCGAGCACGGCTTCCGGCTTCCGAGCGCCATGGACAACCGGCCGCTGAAGTGGGAGGAGTTCCTCGAGCGCATCGGACAGACCGTCTATCTGTCCGCGACACCGGGCCCCTACGAGCTCGCCAAGGCCGACGACGGGGTGGTGGAGCAGATCATCCGCCCGACCGGGCTCATCGACCCCGAGATCGTCCTCAAGCCCACCAAAGGCCAGATCGACGACCTGCTGCATGAGATCAGGATGCGCGCCGACCGCAACGAGCGGGTCCTCGTGACGACCCTGACGAAGAAGATGGCCGAGGACCTCACCGACTACCTCCTCGACAAGGGGGTCCGAGTGCGCTACCTCCACTCCGACATCGACACCCTGCGTCGCGTCGAGCTGCTGCGGGAGCTGCGCCTCGGCGAGTACGACGTGCTCGTCGGCATCAACCTGCTGCGGGAGGGTCTCGACCTGCCCGAGGTCTCCCTGGTGAGCATCCTCGACGCGGACAAGGAGGGCTTCCTGCGCTCGGCACGCTCGCTCATCCAGACCATCGGACGCGCAGCGCGCAACGTCTCGGGCCAGGTCCACATGTACGCCGACAAGCTCACCCCGAGCATGCACGAGGCCATCGAGGAGACGGCTCGACGTCGCGAGAAGCAGGTCGCCTACAACCTCGAGCGGGGCCTCGATCCCCAGCCGCTGCGCAAGAAGATCGCCGACATCACCGACATGCTCCAGCGGGAGGACGCCGACACCGAGGCGCTCCTGGGGTCGGGGCGGGCCCGGTCCCGCGGCAAGGCCGACGGCGGCGGCCGCGCCCGGGCGGCGATCGCAGCCGACGCCGAGGTGGCCGGCCGGCGGGGTGGAGACCTGCCCGCCTCGGAGCTGTCCGGTCTCATCCAGGAGCTCACCGGCCAGATGCACCAGGCCGCGGGGGACCTGCACTTCGAGCTCGCGGCACGCCTCCGGGACGAGATCTCCGACCTGAAGAAGGAGCTGCGGCAGATGACCGCCGCGACGTGATCAGCCGGTGTTCTGCAGGCCGGCGGCAAGTCCGTTGATGGTGAGGAGCAGCGGCTCTCGCCAGGGCGAGTTCTCCTCATGATCCGGGCCCGCGGCGCGCACCTCGCCGAGCGAGCGGAGAAGGAGCACGCTGAGGACGTCGACGAACGGGCGGCGCAGGGCCACCGCGGTCCGCAGATGCGGCTTGTGGTCCAGCATCTCCTCCTGGCCGAGGAGGTCGAGCACGAGGCGTCGCGTCAGGTCGAGCTCGGTGAGCACTGTCTCCGCCATGTCCGGTCGGTCGCCGAGGGCGAGGAACCGCTCGGCCAGCCGGATGTCGGTCTTGGCGAGGGACATCTCCGCCACATCCACCAGAGCCGAGAAGACAGGCCATTCGCGGTAGGCACGCCGTGCCTCATCCAGGTCACCCAGCGCAGCCAGCCCGGTGCCGAGCCCGAACCAGCCTGGCAGATTGACGCGCGTCATCGACCACGCGAACACCCAGGGGATCGCGCGCAGGTCGTCCAGACTGCGGCCGCGGTCCACGCCGGAGCGCCGTGCCGGCCGAGAGCCGAGGCGGAGGTCGGCCAGCAGGTCGAGCGGACTGCTCAGCGCGAAGAAGTCGGCGAACCCGTCTGTCTCGACGAGAGAGCGGAAGGCGGCTCGGCTGGCCGTGTCGAGCCGGTGGGCCAGGTCGGCATAGCGTTCGCGCGCTGCTTCGCGAGAGGCAGCGTGGGCCGGTTCGTCCGCGAGAAGGACCGCGGAGGCGACACGCTCGAGATGCTGCTGCGCGATCCGCACGTCGGAGTACCGGGCGAAGATGACCTCACCCTGTTCGGTCACCTTGAACCGGCCGTCGACCGAACCAGAGGGCTGGGCGGCGATGGCCCGGCCGAGCGGTCCGCCGCCTCTGCCGAGGGAGCCGCCCCGGCCGTGGAAGAGCGTGAGGGTGAGCTCGTGTCTGCGAGCCCACTCCACCAGCGCGGACTGGGCCGCGTGCAGCCCCAGGGTCGCCGACGTCGGTCCGACGTCCTTGGCGGAGTCCGAGTACCCGAGCATGACCTCGACCCGACCCTCGCGTGCCGCGACCCACTCTCTCGTGGAGGCCAGGCCCAGCCACCCCTCAAGGGTGTCCGCAGCGGCCTCGAGGTCGGCTCCGGTCTCGAAGAGCGGCACGACGTCCAGTTCGAGCGAACGGCTCCCGACTGCCAGACGCGCCAGCGCGCGGACAGCGACGAGGTGCGCGGGGCTCTGGCTGAACGAGACGATATAGCGGCCGCAGCACCGGCGGCCCCATCGCTGCTGCAGCCAGGACATGACCCGGAGGGTGTCGAGGATCTCGCGCGCCGTGGCCGAGAGCGAGCGGTCCACCTCGGGCCAGCCGTCGGTCGCCAGACGGTCGAGAAGACGCTCGTCGTCCGCGGCGGCTTGTGGGTCGGGCGCGAGCTCGGGGTGGTCGGTGAGCAGCTCGACGAGTGCCGTGCGATGCACCTGGCTGTGTTGCCGCACCTCGAGCTCGGCGAGATGGAACCCGAACGTCTCGACGATCCAGATGACGTCCTGCAGGGACCCGTAGGCGGCTCGGGGGTCGCCGGCGGCCACGAGTGACGCTTGGACCAGCCGCAGGTCGGCCAGGCACTCCTCCGGGCTCGCATACCCCATGCCGGCCTGTTCGGCCCGCGTCGCATCGAGCCGTGCGGCGATGACGAGAAGCTTCTGTCGATGTGGCTCTCGAGGGGAGTCCTTGGTGATCTCGGCGAGGAGACGGGGGTATGCGGCGGCGTCGTTGGCGATGGCGTCCCGGAGGACCGGGCTCGGTGGCGTGGAGAGCTCGTCGGCCGTCAGGGTGCGGGCGACGTCGTCGACCGCGTCGTGGAGGATCTGGAGCGCCTCCTCCGCGTGGCGCCCCACGGTCTCGCGTGTCACCTCAGCGGTGACGTGCGGGTTGCCGTCACGGTCACCGCCCACCCAGGATCCGAACCGCACCGCTGAGGAGAGGGTCGCGGTGTCCCGGGGGTCGGCGTCACCGAGTGCGGTGACGAGCCGACGTTGGAAGCGGGGGACCGCCTGGGTGAGGGACTGACGGAAGACGGTGACGATCGTCTTGACCTCGTCGGGGGGCGTCGGACGGCTCACGCGCAGGGTCGAGGTGCGCTGCAGGATGTCGATGTCCTCGATCATCCGCCGCCGGGCCTCCGCCTGCTCGGTCGGTCCCGACCACGGGTGGCCGTGGACGTCGAGGTGCCCGGCGATGCGCCGGAGGGCCGACGACACCGCCCGTCGGCGGGCCTCCGTTGGATGCGCGGTGAGCACAAGGTGGATCCGCATCGCGGCGAGCTGCTCGGGCGCGTCCGGGCCGTACTCGGCGGCGTTGGGCACGAGGTCACCCGTCTCCTCACCACCGGCGAACTCCCCGTCCTCACGCTGCAGGGACCGAGCGCGGAACCGCTCCTCGGCCAGGTTGGTGAGATGGAGATGAACCGTCACGAGCCGGGCGAGCAACGCCGTCGCCTCGGGGGTGAGGTCCGCCACGAGCCGGGTGGCGGCGTCGAGGTCGCCGCTGGCGCACAACCGTTCGAGCTCGCGACTGAGGTCCACGAGCTCACCCCGGCCCGCGTCGCGGAGCACCTGCCTGTGGAGGTCCGAGAGCAGGGCGAGGTCACGCATCATCTGTTCGGGCACGGGCTCCAGCCTAGACAGTGAGGCGGCTCGGGTCAGGTGCATCTCACGCGCTGCGACGGTGATGGGCGGGGGCGCCGCTGCGGTCGTAGACTGCGCGGGTGATCACGACTCTCGCGACGGCCACCGCGCCTCCGGGCACCGCGTCCCTCAACCTCGAGCCGTGGGTCTGGTACGTCACCATCGGGGTCGCCGCCCTCATCTTCGCCTTCGACATCTACTGGATCGCGCGCAAACCGCACAAACCCAGTTCGAAGGAGCTGTGGCTCTCCCTCATCGCCTACATGGGCGGTGCGGTCCTCTTCGGGATCGGCATGTGGTACTTCGTTGGCGGACAGCTGGCGGGCGAGTACTTCGCGGGATTCGTCACCGAGAAGTCGCTCTCGGTCGACAACCTCTTCATCTTCCTGCTCATCATGGCCAAGTTCGGTGTCCCAGAGCGGTACCAGCAGTTCGCCCTGATGATCGGCATCATCATCGCCATCGTCCTGCGTGGGGTCTTCATCTGGCTCGGTGCGGCGGCGATCAACAACTTCAGCTGGGTCTTCTACCTCTTCGGGCTCTTCCTCATCTACACCGCCGTCAAGCTCGCCACGGAGCGCGGCACGGATGCCGATGAATTCGAGGAGAACCGGTTCATGCTCGTCATGGAGCGGCGGTTCAGCTCGACAAAGAACTGGCACGGCATCAAGCTCTTCGTCCGGGAGAACGGCAAGCGCCTCGCCACCCCCATGTTCTTCGTCATCCTGGCCCTCGGCACCACGGACCTGCTGTTCGCCCTGGACTCCATCCCGGCGATCTACGGACTGACCCGTGAGCCCTACATCGTCCTGGTCGCGAACCTGTTCGCTCTCATGGGGCTGCGGCAGCTGTACTTCCTCATCGGCGGGCTCCTGCAGCGGCTCGTCTACCTCAGCGTCGGGCTGTCCGTGCTGCTCGCCTTCATCGGAGTCAAGCTCCTTCTCCACGCACTCCACGAGAACGAGCTGTCCTTCATCAACAGCGGCGAGAACGTCCCCGTGCCCGAGATTCCGATCGCGGTGAGCCTGGGAGCGATCTTCGTCATCCTCGGCGTCACCACCGTCGCTAGCCTCTGGAAGACACGCCGGGACGCCCGGCGGGAGGCTCTGGAGCGCATCGGCTCGGAGTGACGTCCGCCGCGGTCCGCCGTGGGACCACCGGCGGCGTCCAGGCGCGCTAGGTCGCGGTGCTCTCGGCAGGCTCCTTGCGCGCACCGAACCCGAGGACGATCGCCGAGGCGACCACGACGAGAGACATGCCGAGCAGCTGGACGAGGGTCAGCCGCTGGCCCAGGATCGCCAAACCGGCCACCGCAGCGACCGCCGGCTCCAGGCTGAGCATGATGCCGAAGACCTGCGCGGTCATGCGACGCAGCGCGACCAGCTCCAGCGAGTAGGGCAGCACAGAGGAGAGCAGCGCGATGCCGAGTCCCTTGGCCAGCACCTCGGGCGTCCACGAACCGGCCGTGGTGATGCCGAACGGCAGGGTGATGACGGTCGCCACCACCATCGCCAGCGCCAGGCCCTCGAGCCGGTCGAAGGCCGCGCCGGTGCGGCCCGAGAAGATGATGTATGCGGCCCAGCACACTCCCGCCGCCGCGGCGAGGAGCAGCCCGCGCCAGGGCAGCTCGCCGAGCGGCATCGTCAGGGCCTGGCTGATGAGCAGGATGCCGACCGCGGCGAGCGCGACCGAGAGCGCATCCGCGATCCGTCTCGAGAGAGCGGCTGCGAGGGTCAGGGGCCCGATGAACTCCACCGTCACCGCCACCCCGATCGGCAGGTGCGCGAGCGAGGCGTAGAAGGCGAAGTTCATCAGGCCGAGCGCGACCCCGAAGGAGATGACCGTCATCCACGCCGCACGGCTGTGCCCTCGCCAGCGTGGGCGGACCATGACGAGGAGAATCACCGTGGCGAACGACAGCCGCAGGACCACCGACCCGCCCGCACCGATCTCCGGCACGAGGGTCGCGGCGAGCGCCCCGCCGAACTGGACCGAGACGATCGCCCCGAGGACGAGCAGAGGAGCGGGGACCGCCTTCTGGGGGGCTGCGCTCACCACCCGCGCTCGCGCCACTCGGCGAGGTGCGGACGCTCCGCGCCGAGGGTGGTGTCGCCGCCGTGACCGGGGTAGACCCAGGTGTCGTCCGCAAAGCGGTCGAAGATGCGGGAGGTGACGTCCGCATACAGAGAGTCGAAGGACTGGCCCTCGTTCTTCGTGTTGCCGACCCCCCCGGGGAAGAGCGAGTCACCGGTGAAGAGGTGGGTATGCCCGTGCGGGTCCTCGTAGGCCAGCGCCACCGACCCCGGGGTGTGGCCGCGCAGGTGGATGACGTCGAGGACGAGTTGACCGACCGAGATCCGGTCGTCGTGGGAGAGGCGCACGTCCGGCAGGACAGGGAGAGCGTCGGCGTCGTCCGCGCCGGCGTAGGTACGCGCTCCGGTCTCCTTCGCGACGTCCGCGAGCGCGCGCACGTGGTCCCAGTGCCGATGGGTCGTCACGAGGTGGTCCAGCCGGCCGCTGCCCTCGCGCACGAAGGTATGGATCCGGCGGGGGTCGTCGGCGGCGTCGACGAGCAGCTGCTCGCCGCTCTCCGTGCAGGTGAGGAGGTAGACGTTGTTGTGCATCTCCGAGACGGACATCTTGCGGATCGTGAGGGCGGGGAGCTCGCGAATCTCGCTCGGGCCGCCGGGAATGACCTGACCGGTGTAGCTCATGAGCGGGACGCTATCGCAGGATCGGGCGTCCTGCCCGGGACGCTTGCCGCGTGGTCAAGGGCTGTCGGAGCACACACATACGATGGCGGACGTGAGTTCTTCGCCCGTCCGCGCTGCCCGTCGCCACTCCCACGACACGCTCGTCGTGAGAGGCGCGCGCGAGCACAACCTCAAGAACCTGTCCGTCGAGCTGCCTCGCGACAGCCTCATCGTCTTCACCGGACTGTCCGGATCGGGCAAGTCGTCGTTGGCCTTCGACACGATCTTCGCCGAGGGGCAGCGGCGCTACGTCGAGTCCCTCTCCGCATACGCCCGGCAGTTCCTCGGCCAGATGGACAAGCCGGACGTCGACTTCATCGAGGGCCTCTCTCCGGCTGTCTCGATCGACCAGAAGTCGACCAACCGCAACCCCCGCTCGACCGTGGGCACGATCACCGAGGTCTACGACTACCTGCGGCTGCTCTTCGCTCGCGCCGGCCGACCGCACTGCCCGACGTGCGGGGAGCCGATCACCCGGCAGAGTCCGCAGCAGATCGTCGACCGGCTGCTCGAGCTGCCGGAGCGGACCCGCTTCCAGATCCTCGCCCCGGTCGTGCGGGCTCGCAAGGGCGAGTATGTGGACCTCTTCACCGAGCTGCAGAGCCAGGGGTTCGCCCGCGCCATGGTCGACGGCGAGGTCGTCAGCCTCTCCGACCCGCCCAAGCTCGAGAAGCAGATCAAGCACAGCATCGATGTCGTCGTCGACCGCCTCGTCGCCAAAGGCGGCGACACGGGCGCGAAGCGGCGGCTCACCGACTCGGTCGAGACGGCGCTGCGACTGGCCGGCGGTGTGCTCGTCGTCGACTTCATCGACGTGACGGCCGAACAGGAGGCCGAGGGGATGCTGCGGCAGCGGCGCTTCTCAGAGCGGATGGCCTGCCCCAACGACCACGTGCTCACGATGGACGACGTCGAGCCCCGATCCTTCTCGTTCAACAGCCCGTTCGGTGCCTGCCCTGCGTGCACCGGCATCGGCACCGAGCTCGAGGTCGACGCCGACCTCATCGTCCCCGACGACGAGCGATCCCTGGCCGACGGGGCGATCGCCCCGTGGGCCTCCGGCAGCGGCGTGAGCGAGTACTTCGACCGGGTGCTGCGGGCCCTCGCCGAGGAGATGTCGTTCTCCGTCGACGCTCCCTGGCGGTCGCTGCCGAAGCGGGCCAGGGACGCGGTGCTGCACGGCCGCAACCACAAGGTCCACGTCCGCTACCGCAACCGTTTCGGCAGGGAGCGCTCGTACTCCACCGGCTTCGAGGGTGCGGTGCCGTTCGTCAAGCGGCGGCATGCAGAGACCGACTCGGACTGGAGCCGGGAGCGCTACGAGGGCTACATGCGCGAGATCCCGTGTCCGACCTGCAGGGGAGCCAGGCTCAAGCCCGAGAGCCTGTCCGTGCTGGTCGGGGGCAGATCGATCTCCGACGTGGCCGATCTGCCCATCAGCGACTGCGCCGACTTCCTCAAGGGGGTCGACTACACCTCGCGCGAGCGGCAGATCGCGGAGCGGGTCATCAAGGAGATCGACAGCCGGCTCGGTTTCCTGCTCGACGTGGGACTGGACTACCTCTCCCTCTCGCGTCCTGCCGGCACCCTCAGCGGCGGCGAGGCGCAGCGGATCCGGCTGGCCACCCAGATCGGGTCGGGCCTGGTCGGGGTGCTGTACGTCCTCGACGAGCCGAGCATCGGGCTGCACCAGCGAGACAACCATCGCCTCATCGAGACCCTCACCCGGCTACGCGACCTCGGCAACACCCTCATCGTCGTCGAGCACGACGAGGACACCATCGCCAACGCCGACTGGGTCGTCGACATCGGTCCGGGGGCGGGTGAGCATGGGGGAGAGGTCGTCCACAGCGGTGACGTCGCGGGGTTGCTCACGCACGAGACGTCAATGACCGGGATGTACCTCTCGGGCCGACGGGAGATCCCCACGCCGGCCGTGCGACGGGCGATCGACCGGGACCGTCAGGTCACCGTCGTCGGGGCTCATGAGCACAACCTGCACAAGATCGACGTCACCTTCCCACTCGGTTGCCTCGTCGCGGTGACCGGCGTCTCGGGCTCCGGCAAGTCCACCCTCGTCAACGACATCCTCTACAACGTTCTCGCCAACAAGCTCAACGGTGCCCGGCACGTGCCCGGTCGGCACACCCGGGTCACCGGCCTGGAGCACCTGGACAAGGTCGTCCACGTCGACCAGAGCCCCATCGGACGGACGCCGCGGTCGAACCCTGCCACCTATACGGGGGTGTTCGACCATGTCCGCAAGCTGTTCGCCCAGACGAGCGAGGCCAAGCTGCGCGGCTACCAGCCGGGCCGGTTCTCCTTCAACGTCAAGGGGGGGCGCTGCGACGCGTGCTCCGGTGACGGGACGATCAAGATCGAGATGAACTTCCTGCCGGACGTCTACGTCCCGTGCGAGGTCTGTCACGGCGCCCGCTACAACCGCGAGACGCTCGAGGTGCACTTCAAGGGCAAGACGGTCGCCGATGTGCTCGACATGCCGATCGAGGAGGCCGCCGACTTCTTCGCCGCCGTTCCGGCGATCGCGCGGCACATGAAGACCCTCAACGACGTCGGCCTCGGCTACGTCCGGCTCGGTCAGCCGGCACCCACGCTCAGCGGTGGCGAGGCCCAGCGGGTCAAGCTCGCCTCCGAGCTGCAGAAGCGCTCGACGGGTCGCACGATCTATGTCCTCGACGAGCCGACGACGGGCCTGCACTTCGAGGACATCCGCAAGCTCCTCATCGTGCTTCAGGGCCTCGTCGACAAAGGCAACACGGTCATCGTCATCGAGCACAACCTCGACGTCATCAAGAACGCCGACTGGGTGCTCGACATGGGGCCCGAGGGCGGGAACGGCGGTGGCCTCCTCATCGCCAGCGGCACGCCCGAGCAGGTCGCGGCCGTCGAGGACTCACACACCGGTCGGTTCCTCGCGCCGGTGCTGGCCAAAACCGCACGTCAGAGCACGCATGGCACCCGCAAGACGGCGCGCCGCCCGGCGGCGCCCAGGTCTCGACAACGTATCGGTTCCGCATGAGGTTGCCGCAATCGCCCGCCGGATGACCGTATGTTCTCTACACTTTCGCGACAGGCTCGTCTTGCAGGGACGCGACGAGACGGAGGCCTTTCGGCCACCACCTGGAGAGGCGCCGCGTCGGGGTCGCTCCGTGAGCAGTGACCAGATGGTGCCGTGACACACCCTGTCGCGGCACGACCAACGGAAGGACTCCTACGTTGCAGCCACCCGCTAGTGCCCGAAAGGCCGCTCGGAGACTGCGGGCGGTCATCGGCCTCCTGGCCCTCGCACTCGTCGTCCCACTGCTCACCCTCCTCGGCGCCACGTCGGCCAACGCCGAGGTCGTCGACTGCCAACCGTCCCCGGAGACCGGCTGCCTCGCCGGCACGCTGCGCGCAGGCGAGACCCTGCCCGAGGTCGAGATCCTGGTGAGCGGTCCGGGCGGTGAGCAGTCGGCGACATCCGGGCCCAACGGGCGATGGACGGCTGAGATCACCGAGGAGGGTGAGTACACCGCGACGATCGTCGAGGACACCCTGCCCGAGGGGGTCACGGTCGAGGGCCCGATCACCGTCGACGCCAGTCTGGGTCGCAACAACCCCGTCCTGTTCCGACTGACCGGAGAGTCGGACGGCAGCGCGGTCGGTGGTCGCAGCGCCCTCATCATCCAGAGCGCGGTGAGCGGGCTCCGACTCGGACTGCTCCTTGCGCTGGCAGCCGTTGGGCTCTCCCTCATCTACGGGACCACCGGCCTCTCCAGCTTCTCCCACGCCGAGCAGGTGACTCTCGGCGGCATGGTCGCCTTCATCATGGTCAACTGGTGGGGACTGCCCTTCCTCCTCGCGGCACTCCTCACGGTGGTCTTCTGCGGCTTCACCGGGTACTTCCAGCATCTGGTGCTCTGGAAACCCCTCCGGCGGAGGGGCCTCGGTCTGGTCCAGCTGATGATCGTGACGATCGGTCTGTCGCTGGCCATGCAGTACATGTACCAGGTGCTCGTGGGTGCCGGCACGGTGCGGGTGATCCGCGAGGCACCCACCCCGGTGATCTGGGGTCCCGTGCGGCTCACCGACCAGTCCCTCTGGGCCATGGGCATCGCGGTCGTCGTCCTCGCGGCTGTCGGAACCGCGCTGCTGCGGACCCGGCTCGGTCGAGCCACGCGAGCGGTGTCGGACAACCCGGCACTCGCCGAGGCCTCCGGCATCGACGTCGACAAGGTCGTCCGTCTCGTCTGGATCACGGCGACCGCGCTCGCCGGACTCTCCGGCGTCATGCTCGCCCTCGTCCTCAACGGCGTGAAGTGGGACTCCGGGATGCAGATCCTCCTGCTCCTCTTCGCCGCGGTCACCCTCGGGGGGCTCGGGAGCGCCTTCGGTGCCCTCGTCGGAGGGATCATCATCGGTCTCGTCGTCGAGCTCACCCCGGCGTTCGGGTTCCCCGGGGACCTCAAGTACGCCACGGCGCTGCTCATCCTCATCCTGCTGTTGCTCGTCCGGCCCCAGGGTCTGCTCGGCAAGGCCGGAAGGGTCGGGTGAGCGTCATGACCGACCAGCACTTGCCAGCCCCGACCACGAGGTGGACCCGATGACCAGCACGACCGAGAGCACCGAGCCGGCCTACC
This sequence comes from Dermatophilaceae bacterium, assembly GCA_046260445.1. GTDB lineage: Bacteria > Actinomycetota > Actinomycetes > Actinomycetales > Dermatophilaceae > F2B08. The sequence goes on along the minus strand of JBHEPF010000015.1, from coordinate 25,857 downwards.
AGGACGACGGCGTCGAAGCGGACGCGAGCGATCTAGAGCTCGAGCGAGCGCGTCGCCGTAAGCGCTCGCTCATCGTCCTCGGAGCCGTCGCCGTCGGCTTCGCCATCATGTGGATCGTGGCGACGACGATGTCCGGCACGGTCCCGTCCATCTTCGGGTCGGTACTCCGCTCGGCGATCGAGCCGCAGACCGCTGCCGTGGCGATCGCCGTCATCGGCCTCAACATCCATTTCGGCTTCACCGGACTGCTCAACATCGGCCAGGCGGGGTTCATGCTCCTCGGGGCCTACGGCTTCGCCATCGCAATCATCCGCGACGTCCCGCTCCCGCTCGCGGTCCTTGCGGGGATGGGTGCGGCTGGGCTGTTCGCTCTCCTGCTCGGCATCCCGACGCTTAAGCTGCGCGGTGACTATCTCGCGATCGTGACGATCTCCGCCGCCGAGATCATCCGCTACGTCGGGCGACTCTCCCAGCTCACCCCGTGGACGGGAGGATCCCAGGGCCTTCCCGGAGGGCAGTACCGTGACCCGTTCGTCAGTCTCTCCTTCTTCGGAGACGGCACCACGACGATCGGCCCCTTCACCTATCAGAACACCGGCGTCAACGGGTGGTGGATCCGCGTCGTCGCCTGGGCGCTCGTCGCCCTGTGCAGCCTCTTCGTCCTGTTCCTCGTCCGCAGCCCCTGGGGCCGACTGCTACGCGGGATCCGCGAGGACGAGGATGCGATGCGCAGCCTCGGCAAGAACGTCTTCGCCGTGAAGATGCAGGCGCTCATCATCGGTGGTGTCCTTGGCGCACTCGGTGGGATCATCTATGTGCTGCCCAGCTCGGTCCAGGCCGACTCGATGGGCAGATCCTTGACGTTCTTCATCTGGACGGCGCTCCTCCTCGGGGGTGCCGCGACCGTCTTCGGACCGGTGCTGGGGACGATTCTCTTCTTCTCCGTCCGCATTCTCGTCAGAGGGCTCACCGGGGCGATCGCTCCACCCGAGATCCTCAACACCCAGCAGTCCGACCAGTTCTCGTGGGTCGTCGTCGGCGTGATCCTCATGCTGCTGGTCATCTTCCGCCCACAGGGCATCCTCGGCAACAAGAGGGAGCTGCAGTTCAATGCCTGAGACCACGACAGCCGCGCATGACACAACGAAGAACCCGTATGCCGACCCGGCCGCTCGCCGGGCGCTGACCGACGGGACCGTCGCCGAGCCGGGCGCCGCCAAACCGGACCCGATCCTCGTCGTCGACAACATCATCCGCCAGTTCGGCGGGATGACTGCTGTCGATGTCGACCACCTCGAGGTCCAACGCGGCATCATCACCGCCCTCATCGGTCCCAACGGCGCAGGCAAGACGACCTTCTTCAACCTCATCACCGGCTTCGATCGCCCAACGTCGGCGAAGTCGACGTTCAACCGCCCCGAGAAGCCCGCCTCGTGGTCCTTCGAGGGCCGCGACCTGGGCAACACATCCGCCTCCGCGGTGTCGAAGGCCGGAATGGTGCGCACGTTCCAGCTGACCAAGTCCCTCAACCGGATGACGGTCATGGAGAACATGATGCTCGGCGCCCGAGAGCAGTCCGGCGAGAACCTGCTCACCTGCTGGCTCCGACCGACCTGGTCGAGCCGGGAACGACAGATCGAGGAGAAGGCCAAGGAGCTCCTCGCGCGGTTCAAGCTGCTCCGCAAGAAGGACGACTACGCCGGCAGCCTCTCGGGCGGGCAGCGCAAGCTGCTCGAGATGGCCCGGGCGCTCATGACCGACCCGACGATGATCATGCTCGACGAGCCGATGGCGGGGGTCAACCCTGCCCTCACCCAGTCCCTCCTCGGCCACATCCAGGCACTGCGGGACGAGGGAATGACGGTCCTCTTCGTCGAGCACGACATGCACATGGTCCGGCACATCTCGGACTGGGTCATCGTCATGGCCGAGGGCCGGATCATCGCAGAGGGCCGTGCCGACGTCGTCATGTCCAACCCGGCCGTCATCGACGCCTACCTCGGCGCCCACCACGACACCGACCTCAGCGACGACTCGCTCCTCGAGGACGGGTCGGGCTCGGAGGAACATGATGGCGGGTCGACCGACGGAGCCACCCCGAGCAAGGAGAACCGCACGTGAGCGACGTTTCCCAAGACACCCATCCCGACCGTCGAGGCACCCCCGTCATCGAGGCCAAGCAGATCGTGGCCGGCTACCTTCCGGGGGTGAACATCCTCGAGGGCTGCAGCCTCGTGGCCTACCCGGGAGAGATGGTCGGGATCATCGGTCCCAACGGTGCCGGCAAGTCCACCCTGCTCAAGGCCATGTTCGGTCTCGTCAAGGTCCACAGCGGCACGGTGACCCTCGAGGGCAAGGACATCACGCACTACCGGACCAACCGGCTCGTCGAGATGGGCGTCGGCTTCGTGCCGCAGAACGACAACGTCTTCCCCAGCCTCACCGTCGAGGAGAACCTCCGGATGGGCCTCTTCCTACGGCCGAAGAAGATTCAGGAGCGGCTGGCCGCGATGTGGGACCTCTTCCCGCTGCTCCACCAGAGGCAGAACCAGCGCGCCGGCGCGATGTCCGGCGGTGAGCGACAGTCTCTGGCCATGGCCCGGGCGCTCATGATGGAGCCGTCCGTGCTCCTCCTCGACGAGCCGTCGGCGGGCCTCTCGCCGGTGCGTCAGGACGAGACGTTCCTGCGGACGAGGAGGATCAACAAGACGGGAGTATGCGTCGTGATGGTGGAGCAGAACGCCCGCCGGTGCCTGCAGATCGTCGACCGCGGCTACGTCCTGGACCAGGGCCGCGATGCCTACACGGGCTCCGGTGCCGAGCTCGCGCACGACCCCAAGGTCATCGAGCTCTACCTCGGTACGCTCGCCGAGGACGTCGAGTCATCCGAGGCCGGCTGACCTGCCGACGAGGACGCCAACGACGACACCGCACCAACGCACCCCAACGAGGACACTGCAGCAACGAGAAGGGCCCAAGACACGAGAAGGGCCCCGGACCGTGAGGTCCGGGGCCCTTCTGTGTGAGGAAGGGCTCAGCCCTTGGCTCCCTCAACGGTGTCGATGAGCGAGATGTTGTTCTCACCGTCGTACTGGTAGATCCCGACGAACGCCGTGGACGGGTCGTTCTCGTCGTCGAACGGACCGATACCCGAGGGGCCCATGTAGTGGATGTCGTCGCCGGCGTCGAGAGCCGCAACGCACTCCTCGTACGTGCTGCACTCGGTGCCGCCGTCCGCGCCGGAGACGGCCGCGAGGTTGGCCTGGATGGTCACCGGGTCGGTCGCACCCCCCTTGACGGCCGCCAGGGCGGCGAGGATGACCGCGTCATACGACTCTGCGCCGTACGAGAAGTCGTTCAGCTCGCTGCCCTCCGCGGACTCGTACCAGCCGGAGAGACGGTCCTTGAAGCCGGCCTCGGGGTCGTTGCCGGGAATGGTGCCCTTGGCGCCCTCGAGCGTGCCTGCGGGGAAGTCCTCGCCATAGCTCGAGGTGTTGCCGTCGGTGAGGTACACCTTCGACATGTCCCAGCCGGCGTTCTGCAGCTCGGGCACGATCGACTTGGTCTCGTCGAACGCGAGGACGATGATCGCGTCCGGGTTGGTTGCCAGCGCGCCACTGACCTCAGCCGAGAAGCTGGTCTGGGCCGGCGGGAACTCCTGCCCGTCGCCACTGCCGCCATAGGTGATCTCGCCGCCGGCGCCCTCGATCGTGGCCTGGACGACGTCGCGAAGGCCGGTGCCGTAGGCGTCGTTGAAGACGATGAAGGCGACCCGTTGGTAGCCGTCCTGCAGGATGAGGTTGCCGAGGGCGTCGCCCTGGATGCCGTCCGGCGGGGCGGTGCGGAAGTAGAAGTCGTCGTAACCCGAGAGCGACACCGCGGTGTTCGCGGGGGAGATCTGGACGATCTGGGAGTCGGTGATGGCGTCGACGATGTTGAGGGTCACCGAGGACGAGGCGGCGCCGACGATCATCGACACCTGACCCTGGATCGCCTGCTGAGCCGAGTTGTTGGCGACCGATGCGTCGGTCGCGTCACCGGAGTCGAGGATGACGTGGCAGGCCTCGGCGTCGCCGACACCGCCGGCCGCGTTGATGTCCGAGACGGCGAGACCGACGCCGGCGACCTCGGGCGGGCCGAGGAAGGCGAGGTTTCCGGTGAGCGGGAGGATACCGGCGGCCTTGAACGTGTCCGCGCTGGTGGCGTCGCTCGCGCACTCGTCGTTGGTGAAGTCCCCGCTCGCGGCGGCGTCGCCGTCGTCGCTTGTGGCCTCCGCGGTGGCGGTGTCCGTCGCGGTGTCGGTCGGCTCGTCGGAGGAGCCGCACGCCGCCAGGGTGAGGCTGAGCGCTGCGGCACCCGCGAGGGTCCTGAGCCACAGGGCTGAGTTGGGTCGGATCACGTTGGTGACCTTTCTATGGGTATGGTGACTCGTCACCTATCCCTAGGGGGAAGGTTCTGGCTAACCTAAGCGGCCGTTGCCAGCCGAAGCGGCTAAGATCTGCGGTTGTTAGCGAACCGTTACGGGTGCAACCCCGTGACACCAGTCCGGAAAGAGGACAGCCGATGTCGTGCTGTGGACGCCGCCAGATGATCAGCGTGACGGGCGTGGTCGCCTCAGGGATCGTCCTGGGCGGCTGCGGGGGTGACGCAGCCGAGACCGTGCCCGAGGCAGCCCAGAGCGCCTCTGACGCCGCGTCCACCGCCGCCGAGGGAGCAGGTGACGCCGTCTCGCAGCTGGCGGCGACTGCGGACGTCCCGGTCGGTGGTGGCACCGTCGTGGAGAGCGCGCAGGTCGTCCTGACCCAACCGGCGGAGGGTGAGTTCAAAGCCTTCTCCGCCGTCTGTCCGCATCAGGGGTGCCTCGTCACCGACGTCCGGGACGGCGTCATCGTCTGTCCCTGCCACGGCAGTCAGTTCGACATCACGACCGGAGACGTCATCGCGGGTCCGGCGAGATCGGGCCTGCAGGAGAAGCAGGTCACCGTGAGCGACGAGGGCATCTCCGTCAGCTGACCAGGGCGCGACCGCGCCCGGCTCGACCGAGGCATACCGATGTCGGCCCTGCTCCGTAGGCTGGAGTCATGGCTCACCCGTCCTCGTACCGCCCGGCGCCGGGGAGCATTCCGCGTGATCCGGGTGTCTACCGGTTCCGGGACGAGCACGGCCGCGTCATCTACGTCGGCAAGGCGAGTTCGCTGCGATCCCGGCTCAGCTCGTACTTCCAGGACATCTCCGCTCTTCATCCTCGTACCCAGGCGATGGTCCGCACCGGGGCCAGCGTCGAGTGGACCGTCGTGGCCACCGAGGTCGAGGCGCTCCAGCTCGAGTACTCCTGGATCAAGCAGTTCGAACCCCGGTTCAACGTCAAGTACCGGGACGACAAGTCCTATCCCTATCTCGCGGTGACGATGGCCGAGGAGATCCCCCGTGCGCAGGTCCTGCGGGGTGCCAAGCGCAAGGGCACCCGCTACTTCGGGCCGTATGCACACGCCTGGGCGATTCGCGAGACCCTCGACCTGCTGCTGCGCGTCTTCCCGGTGCGGACCTGCTCCGCCGGTGTGTACCGCCGAGCGGCCTCCTCGGGACGTCCGTGTCTCCTCGGCTATATCGACAAGTGCTCCGCGCCCTGCATCGGGCGCGTGTCGCCCGAGCAGCACCGGGAGATCGCCGCCGACCTCTGCGACTTCCTCGCGGGGGGAGCGCGCACGCACGTGACGCGGCTACAGCGGGAGATGGGCCAGGCTGCGGCAGAGCTCGACTTCGAGCGGGCGGCCCGGCTTCGCGACGACGTCGCCGCCATGTCCAAGGCGCTCGAGCGGTCGGCCGTCGTCCTGCCGGACGGGACCGACGCGGACGTCATCGGCATCGCCGACGACGAGCTCGAGGCCGCGTTCCATGTCTTCATGGTCCGCGACGGCCGGGTGCGCGGTCAGCGGGGGTGGGTGGCGGAGAAGGAAGCCGAGTCCCTCGGTGAGGTCGTCGGCCATCTCCTCATCGAGATGTACGGCGCCGAGGAGGCCGGGGCCATCCCGCGCGAGGTCCTCGTCCCGGTCCTGCCCCCGGACACCGATCAGATCGAGGAGTGGCTACGGCAGCGCCGCGGGCGCCGGGTCCGGGTCCGCGTCCCGAGCCGAGGTGACAAGCGGGCGCTGCTGCAGACGGTCACCCGCAACGCCGAGCAGTCCCTGGCCCGGCACAAGGTCGCGCGTGCCGGCGACCTCACGTCGAGGACGCGGGCGCTGCACGAGCTGCAGGAGGGGCTCGGGCTCGCCGAGGCGCCGCTGCGCATCGAGTGCTTCGACATCAGCCACGTGCAGGGCACGAACGCGGTGGGCTCGATGGTGGTCTTCGAGGACGGCCTGCCGAGGAAGAACGCCTACCGTCACTTCGTCATCCGCGGGGGAGCGCCGGACGCACCCGCTGCGGCGGAGTCGTCGATGCCTGCGGCCAAGGCCGACGACACCGCCGCCATGCACGAGGTCCTCACCCGACGCTTCCGTCGCTACCTCGAGGAGAGCACAGCGGCGCTGGCGGACACCGCCCGGGACGAGGACGGACGCCCGGCGCGCTTCGCCTACCCGCCTCACCTCGTCGTCGTCGACGGGGGGCCGGCACAGGTTGGCGCCGCGGTCCGGGCGCTGGAGGACATCGGCGTCGACGACGTCGCGGTCGTCGGTCTGGCCAAGCGGCTCGAGGAGGTCTGGCTGCCGGGGGAGGAGTTCCCCGTCATCCTGCCTCGCGCGAGCGAGGGTCTCTACCTGCTACAGCGGGTGCGGGACGAGGCCCACCGGTTCGCCATCACCTTCCACCGCAAACGGCGCAGCACCTCGATGACGCGATCCGCGCTCGACGACATCCCAGGACTCGGTCCGGGCCGCCAGAAGCGCCTGCTCACCCACTTCGGCTCGCTCAAGCGGATCCGGGCCGCAGCCGTGGAGGAGATCACCGCCGTACCGGGGATCGGGCCCGCGCTCGCCGTCCAGATCGCGACTTCTCTGGCGAACGCATCACCGCCGGAGCCCGCCGTGGATGCACTGACGGGTGAGATCCGCGAAGATGGAGCCACGACCGGGTCGGAGACGACCGTCGCCGCTGACGAAAGGACCTCGACGTGACCGAGGACGTGGGCGCCGGGTCGCCTCCTTCACCCGTCCCGCAGGCCGCCGACCGGCCCGCGGGCGAGGTGCGTGCCCTGCTTCATGACACCGAGCTGCTCATCATCACCGGCATGAGCGGTGCCGGCCGGAGCACCGTGGCGAACGTCCTCGAGGACGAGGGCTGGTTCGTCACCGACAACCTGCCTCCCCAGCTGCTCGACGGAGTGGCCGACCTGCTCATCGACGAGGTCGAGCGACGGTCCGACCGTCCGGTCGTCTCTCCCAGTGGCCGGTCGATCCCGCCGCTCGGGCTGGTGCGGGCCGCCGCCGTGGTCGATGTCCGCACCAAGGGTTTCTTCGGCAACCTCACCCACTCCCTTGATGCCCTGGCCAAGCGTGGGCTGCGACCGAGCCTGGTCTTCCTCGACGCCACCGACGAGGCGCTGGTGCGTCGCTTCGAGAGCGTCCGGCGGCCGCACCCGCTCCAGGGAGAGGGGCGGCTCCTCGACGGCATCCAGACCGAGCGCGAGCTGCTCGCCGACATCCGGTCGCGTGCCGACCTCGTCATCGACACCTCCGGGCTCAACGTCCACCAGCTCGCGCGCAAGGTGCTGCCCGCCTTCTCCCGGGACAGAAGGCCCGGCACCAGGGTGGCGGTGATGTCCTTCGGCTTCAAGTACGGCATCCCGCTGGATGCCGACTTCGTCTTCGACCTGCGCTTCCTGCCCAATCCCTTCTGGATCCCGGAGCTGCGCTCCTCGAGCGGCAGAGATGCGGCCGTCGCCGGCTTCGTCCTCGCGCAAGAGGGCGCCGCCGAGTTCGTCGACCAGGTCGTGGCCCTGCTCCGCACGGTGATGGCCGGATACCGCCGAGAGAACCGGCGGTATGCGACGGTCGCCGTCGGGTGCACAGGCGGCAAGCACCGCTCGGTCGCCATTGCCGAGCGACTCTCCGCCGAGCTGTCCAGCTCGGACATCCAGACCTTCCTGGTCCACCGGGACCTGGGACAGGAGTGACAGTGGTGGTACTGCGGGCGACCACGATGAGAACACCTCGATGAGAGGCTCGGGGCCGCCCACCGTCGCGGCACTGGGCGGAGGGCACGGCCTGGCCGCGACGCTGTCGGCGCTGCGGCTGCTCACCGACGACGTGACCGCCATCGTCACCGTGGCCGACAACGGAGGCTCGAGCGGTCGGCTTCGCGCCGAGTTCGGGGTGCTTCCCCCCGGGGACCTGCGGATGGCTCTCGCCGCGCTCTGCGACGACAGCGAGTGGGGGCATGCCTGGCGGGACGTCATGCAGCACCGGTTCCAGGGGTCCGGACCCCTGGCCGGTCACGCCCTGGGCAACCTCCTCATCGTGGCGCTGTGGGAGATCTACGAGGACCCGGTGGCGGGCCTCGACCTGGTCGGACGTCTCCTCGAAGCCAGGGGGAGGGTCCTGCCCATGGCCGCCGTCCCACTCGACATCGAGGCCGACATCCGACAGGGGGAGACCCTGGTCACCGTCGTCGGTCAGGCCGAGGTCGCCACGGCGCCCGGGCGGGTCGAGGCGGTGCGTCTGGTTCCTCAGGAGCCGCCCGCCTACAGCGAGTCGGTCGCCGCCATCCGGGCGGCCGACTGGGTGGTCCTGGGTCCCGGCTCCTGGTTCACCTCGGTCATGCCGCACCTGCTCGTCCCGGACCTGCGGGACGCCTTGCGGGCAACGCGCGCCCGGCGCGCTCTCGTGCTCAACCTCGACCTGCCGGCAGGGGAGACCGAGGGCCTCACGACGCACGAGCTCATCGAGTCGTTCGCCAGCTATGCCGATGACGTCAGGCTCGACGTGGTCATCGCCGACCCGTCCGTCGTCACCGACCGGGACTGCCTGCGGGAGGCGGCCGCGGCCGTCGGAGCCGAGCTCGTCGTCACCACGGTGAGCACACGGACCACCCCGGGGCACCACGATCCGCTGCGGCTGGCAGCCGCCTTCCAGGACCTCTTCGCCGGCCGATAGGACTCTCCCAGCGCCATGGCAGGATGACACCCATGGCCATGACCGCGAAGGTGAAGGACGAGCTCAGTCGACTCGAGGTGACCAAGCCGTGCTGCCGCAAGTCCGAGGTCGCCGCCACGCTGCGGTTCGCGGGTGGCCTGCACATCATCGGCGGCCGGATCGTCATCGAGGCCGAGCTCGACACCGCCAACGCGGCCCGTCGTCTGCGGCGGGACATCGCCGAGCTCTACGGGCATCGCGCCGAGGTCCTCGTCCTCTCTCCGAGCGGGCTGCGCAAGAGCAGTCGCTACGTGTTGCGCGTCGTCCATGACGGAGAGGCGCTCGCCCGGCAGACCGGGCTCATCGACCAGCGAGGAAGACCAGTGCGAGGGCTTCCGCCCAAGGTCGTCTCGGGGGCGGCGTGCGACGCCGAGGCGGCCTGGCGCGGCGCCTTCCTCGCCCACGGCTCGCTCACCGAACCGGGCCGCTCGTCAGCCCTCGAGGTCACCTGCCCCGGTCCGGAGGCGGCACTGGCGCTCGTCGGAGCGGCCCGCCGGCTGCACATCCAGGTCAAGGCACGGGAGGTGCGAGGGGTCGACCGCGTCGTCATCCGTGACGGCGAGGCGATCGCGGCGATGCTCACCAGGCTGGGTGCGCACCAGGCGGTCCTCGAGTGGGAGGAGCGCCGGATGCGTCGCGAGGTCCGGGCGACCGCCAACCGCCTCGCCAACTTCGACGACGCCAACCTGCGTCGGTCCGCCCGGGCCGCCGTGGCCGCCGGTGCACGGGTCCAGCGCGCGCTGGAGATTCTCGGGGACGAGGTGCCGGACCACCTCCGGGAGGCGGGCACCCTTCGGCTGAACCACAGGCAGGCGTCGCTCGAAGAGCTCGGCCAGCTGGCCTTTCCGCCGATGACCAAGGATGCCGTCGCGGGCCGGATCCGCAGGCTGCTGGCCCTGGCCGACAAGGTGGCCATCGAACAGGGGATCCCAGGCACGGACGCCCTCCTCACGGCGGACATGCTCGAGCCCTGAGCCCGGTTCTCACGCGTACGCGTGAACCACTAGGGTGGAAGCGAAACCAGGCCGCCACTCCTGGCGGCATCCCCCACGCGAGAGGCAGTGACCACCCGTGACCATCAAGGTTGGTATCAACGGCTTCGGCCGAATCGGCCGGAACTTCTTCAGGGCCGTCAAGGCGTCCGGCGCCGACATCGAGATCGTCGCCGCGAACGACCTCATGGACAACGCGACCATCGCCCACCTGCTCAAGTACGACTCCGTCCTGGGTGTTCTGCCGGACGAGGTCTCGGCGACCGAGGACGCGATCACCGTCGGAGACCAGACCATCAAGCTCTTCGCCGAGCGCGACCCGGCACAGATCCCGTGGGGTGACCTCGGCGTGGACGTGGTCGTCGAGTCCACGGGCTTCTTCACCGACGCGACCACGGCCAAGGCCCACATCGACGGCGGCGCCAAGAAGGTCATCATCTCCGCCCCGGCGAAGAACGAGGACGCGACGTTCGTCATGGGCGTCAACCACGAGGACTACGACCCCGAGAACCACCACATCGTCTCCAACGCCTCGTGCACGACCAACTGCCTCGCGCCGATGGCCAAGGCCCTCAACGACGACATCGGCATCGTCCAGGGCCTCATGACGACGATCCACGCCTACACCCAGGACCAGAACCTTCTCGACGGTCCACACAAGGACCTTCGCCGCGCCCGCGCTGCGGCCCTGTCGATCATTCCGACGAGCACCGGCGCTGCGAAGGCCATCGGCCTGGTCATGCCCGAGCTCAAGGGCAAGCTCGACGGCTACGCGCTGCGGGTTCCGACCCCCACCGGCTCGGCCACCGACCTCACCTTCGTGGCGGGCCGCGAGACCACCGTCGACGAGGTCAACGCCATCGTCAAGAAGGCCGCAGAGGGTCCGCTCAAGGGCTTCCTCAGGTACACCGAGGACCCGATCGTGTCCGCTGACATCGTCACCGACCCGGCCTCGTGCATCTTCGACTCCGGTCTGACCAAGGTGATCGGCAACCAGGTCAAGGTGGTCGGCTGGTACGACAACGAGTGGGGCTACTCCTGCCGGCTCATCGACCTCATCGTCCACATGGGCAAGAGCCTCTGAGGACTGACTATGAGCTCCATCGCCTCGCTGGGTGAGCTGCGCGGCAAGCGCGTCCTCGTCCGATCCGACCTCAACGTCCCGCTCGACCACGGGACCGGTGGGACCCCCGAGATCACCGACGACGGCCGCGTCCGCGCCTCGGTGCCGACCATCAAGGAGCTCGCCGAGGCGGGCGCACGCGTCATCGTGTGCGCCCACCTCGGGCGTCCCAAGGGTGCTCCGGAGGAGAAGTACTCCTTGGCGCCGGTCGTGCCCCGGCTCTCCGAGCTCCTCGGCCGGGAGGTCGCCTTCGCGACCGACACGGTGGGGGAGAGCGCCCAGCGGGCGGTGGCCGAACTGGCGGACGGTGAGGTCCTCCTGCTCGAGAACCTTCGCTTCAACCCGGGTGAGACGGCCAAGACCGAAGAGGGCCGGGCCGAGTTCGCCGACGCTCTCGCGGGCCTCGCCGACGCGTTCGTCTCGGACGGGTTCGGTGTCGTCCACCGCGCCCAGGCCTCGGTCTACGACGTCGCCAAGCGCCTCCCGTCGGCCATGGGCGGTCTCGTGCGGCGAGAGGTCGAGGTCCTCCGCCGACTCACCGAGGATCCGGAGCGTCCGTATGCCGTGGTGCTGGGCGGTGCGAAGGTCGCCGACAAGCTGGCCGTCATCGACAACCTCCTCGGCAAGGCCGACCGCCTCCTCATCGGGGGAGGCATGTCCTTCACCTTCCTGGCGGCTCAGGGGCACGAGGTCGGCACGAGCCTGCTCGACGCCGACAGCATCGAGGCGTGCAAGGGCTATCTCCAGCGCGCGGAGGAGAGCGGCGTGGAGATCGTGCTCCCGGTCGACATCGTCTGTGGTCGGGAGTTCTCTGCGGACACCGAGATCGTCACGGTCCCGGCCGATGAGATCCCGGCCGACATGATGGGCCTTGACCTCGGCCCGGAGTCGGCACGACGCTACGCCGACGCGCTGGTCGATGCCAGGACGGTGTTCTGGAACGGCCCGATGGGCGCGTTCGAGATGGCGCCCTTCGCCCCGGGGACCAAGGCCGTGGCAGAGGCGCTCGTCGCCGTGACGCGGGACGGAGCGCTCACCGTCGTCGGGGGTGGTGACTCCGCTGCGGCCGTGCGCCAGCTCGGCTTCACCGATGACGAGTTCGGCCACATCTCCACCGGTGGCGGTGCCTCGCTCGAGTACCTGGAGGGCAAGGAGCTGCCAGGACTCACGGTCCTGGCCGACAACTCCTGACCCCGTCTCATCCGCTCGTCCCTTGACCAAGGAGCTCTACCCCAGATGACCTCACGCACCCCCCTCATGGCGGGCAACTGGAAGATGAACCTGGACCACCTCCAGGCCACCCACCTCGTCCAGAAGCTCGCATGGACCCTGCAGGACGCCCGCCACGACTTCGGTTCCGTCGAAGTGGCCGTCCTGCCGCCCTTCACGGACATCCGCAGCGTCCAGACCCTCATCGACGGGGACAAGCTCGAGCTCAAGCATGGCGCCCAGGATCTGTCCGAGCACGACTCGGGCGCTTACACCGGCGAGATCAGCGGGGCCTTCCTCGCCAAGCTCGGGTGCACCTACGTCGCCGTCGGTCACAGCGAGCGCCGGGAGTACCACGCGGAGACGGACGCGGTGGTCGCCGCCAAGATCCGCGCTGCCTACCGGCACGGGCTCACCCCCATCTTCTGCTGTGGCGAAGGTCTGGAGATCCGTCAGGCGGGCACCCACGTCGAGCACGTGCTCGCGCAGATCGAGGCAGGCCTCGACGACCTGCCCGTGGAGCAGGCTCGCAGCATCGTCATCGCCTATGAGCCGATCTGGGCCATCGGCACGGGCGAGGTGGCCACACCTGCTGACGCGCAGGAGGTCTGTGCGGCAATCCGGACCAAGCTCGCGGACCTGTACTCCGGCGACACCGCCGACGGAATCCGGATCCTCTACGGTGGGTCGGTCAAGTCCGGGAACGTCGCCTCGATCATGGCCGGTGAGGACGTGGACGGCGCACTCGTGGGCGGTGCCTCGATCGACCCGGCGGAGTTCGCCGCCATCGCCCGCTTCAAGGACCACGTCACCGGCACGGGCTGAGTCGCGGGGTACACTGCAGTCTGCTCCTCTGGAGCACCCCGTACATTCTCTCGACCCCCCAAAGGACTTCCGTGGACGCCGTTCGGATCGGCCTGCAGGTGCTGCTCGTCGTCAGCGGGCTCATCCAGGTGCTGCTCATCCTTATGCACAAGGGCAAGGGCGGCGGTCTCTCCGACATGTTCGGCGGGGGCGTCTCCACCTCACTGGGCGGTTCTTCGGTGGCCGAGCGCAACCTCACCCGCTTCACGGTGTCCATCGCGGTCATCTGGGTGACCTGCATCGTCAGTCTCGGCCTGCTCGACCGCTTCGCGCGGTAGTCTCGGCCGGGGACCCACAGCCCATCCACGTCCGGTGCGGACACCTGCACGAGAAGGAGCCTTGAGACATGGCCGGCGGCAATGCAATCCGGGGAAGTCGGGTCGGGGCCGGACCCATGGGTGAGGCGGAACGAGGGGAGTCCGCTCCGCGCGTCTTCGTCACGTATCACTGCGCGAACGGGCACCAGACGACACCGAGCTTCGCGGAGGAGCCTGGGCTGGTCGTTCCGGACACCTGGGACTGCCCCCGATGCGGCTTCCCAGCCGGTCAGGACGCCGAGAACCCCCCTTCGCCGCTCCGGGTCGAGCCGTACAAGACCCATCTCGCCTACGTCAAGGAGCGGCGCTCCGACGCTGAGGGCGAGGTCATCCTGGACGAGGCCCTCGGTGCCCTTCGGCAGCGCGGCCTGATCCAGTAGCGCGGCCTGATCCACTGAGCGCGGCCTGATCAGGAGAGACCGACCTCACCGGGCGGCGGTGTCGACGAGGTGCCGCAGGGCGCCCTCGAGCCAGCCCTTCTCGCGTCGCATCCACCGCGCCGACAACAGACTGTCCGGAACGATGTGCAGGTCCCGGCGGCGACCCTCGAGCCCGAGGTCGCGTCCGAAGGCGTCAGTGACGACCGCCCAGCGGAGCAGCGCGTGGCGGTGCAGGTGCTCCCCCACACCGACGGCGAGCACCGGCAGCATCGAGGCGTCTCCGCGGTCGACGGCGGCGTCGAACCCCGCACTGAGAGAGCCCAGGTCATCGACATCGATTCCGGCCGTTGTCAACGCGGCCAGGCCCGCTTCGATCCGGGCGCGCTCGTCGGGGCCCAAGGGCGCTGCCGAGATCGCCTCGAGCGGCTCGACGCCGGAGCCGTCATCGACGACTGGCGCGCTGTCCGCTGCGTCGCGGTCGCCCTTGTCGCGCCGGAAGAGTCCCATGAGTCGGCCTTGTGGATGTCAGTGCTTGTGGATGTCAGTGGCCGTGTGAGCCGAGCGCATCCGCGACGGCCGCTCGCCCGCTCGGTCCGGTGATGTGCAGTCGCAGCACGGGTCGTGCGTGCTCGCCGAGCACCGCGGCGTCCCCGCCGGCCTGCGCGGCGATGAACCCCCCGAACGTGAAGTCCCGATCGGGCACGTCGAGGTCCTGCTCCGGCGTGTCGGTGATCTGGATGTAGACCCCTTGGGTCGGGCCGCCCTTGTGGTACTGCCCGGTCGAGTGCAGGAACCGCGGGCCCCAGCCGAAGGTGACCGGGCGGTCGGTCGCGCGGCTCAGGCGCGGTGCCACTGCGGGAAGGTCGGTGTCCACGCCGGATCCGCCCTCGGTGCGATCGAGGTAGGCCATGACCGACACATACCCCGTCGTGGGGTCGAGCTGCTCCAGGAGAGCCGCGATGGCGTCGGCGAGGTTGGTCGCGGACCCGATCCACTCATGCCCGGCTCCGTCCTCGGGAAGCACCCGGATCTCGACGTCCTCGTCGATGAAGAGCGGTGGCGTCACCGCGCCGGTGCCTTGGTCGAGCAGCTGCCTGGCGGCGTTCTTCGCGCTCTCGACGTCGGGCTGGTCGAAGGGGTTGATCCCGAGGAGACGACCGGCCACAGCGGTGGCCACCTCCCAGAGGAGGAGCTGGGCGCCGAGGCTGCCTGCGACGGCTGCCGCAGAGGATGCGACCAGCTCGGCGTCCTCGACGTCGGCGACGAGCTCGATCGTCGTGATGTCGTCGGCGTCGAGGGTGTCACCGTCCTCGGCAGTCGGGTCGAGGAGGACGACGACGGGCAGGACGCCGGTGCCGTCCTTGCCGGTGGACTCGGCGATGAGCTGTTCGGCCCAGTCGCCGAAGCCGACGATGGGAGAGCCGTTGTCGACGAGCATGATCTTGTCCCGCAGCGGTCGCGTGCCCGCGAGCACCGCACCGAGCCGCAGCGCGGGGTTGTCCGCGTCGTCACTGGCGAGGATGTCCGCGACGGCTTCGGCATCGTCGAGCAGCGCTGCGATGTCGACACCGGCCAGCCCCGCCGGGACCAGCCCGAAGGCGGTGAGGGCAGAGTAGCGGCCGCCGACGTGCGGGTCGGCCGTGATGACGCGGTAGCCGTCCGCCCGCGACTGCTCCTCGAGAGGGCTGCCGGGGTCGGTCACGACGACGATGCGGGTGGTCGGGTCGATGCCGGCTCCCTCGAACGCTGCGATGAAGGCGCGCCGCTGGCTGTCGGTCTCCACGGTGCCGCCGGACTTGCTCGAGACGACGACGACGGTGCGCTCGAGGTCGGTGAGGGCGGCGCGCACGCTCACCGGATGCGAGGAGTCGAGGATGACGATGTCGTTGCCCTCGGTGGCACAGATGACCTCCGGGGCCAATGAGGAGCCCCCCATCCCGCAGAGCACGACCCGGTCGACGCCGTCGGCCATCAGCTCCTCACGGAGGGCGGCGACCTCTCCAAGGAGCGGCCGGGAGGACCGGTGGAGGGCGGTCCAGGCCAGTCGGATCGATGCCTCCGGCTCGGCATCCGCACCCCAGAGGGTGGCGTCCTGCGCAAAAAGTCGGCTCGCGACTCGGTCCTCGACGAGCGCGGGCAGTGCGCCGGTGATCGCCTCAGTGGCGGCCCCGGCGGTGGCAACGGCGAGAGTGCTCATGACGATGCCTTCTCCAGCTCGGTCGAGACGCCGTCGAGGAGCTCAGCCCAGGACTTCTCGAACTTCTCGACGCCCTCTCTCTCGAGAAGGTCGGTGATCTCGGTGTAGCCGATGCCGAGCTGTTCCAGGTCATCGAGCAGCTTGCTGGCCTCCGCGTACGCTCCGGTGACCGTGTCACCGGTGATCCGACCGTGGTCGATGACCGCGTCCAGGGTCTTCTCGGGCATGGTGTTGACGGTACCGGGTGCGACCAGCTCGGTGACGTACATGGTGTCGGGATAGTCAGGATCCTTCACACCCGTCGATGCCCACAGCGGACGCTGGGCCCGGGCGCCGTCGTCGGCGAGGTTATGCCACCGTGGCGTCGAGAAGACCTCCTCGAAGGCGTGGTAGGCGAGGCGGGCGTTGGCGATGCCGGCCCGCCCCCGCAGGGCGCGGGCCTCCTCGGTGCCGACCTCGTCGAGCCGACGGTCGACCTCGGTGTCGACACGGCTGACGAAGAAGGACGCGACGGAGTTGATGCGATGCAGGTCCAGGCCGGCCTCGCGAGCCTGCTCCAGACCGGTGAGGAAGGCGTTCATCACGGCCCGGTAGCGGTCGAGGCCGAAGATGAGGGTGACGTTGACGGAGATGCCGGCGGCGATGGTCTGCGAGATCGCCGGAAGCCCGGCGATCGTGGCGGGGATCTTGACGAGCAGGTTGGGACGATCGACCGTGCTCGAGAGCACCTGAGCGGCCTCGACGGTTGCGCCGGTGTCGTGGGCGAGTCGCGGGTCGACCTCGATCGAGACCCGCCCGTCGACGCCGTCGGTCGCTTCGTAGAGCGGCATGAACATGTCGCAGGCGGCGCGGACGTCGTCGGTCGTGAGGACGAAGACGGCATCCTCGACAGTTGCGCCGACCTCGGCCAGCTGCTCGAGCTGGGCGGTGTAGGCCTCACCGTCGGCGAGCGCGGCCTGGAAGATCGAGGGGTTGGTCGTCACCCCGACGACACCCTTGGCGTCGATGAGCTCCTGGAGGTTGCCCGACTCGATCCGCTCTCGCGAGAGGTCGTCGAGCCAGACGGAGACTCCAGCATCGGCGAGGGCATCGAGGGCAGCTGCCGTCGCGGTCGGGACAGGGTTGTCGGTCATCGGATCTCAGCCTTCTTCGCTGACGGCGGCCTTGCGCGCGGCCGTGGCTCGGGGGGTCGTGTCGGTCTTGGCGGAGGACGGGTCGCCGGTGTTCGGAGCGACGTCTGCCCGGGCCCGCTTGAGCGATGACCGGGCGGCCTTGACGACCGCCTCGGGGGTGAACCCGAACTTGCGGAAGAGGGTCCCCGCGTCGGCGGAGGCGCCGTAGTGGTCGATCGCGACGATCTCGCCGGCGTCACCGACGAAGTCCCGCCACCCCAGCGGAGCGGCAGCCTCGATCGCCACCCTGGCCCGCACGTCATCGGGCAGGACGGAGCGGCGGTATGCGGCGCTCTGGCTCTCGAACCACTCACGACACGGCATGGAGACCACGCGCGTGCCGATACCTCGGCGCTCGAGCTTCGCGCGCGCCTCGAGCGCGACGCTCACCTCGGAGCCGGTCGCGATGAGGATGACGTCGGGGGAGCCGTTGCCGGCCTCGGCCAGGACGTAGGCGCCCTTCGTGGCGCCCTGGGCGGACGCATACTCCGAGCGGTCGATGACGGGAACGGCCTGGCGGCTGAGGGCTAGTCCGGCGGGCGTGGCCCGGCGGAGGATCTCGCCCCAGACGACCGAGGTCTCGTTGGCGTCCGCGGGCCGGACGACGGACAGCCCGGGGATGGCCCGCAGCGAGGGGAGGTGCTCGATCGGCTGGTGGGTCGGCCCGTCCTCGCCCAGACCGATGCTGTCGTGGGTCCAGACGAAGGTCACCGGGATCTTCTGGATGGACGCGAGGCGAACAGCGGGCCGCATGTAGTCGCTGAAGACGAGGAAGGTGCCTCCGTAGGGGCGGGTGAGTCCCTCGAGCGCGATGCCGTTGAGGATCATCCCCATGGCGTTCTCGCGGATGCCGAAGTGGAGGGTCCGGCCGTACCAGCCACCGCTGAACTCGCCGGTCTGCTTGTGCGGGGGGACGAAGGACGGCTCGCCGGCCATCGTCGTGTTGTTCGAGCCGGCGAGGTCGGCCGACCCGCCCCAGAGCTCCGGCATCACCGGCGCGAGCGCGGAGAGCACCTGGCCCGACGCGGCCCGGGTGGCGATGCCCTTCGCGTCCGCCGGGAAGGTCGGGAGGGCCTTCTTCAGCCCGGTGGGCAGGGTGCCCTGCACGAGCCGGTCGAGCAGTGTCGCGCCATCCGGGTTGGCCTTGCGCCAGTCCCGGTAGGACCGGTCCCAGTCCTTGCGCGCCACCTTGGCGCGCTTCTTCAACGCGCGGGAATGGGTGATGACGTCGCGGTCGACCTGGAAGGTCTTCTTCGGGTCGAAGCCGAGAAGCTCCTTGAGCGCGGCCACCTCCTCGTCGCCGAGGGCCGATCCGTGGGCCTCGCCGGTGTCCTGCTTCGTCGGCGACGGCCAGGCGATGATCGTGCTGAGGATGACGAGCGTCGGTCGTGTGGCGCCCCGGCTCGCGGTGAGCGCGGCATAGAGGCGGTCGATATCCTCGACGTAGGAGGCCCCGTCGCCGTCGCCACGCCAGTCGACCGTCACGACGTCCCACCCGTAGGCCGCGTACCGGGCGCCGACGTCCTCGGAGAAGGAGATGTCGGTGTCGTCCTCGATCGAGATGTGGTTCTGGTCGTAGACGACGGTGAGGTTGCCGAGCTCCTGGTGCCCGGCCAGCGAGCAGGCCTCGGACGCGACCCCCTCCATGATGTCGCCGTCGGAGGCGATGGCCCAGATGTGGTGGTCGAAGGGGCTCGCGCCGGCGGCGGCATCGGGGTCGAGCAGTCCGCGCTGCCGCCGCTGGGCCATCGCCATGCCGACGGCCGAGGCCAGCCCCGAGCCCAGCGGTCCGGTGGTGATCTCGACCCCGGCGGTGTGGTGGACCTCAGGGTGACCGGGTGTCTTGCTGTCCCAGGTGCGCAGCGCCTTGATGTCGGCGAGCTCGAGACCGAAGCCACCCAGGTAGAGCTGCAGGTACTGAGTCAGGCTCGAGTGACCGCAGGAGAGCACGAACCGGTCCCGGCCCAGCCAGGTGAGGTCGCTCGGGTCGTGCCGCATGACGTTCTGGTAGAGGAGGTAGGCGAGCGGCGCGAGGCTGATCGCGGTGCCGGGGTGACCGTTGCCGACCTTCTGCACGGCATCCGCCGCCAGAACTCGCGCGGTGTCGACGGCCCGGATGTCGGTCTCGGTCCAGCCGACCTTCTTGGCGGTCGGCTTGGGGAGGGTCGATGACCTGCCCGCGGGTGCTGCTCGGCTGCTCGCCGCCATGAAGTCACATCTCCTGCGTGTAGGGAATCGCTCCCGGCCAGCCTAGTGGTCCTCGGCTCGATTTGGCGCCCGGATAGACTGCCGTGGTGACTGCCCTCGACAACTCGGCCGGCCCTTCGGCGACCACCCGTCGCGAGGGCTTGGGGAGCGCGCGGGCGGACCGCGGATGGCGGCAGACCGTCTCGGTCTACCTCGCCCTCACCAAGCCTCGGATCATCGAGCTGCTGCTCGTCACCACCGTGCCGGTGATGTTCCTCGCCGAGCGTGGGGTGCCCGACCTCTGGCTCGTCGTCGCGACGCTCATCGGCGGCTCGCTCTCGGCCGGAGCCGCGAACACCTTCAACTGCGTCTACGACCGCGACATCGACGCGCTCATGCACAGGACGAGCAACCGCCCGCTCGTCACCGGCGAGGTCTCGGTGCGCGCCGCGCTCATCTTCGGCGCCGCACTCACCGTCCTGTCGACGCTCTGGTTCGCCGCTGTCGTCAACGTGGTCTCTGCGGCGCTCAGCCTTCTGGCGATCGTCCTGTACGCCGTCGGCTACACGATGATCCTCAAGCGCCGCACCTCTCAGAACATCGTCTGGGGCGGAATCGCGGGATGCATGCCCACCCTGATCGGCTGGTCCGCGGTGACCGGGACGCTGGCCTGGCCGGCTGTCATCCTCTTCCTCGTCATCTTCTGGTGGACGCCGCCGCACTACTGGCCGCTGTCGATGACCTTCAAGGACGACTACGCCAACGCCGACGTCCCGATGCTGCCCGTCGAGCGGGACTCGGTCCACGTGGGGCGCCAGATCGTCGCCTACTCCTGGGTGATGGTCGCCACCTCCCTCGTGCTCATCCCCGTCGCCCCGATGGGGTGGCTGTATGCGGTGGTCGCCGTCCTCACCGGCGCGCTGTTCATCGCCGAGGCGCACCGACTCCTTCGGGTGGCGCGCCGGGGTGGGACGCAGGTAGATCTCAAGCCGATGCGGCTCTTCCACTACTCCATCACGTACGTGACGCTGCTGTTCCTCGCCGTGGCGATCGATCCTCTGGTCTTCCTGCCGATCCGCTGACCGGGTGTGCCGTCCGGATGGCGAGCAGTCCCCGGGTCACGGCGACCACGAGGACCGACGCGCCGAACATGTGCGCCAGGACGAGGATCTCGAGCAGTCCGGAGAAGTACTGGACGTAGCCGACCAGCCCCTGCGCCATCGTCACGAGGAAGACGTCACGCCAGGCGGTCGCAGCAGCAGCGGAGCGGGCGCTGAGTCGCACCGCGATCCACGTCCCGACGACGAGGCCGACGAAGAGCATGACCGAGTCCGCATGCAGCCAGCTCGCTGCGCGCGGGTCGAAGCCGTAGCGGGCCGGGATCTCCGCATCTCCGGAGTGCGGCCCGGAACCGGTGACGATCGTCCCGAGCGTGAGCACGACGACCCCTACGGCGGCCGTGGCCCACGCGAGGGTGGTGACCACTCGGGGGACGACCGGGTGACGAGGCAGGGTGGGCTCGTGTCGGGCGAACCATAGGTAGGACGCGGCGGAGATGAGTCCGGCAGACACCATGAAGTGCAGTGACACAGTGATGGGGTGCAGTCCGGTGAGAACCGTGATCCCCCCGATGACGGCTTGGAGCACGACACCGAAAAGGACGATCCCGGCGGCCACGATGAGGTGGCGCCGCCTGAGGTAGCGAATGGCGGCGTACACGGCGGCGATGGCGATGATGGCGAGGACGAAGGTGAGGAGCCGGTTGCCGAACTCGATGAACTTGTGGAAGCCCTCCTCCTGCTCGACCGTCGGTGTGAAGGACCCCGGTGCGCATTCGGGCCAGGTGGGACAGCCCAGACCACTGCCGGTGAGCCGCACGAGCCCGCCGGTGACGACGATGCCCACCTGGGCGATGACGTTGGCCGCGAGGACGGGGGACACCCAGCGCGGGATGGCGCGGCGCGGCTGGGACGGGGCTGGCGTGGCGGTCGTCATGGGGGTCGTCACAGTTCTAAAGACTACGCTCGGTACAGGTCGGGTCAGGAGACGGCTCGATCATTCGCCCTTGCAGTGAGACGGCGACCGGAGACCACGAACCGCCCTCGACCGGGCCTGCCCCGCCGGCGACGAAGACTGTCGCATAAGCCTGTCGCAGACGGCATCCTCAAGATCTGTGACGGGTCAGTCGCTCCAGCGGAAGACGCGCCGCGCCACCGCCCCGGCCACCGCGGTCCAGAGAAGCAGAACCGCCCACGACACCAGCGGCCAGCCGCCCTCGATGGCCGCCGTGCGGGCGGCGTCGCCGAGCAGACCGGACGGCACCCACGCGGCGACGGTCGCGACCGTCGCGGGCAGCGTCGACGTGGGCAGGAGCAGACCCAGGCCGAGGAAGACGACCCACAGCAGGTTGGCAGCGGCCAGCACGGCCTCGGCGCGCAGCGCGCCGGCCAGGAGCAGTGCGAGAGCGACGAAGCACAAGGCGCCGAGCACGAGCGAGATGGCGAGTGGCACGAGGCCGACCGGATCGGGACGCCACCCCAGGGCGAGTGCAGCGACCCCGAGAATGAGGACCTGGATGGTCAGGACGGCGAGGACTGCGATGGCCTTGCCCGCAAGGAGGCCACCGCGCCCGAGCGGAGAGACCCCGAGCAGCCGCAGCACCCCGTAGCGGCGGTCGAAGCCGGTCGAGATGGCCTGGCCGGTGAAGGCCGTCGACACCACCGCGAGCGCCAACACCCCCGGAGTCACGACATCGATCCGGGGAGTGTCGAGGACGGGGTAGGGCGCGTACGTGAGCAGGACCAGAGCCATGAGCGGCAGCACGATGGAGACGAGGAGCTGCTCGCCGTTGCGGAGCACCGTCGTGGCCTCGAAGCGAGCGGAGGCGAGAACGCGTGCCGTCGTCGGAGCCGGGGCACTCATCGTCGGTCACCCTCCCGTCCGGGTCTCCCGGGTCGGGTCAGTCGGAAGAAGGCGGTTTCGAGGGACTCGCGGGCGGTGAGGTCGGTGAGCGGTCCGTGGGCGACGACCGCCCCGCCGTCCATGACGACGACGTTGTCGGCGAGCCGTTCGGCCTCGTCGAAGGAGTGGGTCGTCACGATGACGCAGGCGCCCCCTTCGGCCAGATCGGCGATGACGTCCCAGACATCGAGCCGGGCATGGGGGTCGAGCCCGGCGGTCGGTTCGTCGAGGAAGGCGACCTCCGGCCGGCCGACGAGGGCCGCCGCGAGCGCGACGCGCTGCCGCTGACCCCCGGAGAGCCGGCGGATCGATGTGGCGGCGAAGTCGGTGATCTCGAGGACTGACATGAGCCGATCTGGCTCCTCTGGTTCGGCATACAGCGACGCGAGATGGGTGAGCACCGACGCGGCGGACCGCGTGTTGGGCAGGCCGCCGTCCTGGAGCATGACTCCGACCCGGGCGCGGTGCTCGGGGCCGGCCCCCCAGGGGTCGGTGCCGAGGACGCGGACCGTGCCGCCGTCCGGACGCTGCAGACCCTCGAGGCACTCCAGCGTCGTCGTCTTGCCGGCTCCGTTGGACCCGAGGACGGCCGTCACCTGGCCGCGGTGCGCACTCCACGACGCACCCGCGACCGCACGTACCGATCCGTAGGACTTGTGCAGGTCGTCGACAGCGACCGCCGGCGGCGGATTGTGGGGAGACATCGCCTGTCATCCTAGGCTGGGGTCCACGACCGCTTGCGCATCAGGTGTGCGGGGGCGATCACCATCGAGACATCCACGAGACGAGGAGGTGCCCGCCCGCGTGACTCACCACGCCCGCCGGCCCGTCATCGAACCCGCCGGACTGCCCGCGATCGCGATCGCCGCCGTGCCCGCCGTGGCGGCGGCCCTGACGGGGCGCCACCGGCTGGCTCTCGGCCTGGCCACTCTGCCCGCTGCCGTCGCGGCCTTCTTCCGCGACCCCGATCGTCCGGTCGACTCCAGACCCGCCGCCGAGCGGGACGTCCTCTCTCCGGCGGACGGCAGGGTCATGCACGCAGGGGAGCCCCAGCTCGGGGTCGCGCCGCCCGGCGACTGGCTCCAGGTCGCCATCTTCCTCTCTGCCCTCGACGTCCACATCAACCGCAGCCCGGCCGCCGGCGTGGTCCGCGCCGTCTCCTACAAGCCGGGTCGGTGGCTGGCCGCGTACTCGGCCGAGAGCGCGACCGAGAACGAGTCCAGCGAGATCACCCTCGCGGTCCCGGTCGGTGACGAGGAGCGACCGCTCGTCTTCCGCCAGATCGTCGGTCTCCTGGCCCGTCGCGTCGTGACCCGGGTGCAGCCTGGTCAACAAGTGCGGGCGGGGGAGCGGATCGGCCTGATGAAGTTCGGGTCGCGCATGGACGTCTTCGTCCCGCGCGACTGCACCCTGGAGGTGCGCACCGGCGATCGGGTCGTCGGGGGAGAGACGGTCATCGCCCGATGGGGCGCGAGCGGGACGACCCCCCTGGATCAGCGCCGATGACCCGAGCCGCTGACGACCCCGCTCCCGTCACCTCCGACGGTTCCAGGCGACGCCGCACCCGACGTCGCGGAGGGTCGCGGCGGACGGGTGCTCGCCGGAGGCGTTTCGACCGGTGGCGTCTGGTGTCACCGACCGGGGCCGAGGTCGTCTCGCTGCGACAGCTGAGTCGGCGGGATCGACTGCGGGTCACCGCGCCGAGCGCCTTCACGACGGCGAACCTGGCGTGCGGCTTCGCCTCGGTGCTCCTGGCCTTCCGTGAGCATTTCGCGTGGGCGGCCGGGATCCTCTTCCTCGCCATCCTCCTCGACATCGCCGACGGGTTCGTCGCGCGCAAGGTCGGGGCGACGACGCCGTTCGGCGTGCAGCTCGACTCCATGGCCGACCTCATCTCGTTCGGGATGGCGCCGGCGGTCCTCGTCCACACTTGGGCGCTCGACGCGTGGCCGGTGGCGGCGTGGGGAGGGGCGTTCCTCTGGCTCGCCTGCGCCGCGTTCCGGCTCGCTCGGTTCAACGTGACCGTCGACCCGATGGCCGACAAGCGCTACTTCGTCGGGCTCCCCAGCCCGGGAGCGGCGGCGGTGATCATCGCGACGATCTTCGCGCTGGACAGCCCCGACGTCGGCCCGCGGGTCGGTGAGGTGGCACTGCTGCCGGTCGTCGTGGGAATCGTCCCAGCGCTGCTCATGGTCACCTCCGTGCGGTTCCGGTCCTTCCGCAACATCCTCTCGCCGACGACCCCCCTGGCGCGGGCGACCACGGCCCTCATCGGGGTCGCGGTGGTCACCGGTCTCGTGCTCGCCCCGGCCGAGACCCTCCTGTTCATCGCCTACTCGTATGTGCTCAGCGCCCCGCTCGGCGTTCTCACCGCACCCATCCGCGAGCGGCTGTTCGGCCCTGACTCAGTGGCTCCACCGCGCTACCGGTCGCGTTCGGTCTTCATTCCGGAGCCGGAGGGTGATGAGTCGGAGCCGGAGGGTGATGAGTCCGAGCCGGTCAGGGACGGATCGCGGGATTGAGCCACCCCCATGTTTGGTGCAGGTTGCGCAATTAACTAACATGGGTGTGTGATTTATGCCGACCGCTCCACGGGACCGAGTGCACCGCACTCCGTGCCGGCCGACCGGAGCACCCGCTCGCGGGTGCTCCGGAGGATCAGCGAGGCCGGCCCCGCCACGGCGACATCTCTCTGCGCGGACCTCGGCCTGACCGACACGGCGATCCGCCGGCACCTCGACGGGTTGCACAGCGAGGGCCTGATCGAGTCCCACGAGATCCGGCCCGCGGGCCGCCGCGGCCGCGGTCGTCCCGCACGGGGCTGGGTCATCAGTCCGGCAGGACACTCGGCACTGACCGCCGACTACGACGACCTTGCGAGCGAGGCGCTGCGCTTCCTCTCCGCCGCAGTCGGGCCCGAGGCGGTCGCCGAGTTCGCCGAGCAACGTGTGGCCGAGGTCGAGAAGAGGTACGCGGTCGAGCTCGCCGGGGTCGGTGACGACCCGCGTGACCGGGCCGACGCCCTCGTTGCCGCGCTCACCCGGGACGGGTACGCCGCCAGTGCCCGTCCGGTCGCGGGCGGCCCGGGCGCCGGTGGGCTCCAGCTGTGCCAGGGCCACTGCCCGGTCCAGCACGTCGCCGCGGAGTTCCCGCAACTCTGCGACGCGGAGACCGATGCCTTCAGCCGGCTTCTCGGGGTGCACGTCCAGCGCCTCGCGACCCTCGCTCACGGCGACCACGTGTGCACGACGTTCGTGCCCGCTCCCCCTCCGCTCCGGTCGGTCGACGCCGACCGGGGGGACGAGCCACCGCATACCCCCGGCC
>JBHEPF010000098.1:0-26467 GCA_046260445.1 Dermatophilaceae bacterium | reverse complement strand
TCTACCCTGGACCCGATCCCCTTCGAGGTCCTCAACCGGACGTACGAGATGTCGGCAATCGCGCTGGTGATCGCCGGTGCAGTGACCATGACGCTGCTCTGGTGGGGCTGGGCACTCGTGCGGATGGGCACCCATCGCCGCGTCCGCAAGAGCCGCGAGGCCAAGGAGGCCGCCCGACAGGCCGAGCTGGACCGGGAGGCCCGGGAGAAGGAGAACCAGGCCAAGTGGGAGCGCGAACTGCGCGAGCGGGAGCGCGAGGTACGCGAGTCCGACGCGCGGCTCGCCGACCAGAAGGTCTCCACGAGCGAGGCGCGCAAGCGCGCCGAGGTCGCCGAGCGACAGGTCGACACCCAAGCGCATACCGGCCCTGCGGCCGCGGACCGTCCGGGCGGGGGTCCGGCGATCGACCGCCCCGCGACCGGGCGCCCGGGTGACACCGACGGCGCTGCGCGCTGACTCCTACGGACGAACTGTCTCGACGAACTCTCCGTCGTTGACCTGCACGGTGACGGGAAGGTCAGCAGGACCGAGAGGGATGGTGAACGCGTGCGGCTCAAGCACCTGCGCACACGACTTCTCCGATGACGAGGTCGTGATGGCGACATTGATCTCCGCTGCGCTCGCGTCGATCCGGTAGGCGATCCGATGGCACGGCGTCGGTGCGCTGCCGGTGACGTCGAGGAAGAGCTGGACGGGATAGGACTCGGCCACCCGCACCGATGCCGCCTCGAGGTAGAACGGCGCGTCCCCTGTCGCGTCCACGAGCAGATCGCTGCCTCCGACCCCGAGGGGATCACCAGACCCGACGGGCTCACCGGGCGCGGCGGTGACCGGATCATCCGGTGACCCATCTGGAGGCATGGTCGCCGATCCGCATGCACTGACGAGCACTGCTGCGCCGAGCACCAGTCGGGCCACGACGAGTCTCATGGCGGTTCGACGCACTCGCCGGCCTCCGGGTTCCCCCTGCTCTCCGGCGCATCGGGATCAGGGGGCTGTTGACGCCGGACCGGCCCGGGCAGAGGCGGTGGCGGCCGGGAGACCGGTCAAGGACAACCCCCCATCAGCGGCGACGCTGACACGCACCGTGACGTTGACCGCGTCGTCCACGGCACAGACGGTCAACGCAGCACCATTGCCGGCGGCCACGGTCTCAGCGACCGAGCACGGGTCGACCTCTGAGTTGCCCAGGAGCTGGTGGAAGCGGGCCGTCGCCCCTGCCAAGGCGCTGAGGTCGGCTGCTGTGCGCGCTCGGGCAGAGGCGTGGACCGCGCTCGCGACCATGACGGCCATGGAGCCGAGGACCAGAACGACCGCACACAGGCCCGCGACGAGCACCGTAGCCGAGCCCTGCTCCGAGCGAAGTCGACAGGAGGTTATATCGGTCACGATCGTTCCCGCATCGCGAGCGCCTCCACCTCGATGACATCGGGGAGCAGCACGCTTGCGATGCCGACGGAGACGGGCACACGCACCGTCGCGCGGACCAGGTCGCCGCCCTCGGTCAGCTCGACGGTCGACCCCGACGGCAGTCCGACTCGCAGCTCACCCCAGAGGGTCGAGGTGTCGCCGCCGCGCGCTGCCTCTCGCACGACCGTCCCGGCCACGGACACCGCCGTCGAGCGATCCATCCCAGCGCGCAGCACGCCGAGAATGAGCGCCAGGACGAGCAGGAGCGTCACGAACGAGACGGCGAGCTCGGCGCTGACCATCCCGGACTCGTGCCGCCCCCGCCCGCCCTGGATCATCACGAGCCTGACGCCAGCGCGGTCGTGATGATCGTCGTCAGCGCCGACGTCACCGCATCCGACTTGACGACCGCCAGGAGTGCGACGGCGAACGCGACCGCGGCCATCGTGCCCACCGCGTACTCTGCCGTCGTCATGCCTCTCTCCTCCCGGCCGGCGTCGGCCCCACATGCCATGCGAACCAATCGAATTGTCATTGCTCACCTTTCGACGTGCGACTGGGTGGCCCACCGGTGTGGTCCGTCGCGGTTCCAGCGTCCTTCCGCGCCGGACCCGGAAGGAAGAGCGGAGACGCGACCTGTGGACGACACCCCCGACCACGAGCCTGTCTGTGAGCCGGGCTTCACGGCCCGAGGTAGTCCCTTGTCATGACGAGGACGAGAGGCAGCACGGTGGTTCCCATGAAGGCCGGAAGCAGGACGAGTCCGAGGGGCAGGACGAGCCGCACGCTGACCCGGCCGATCATCGTCTCCTGAGCGACACTCTCGCGCCGCAGGATGGCGCGGGCCGCGGCGCGCAGCAGGGGGCCTGGCGCCACCCCCGCTCGGCTCGCCACGATCATCGCCGCCGCGATCGGCTGCCAGGTGCCGGGCGCCCCCGACCACGCGTCCGCGGGCCGATCACCCGCCCGCTCGTGGGCGGTGACGACTCGCATCAGATCGCCCGAGATGTCCGGGCGACAGTGAGCTGCGACCCGTTCGAGCGCCGCCACGACGGGTAGTCCGGTCCGCAGGGCGATGACGAGAAGCAGCGCGGCAACAGCGACATCGGCGGCTGGACTGTCGCGTGGGCCGGCGCTGGTCCGCGCTCGAACCCGTTCACGCCAGAAAGCATCTCTGGGATCGGCCCACGGAGAAGGCCACAGCAGGGCCCCGGCACACACCAGTGCGAGAGCGAGGCTGAGAACCACGCAGTCAGCCCTGTCCAGCGAGATCGATCCTGGCGTACCGACGGGGCCGTGCCGCCTTCCGCACCATCGCGCGGCTCCAGCGCCAGCCCACCGCGGTCAGCGCGAGACCGATGATGGCGCTGCCGCCGGCCACAGGAGAGGAGAGGTACAGGTCACGTGGGTCCGCACCGACGAGCACTGCCAGCGCCGGGCCGACGAGCGGCAGGAGGGTGAGCAGTCTCGCGGAGGCTCGCGGACCGGCGGCGAGCGCTTCGAGGCGGCCGTGGAGCCGCGCTTGCTCACGCAGGTGATCGGTGAGGTAGTCCACCGCCTCTGCGAGGGGACCTCCGGTCTGCAGAGCGAGGTCCCAGACACTGCCGACCATGCGGTAGGCGTCTGCCGCCTCGCCTTCGTCGGATGGGAGCAGCCAGGCGGAGCACGTCGTGAGCCCACGGTCGAGACGGTCGATGACATTCGTCACCCGGGCTTCTTCGAGCCGCCCCCAGTCGGTCGACCCGCGGGCGATGGAAAGCGACACACCCGGGGGCAGCCCCGCACGAAGGGCCGACGCGACGACCTCGAGTGCGTCCCCGAGGGCCTCCGGATCCCACTGGTGCAGTCGACCGCGAGCGCTCACGATGCGTCGCGGACAGCATCGACCGGCACAGGGACGGTGTGTACCCGGCGAGAGGGTGGCCACGTCGCGATCTCGCGCACCCGACGTCGGCCGTCGACCCGCTCCAGGTGGATGACTGCGTCGACAGCAGCCAGAGCCTGGCTGCGCACAGCCTCCGCCGGGAGTCCTGCGAGCGAGCCGAGGGCCTCGAGCCGGGCCATGACGTCATGGGCCGAGTTCGCGTGCACGGTCGCGAAGCCCCCCTCGTGCCCGGTGTTGAAGGCCCGGAACAGATCGATGACCTCGGCGCCACGGACCTCGCCCACAACGATCCGGTCCGGCCGCATCCGCATCGCCTGGCGGACGAGATCGGTCATGGTGATCTCGCCGGCCCCCTCGACATTGCGATGCCTGGCCTGGAGCCTGACGACATGCGAGTGGGGAACGTGCAGCTCGCTCACATCCTCGACGACCACCACCCGCTCCGTGCGCGGCACCCCCGTCAGCAGCGCGGCGAGGAGAGTCGTCTTGCCGGTGCCGGTCCCGCCTGAGACAAGGACCGACCGGCGGGACCCGACGAGCTCACGCAGTTCGGCGGCCTGCGCTGAGGTGACGAACGCGTCGGCCTCCAGGTCGGCGAGGCTCAAGGACACGCGTCGCGGCACCCGCAACGAGATGTGCGCCCCGTCGGTCGCGATCGGAGACAGGACCGCATGGAGCCGCACACCGCCGGGGAGCTGCCCGTCGGCGTAGGGCATCGCGTCATCGAGCCGCCGCCCCGCCCCCGCGGCGAGACGCACCGCCAGGCGTCGCACCGACGCCGAGTCCGGCAGTGCGTCCGTGACCCGTTCGAGTCGCTCGCCGCGATCGACCCAGATCGACCCGTCGCCGTTGACGAGCACATCCGTGATGCGCGCGTCGCTGATGAGACGTCGGATGAGCGGGTCCATCAGGCGCTCCGACCCGGCTCGTCCAGCCGGCCCACCAGTGACGCGAGCCAGTCGGACTCGGTCATGGTGAGCACCTCGTCCGCGACGGTGTCGACGGCGGAGCGAAGCGCGCCGGGCGGCAGGCCCTCCGTGGCGTGCCGGACGATGGCGGGGTCATCGGCCAGGTGTGTCAGGTACCGGACGTCCAGCTCGCGGGCGAGAGCGTGGCCGCTTCGGTCGCGCGGCGCACCACGGGTGACGAGAACCCTCCGAGTGCGCGCCAGTGGGCAGGTCCGTGAGAGCGCGACAGCGTCGGCGGCACCCTTGGCGGTGGTCCGTGCCATCACCACGAGCAGATCGAGCCTGGAGAGGACCGAGCCCTGCGGTCGCGGTCCACAGTCCACCGCCACCAGGTCGGCTTCCGCCGCGAGGGCGTCAACCGTCTCTGTCACCGTCGACCAGTCCAGGGCCGCATCGCCGGTGCCGGCCAGGACGTGGACCTGTGCGTCTCCCGGCAGGTCAAACGCAGCCACAGAACGCCCCGACCCGGGGTCGGCCCAGCCGCGCAGCTCGACATCCGGCCAACGCAGCCCGTCGACATGCTCGACACACAGGATCGTGTCGAGTCCGCCCCGGATGTCCAGGTCGACCGCGACGGACCTGCGGCAGTCGTCGATCACCGCGTGCGCGCGAACCGCAAGCGCTGCAGTGAGTGTCGAGGCGCCCACTCCACCGGATGCTCCGACAACGCCGATCGTCATTCCCATACCGACAGGATGGATCGGCTCACACCACGATCGACAGTCCACGATCCACCCCGGTGGACGACGCGCCCGAGACATGAGGGTGGTGTTGATGAAACACGATTCCGGGAAAGGGGACGGCGTCGAAGGGTCGGGGGCGGGCCCACCCGAGCGGGGCTGGAACCCGAGACCGGGGAACGGAGTGAGCCGGGAAAGGGGACGGCCCCGGTCGGGGGGACAACCGGGGCCGTCGACGCGCCAGGCCTCGGGGGGGAGAGGCCGGAACGTCGCTCGCTGCGACCCTTGCGGGGAGCGAGTGCCTTAATACTGCGCCATAACGTCCCCGTCTCGCAACCCGCGGTGGCAATAACCAACCGATTTCAATGAGATACCAGGATTCCGTCGCTGCAGCTGTTCAGTTTCAACAGTTTCCGTCGAAAAGGGCGGTTCAATCCACGGATTCCACTCAGGCCTGGGGTAGGCGTCCTGCGAGCACCGCATCGGCGACAGCGCGACCTTCGGCGGCGGCGGCCACGAGCGCGTCACAAGAGTGCACGAGCCAGAGCCGGACCCCCTCCCGGGAGCCGGTGGCATAGGCCGTCAGAGCTCCGACATACGCGGGCATCCCCTGCCGGAAGTGTCCGATCTCGGTGACCGCGACGCCGGTGGGATCCAGGCCGGTCGCCTGGATGAGCGAGCGTTCGAGGGCGCGCGCGACCACACCGTTGCCGTGTGTGAACGGTCGCACGGTGGCCACCTCGGCATGGGCGACCGCAGCGAGGATGACCCCGGGGATCGAGGCGTGACCGCGAATGACCTCCCCCAGCAGGTCGAGCCGATCCGATACCTCAGCAGCGCCGGGAAGCGGGCCGATGTCGACGAGCTCACCGCAGGGTTCACCGGTCGCCCGAGGTCGGCCCACGGCGGCCGCGTCGACCCGGTCTCCCACTGCCGCGACGTGCAGCCGGGCGAGCGCTTGCGCCGGTGCGCCCAGCACACGACTGCGCACCTCCTCGCTCGCGGCCGTGGCGGCGACCACCCCACGCATGACCGACTCGACCGGGTCGACCTGTTGGGGCCAGGGCCGGACCCCGGCCATGAGCTCCCGGACCATGTCGACCGGCAGCCTTGCCCCCTCGAGCTCCCCGCTGGCCTGCGCGCCCCGTACGCGGGACTCGGCAGCACACTCCGGAATCCGGCGACGGAGCGCCTGGTGCCAGCGCAGGGAGGTCAGCGCGTCCCGCACCATCTCGATCGGCTCGTTCAGCTCGGGCCAGTCGGCGACCTGCGCGAGGGCGGCGACAGGAGGGGACACGGGAGTCGAGTGATCGGGCACGACCCCACGTTAGCCAGGACGTGCGCAGTGACCACCATCTCGCACTAGGGTGGCGACATGGTCACGGGCGGGTTGCACCTGCCGACGGCGCTCATCGTCCTCGGTGCCTGCCTGTTCGTCGCTCTCCTCTGGACCCTGCGTCGCCGCCACCACGAGCGCGCTCACGGCTTCCTCTCAGACGTCGATCGAGCCACCTACGAGACCCTGCACACCGTCTCGTTGGCGGCCGACCCGCTTCGCGAGGGACTCACCGATGAGGGCGCGACCCGCGCGGCCCGCCACCTCATCGACATGCTTCATGCCTCAGCCCTCGCCATCCAAGGGGTGACGCGCACCTTCACCTGGGTCGGCGAGGGTGAGCATCATGCGGCCGACGTCGCCGCCCACACCGCAGAGGTCATCGAGGCCGGCCAGACGATCGTCATCGGCACCGGAGAGATCACCTGCTCCGACCCCGAGTGTCCCATCCGCTCTGCGGTCATCTCTCCACTCGTCGTCGACGACTTCGTCGTCGGGGCGCTCGCCGCCTACGCGCCCGAGAGCTCCGCGGGGCTGGCCAGGGCGACCGAGGAGATCGCCAACTGGGCCTCCGCCCAGCTCCAGCTCGCCGAGCTGGGTCGTGAGCGTACCCGCGCCATGGAGGCCGAACTGCGCGCCCTGCGGGCCCAGATCAGCCCGCACTTCGTCTACAACTCCCTCGCGGCCATCGCCTCCTTCGTCCGCACCGACCCGGAGCGGGCCCGCGAGCTGCTCCTCGAGTTCGCCGACTTCACCCGGTATGCGCTGCGCAAGGGCGGCGCTTTCACCACGCTCTCCGAGGAGCTGCGCAACGTCGAGCGCTACCTCGTCCTCGAACAGGCCCGCTTCGGAGACCGGCTCTCGGTCTCCCTCCTCATCGCTCCGGAGGTGCTCCCCGTCCAGGTGCCCTACCTCGCCGTCCAGCCGCTCGTCGAGAACGCGGTGCTCCACGGTCTCGCCGGCAAGACGACCCCGGGGCTGCTCACCCTCCAGGCCCGCGACCTCGGGTCCGAGGCGGAGATCGTCATCGAGGACGATGGGGTGGGGGCCGACCCAGAGCGGGTGCGAGCGGCCCTCGACGCGACCGTCGACACCGACAACGTGGGCCTCGGCAACGTCGATGCCAGGCTCCGCCAGGTCTACGGGGAGGAGTACGGCCTTGTCATCGAGACTGCTCCGGGCGCGGGCACGAAGGTCTCGTTCCGGGTCCCGAAGTTCGCTCCGGCCCTGCACCAGAGCGGTCGAACCGTCGTAAGGTGAGGATCATGCCCGGTATCGACGCAGATGGCGGCGGTTCGAGCGACGTCCTCACCGCGCTCGTCGTCGACGACGAGGCTCCCGCGCTCGCAGAGATGCGCTTCCTGCTCGAGCAGGACCAGCGCATCGGGCGGATCATCATCGCGGGCAGCGGTATGGACGCCCTCCGCGCGCTGGAGTCCGAACAGATCGATGTCGTCTTCTCCGACATCAACATGCCCGGCCTGGGCGGCCTGGAGCTGGCCCGGGTCATCGCCCGCTTCGCTCAGCGCCCCCAGATCGTCTTCGTCACCGCCTATGACGAGCATGCGGTCGACGCCTTCGCGGTCAACGCGACCGACTACGTCATGAAGCCGGTGCGGGAGGAGCGGCTCAGCGAGGCGATCCGCAGGGTGGTCGGCCAGCTGCGAGGCGGCGAGACGCCGATGGCGAGTGTCGAGGACGAGACGATCCCTGTCGAGCTCGGAGGGATCACTCGGTTCATCAACCGCAGCGACATTCGCTACGCCCAGGCTCAGGGTGACTACGCCCGGCTCCATACCGCGGCGGGCTCGCACCTGGTGCGCATCCCACTCAACACACTCGAGGAGCGTTGGGAGTCCGCCGGATTCGTCCGCATCCATCGGTCGACCCTCGTCTCCACGAACCACATCAAGGAGGTCCGGCTCGAGCGCGGGCGCTTCGTCGTGGTCACCGAGGGAGCAGAGCTGCAAGTGAGCCGCCGGCACACGCGGGACCTGCGCGAGCGGCTTCTCAAACCGCGCTCGGCCGAGCGTTAGCCACAAGGAGCGAGACGCATGCGCCCGCAGCCCCCAGCAGAGGGCGCACCGGAGCGGATCCGGGTCACGAGCTCGCGCCGTGCGGCACGGGCACCGGCACGACGCCCCCTCGAGGCAGAGCTCGATGAGCAGACCGAGCTCGGCGAGGTCTATCTGCGCGGTCTCATGCGGGCCCAGTTCCGGCTCGCTGCGACGATCATCGCGTTCGGGATGGTCGGTCTGGGCGGCCTGCCACTGATCTTCTCGCTCGTCCCGGCCGCGCGGGAGGCCCGCCTGTTCGGAATGCCCATCGCGTGGATCCTCATCGGGGTGCTCATCTATCCACTCACGGCGCTCGTCGCCGCCTCGTACGTACGGCGGGCGACCCGGATCGAGAACACCTTCACCGAGATCGTCAAGAGACTCTCGTGACCGGGGCGAGCTTCGACGCCTTCGCCGTCGCCGCGATCGTCCTCGTCTGCCTCGTCACCCTTGCCGTCGGTGCCTTCGGGCTGCGGCTGTCCCGGACGACGAGCGACTTCTATGTCGCGTCACGACTCGTCGGACCGACCCGCAACGCCAGTGCCATCAGCGGCGAGTACCTGTCTGCCGCAAGCTTCCTCGGTGTCGCCGGTCTCATCTACGAGCGCGGGTTCGACTCCCTCTGGTTCCCCGTGGGCTACACCTCCGGCTACGTCGTCCTCCTCGTCCTCGTGGCCGCCCCGCTGCGGCGGTCCGGCGCATACACGATCCCCGACTTCGCGGAGATGCGGATGCAGTCCGTGACGATCCGGCGGATGGCGGCAATCCTCGTCGTCGGCATCGGATGGCTGTACCTTCTTCCGCAGTTCCAAGGGGCCGGCCTGGCGCTGCGGTCCGTCACCGGGTGGCCGACCTGGGTCGGAGCAGCCGTCGTGGTCGTCACCGTGGTCCTCGGCGTCGCAGCCGGAGGCATGCGGTCGATCACGCTGGTGCAGGCGATGCAGTACTGGCTCAAGCTCTCCGCTCTCGCCATTCCGGCGTTCGTGCTGCTCTGGCTCTGGACCTCCCAGGGAGCTCCCGGTCCGCGTGAGATCGCCGGCGGCGGGGATGCGCTGCGGACCTGGTACGAGCCGTTGACCCGGTCCCCCGAGGAGCCCTATCCGCTCTACTCGACGTACAGCACCCTGCTCGCGCTCTGTCTCGGGACGATGGGACTCCCGCACGTCCTTGTCCGCTTCTACACGAACCCCGACGGTCGTGCTGCGCGGCGCACAACCGTCGTCGTCATCGCCCTCATCGGGCTGTTCTACCTCTTCCCCCCGATCTACGGGGTGCTGGGCCGGGTCTACCTTCCGCCGCATATCGCCGACGTCCCCGCCGACCAGATCGTCCTCGAGCTGCCGAGGGCCGCCTTCCCCGGCTTGACCGGTGAGGTGCTTGCAGCCATCCTCGCCGGCGGAGCCTTCGCGGCCTTCCTCTCCACGGCGTCCGGTCTGGTCATCTCGATCGCCGGCGTCATCGCGCAGGACGTGCTCCGCCCCACCCTGGCCCGAATGACCGCGGGCGACAGCGGCGTCATCCAGAGCTTCCGGATCGCGACGGTCGTCGCCGTGCTCGTCCCTCTCGTCGGGGCGGTCTCCACCGCTCCCCTCGGGTTGGCGCGCACCGTCAACCTCGCTTTCGCCATCGCCGCCTCGACCCTCGCCCCCTTGCTGGTCCTCGGCGTGTGGTGGCGACGGCTCTCGGTGACCGGCGCCTACGCCGGGCTTCTCATCGGTGGCGGGCTCGCCACGACCGCGACGATCGTCACGGTGGTCCTGCGACCCGACCCGGGATGGCTCGCGACGGCCCTGTCCCAGCCGGCCGCGTGGTGTATCCCCGCCGCCTTCACCGCCGCCATTCTCGTCTCCCTGGCCACCCCGGAACAGATCCCGACGGGAACCGCGAAGACGATGGCCCGCCTGCACACCCCCGAGGGGGTAGAGCTGCAGTCGATCCGCTAGGCGCCGACCATGGCCGGCGGCACCGCAAGCACCGGCACCGGTGAGTCGAGAACGATCTTCTGGGCGATACTGCCGAGCAGTACCTTGCCCACCCGGGAGCGGCGTCGCAGGCCGACGACGAGGAGGCTCGCCCGCACGCGTTCGGCCTCCTCGAGCACGCCTTCTGCAACATCGGTGGCCACGGGCTGGCGGATGACGAAGTTGACCCCGGTCTCGCGCAGGTGTCTCTCGAGGTCGAGCAGAGTGTCCGGTCCTGCGTAGCGGGGTGTTTCGTAGACCTCCCCGGGGGTCGTGTGAATGACGACGAGGGTCATCCGCCGAAGTCGCGCCTCACGCACCGCGAGCCGCAGAGCGGCCTTGCTGGACTCCCCTCCCGCATAGGCCACAGCAACCGTCATGCCTCTACGGTGACACCCTCTCGGGCCCGATGGTTGCCGCAGCGCCGAACAATCGCATCAGGATCTCGGGATCCGGACGGCGGCGAGCTGGCGGGACTGAGCGACGAGACGCCCGGTGCTGTCCCAGATCCGGGCGTCCTCCTCCAGGAGGGAGCCGGAGAAGTTGTCGGTCGCCAGCTCGACCTGGAGCCATCCGGGCGCCGGCTCGGCTCGGATATGACCGCTGAACTCGAGCGTCGGCGCCCATCCCAGCAGACCGAGGTCGAAGGCGACGGGCGGAAGGGCATCGAGGAAGAACAGCAGGGAGAGAGCGTCCGGCTCGCGACCGTCCCTGAAGCGGATCCACCCCCGCATCCGGCCCTCCTGCGACGGTTGACCGATCCCCCACATCGCCGTTGCCGGGTCAAGACGGAGCTCGACGCGATCCATGAGCGGAGGGAAGTGGACAGCGGCACGGTCCGGCAGGTCGCTCACACCGAGGCAGTGATCGGGTGGGGGCATCGGCGGCGGGTCGGCCTGACGCCGCACGGGAACCGACATCGCCGACAGGTCGCCGAAGGTGGCGAGCGCGCGGATACGCTCGACACGCTCGCCGCGGTCCCCCTGCCACAGCGAAACCTGTCCGGTCGACATCGTCCGGCCGACGCGAACGACCTGTGGCTCGACCGCATACGGACCCGGCCGCGCAGCGGACAAGAAGTATGCGGACAGGACTAGGCAGTCCGGGTGTCCTCCGTCCTCATCCAGGAGTGGTCGCAGGCCGGCGGCAAGTCGGGCCATGGCGAATCCCCCGTTGACGGCATTGCCGATCGTCCACCCTTCGAGAAGCTCGGCAGCGTCCAACGCCTGGTCGAACTCGCCGCCCCCGGGTGGTCTCGGGCTACCGACCGACCGGACGGTCTCGGGTGCGCTGTCACTCATGCCGACCAGTCTGCCAGCGGCCGAACGGCCGACCCTCCCCACCGCTGTCAACGTCGGACCCGCGCGAGGAGTCCATTCCCCACGGTGACGCTCGTCACCCGAACGCCACACACCAAGGAGATCGCCATGTCCCTTCGCACCCGTCTCGCCAGCGCGGTCGCCGCCCTCGCACTCGCCGTGTCCGGTGTCGCCGCCACCGCACCGACAGCCCAGGCCGCGCCCTACTGCGGCATCACCTGGGGCTCGCTCGCCAGGTCGAGCGCCCCGATGAGCACCGCCACGATGACCAATGTCCGCGCCGGACGACACGCCTGCTACGACCGTCTCATCATCGACCTCAACGGCACGGCACGGACCGGCTACGACGTCCGATACGTGAGCAACGTTCATGCCGACGGCTCCGGGGCTCTCGTCCCCCTGCGGGGCGGAGCCAAGATCCGCATCATTGCCAAGGCCCCCGCCCACGACGGCCTCGGTCGGGCGACGTACCGCCCTGCGAACCAGCGCGAGCTCGTCAACGTCGCCGGCTTCTCTACCTTCCGACAGGTGGCCTGGGCCGGGTCGTTCGAGGGACAGACGACGGTCGGACTGGGGGTCCGGGCCAGGCTGCCGTTCCGAGTCTTCACCCTGACCGACAGCACCGCGAGGACCACGCGGCTCGTCATCGACGTGGCCCATCGATGGTGACCCGCGAGATGAGAAGACTGTCACCGAAATCCGACTCGGCTCTCTCCCTCGGAGGGGACAGCAGTGGGAGGCATGGGCGATGACAAGCGACTCGTGGCGCTGTGGGGGGCACTGGCAGCGGATCCATCGTTTCCGTCATTGTGCTGATGACAGCCGGGGACGCACCCGCACTCGGAGAACCGATCGATCTCGACGAGGCTCCTCCCGCGCTCACCCTCACCGAACCTCCCATGCCGACTCCCGACACTGCGCCTCCCGAGACGGCGACTCCCGACCCCTCTCCGACGCGAACCACCGAGGTGGTGACGCCGAGGACGCAGTCACCCGTCCGCGTCCCGGTCGACGATGACGACGACGACGATGGTGATGATGACGATGGTGATGATGACGATGGTGATGATGACTGAGCCGAGTTCCGGTCTGCGGAGCCGCGCCGAATGAGCAGGGACGAGCCTTCGCTGCAGTCTCCTCCGTTGGCGTCGTCCCGCCTCACGTCTCGCCTCATGCTGCGGCGACGCATCGTCGGCTCGGTCGCGATCCTCTCTGCGCTCGGCCTCCTGGCCGCCGGACTCGCCGCGCTACTCGTCGTACGCCAGGGGGTCACCGATCGCGTCAACCGAAGTCTGCATCAGGAGGTCAGCGAGTTCCGCGAGCTCGCCAACCAGGGTGTCGATCCCGACACCGGTGAGCCGTTCGCGAGCGCCGACCGTCTCATCACTGTCGCCATCGAGCGCAACGTCCCCGATGCCCATGAGGCCTCCCTGGGCTTCGTCGAGGCCGCGACGATCGTCGCGGCCGACGGCGCTGCAGGGCTCCATCAGGACGAGCGCTTCCGAGCCGAGGTGACGCGGCACACCACGGCGACCTACGGCCGCTACTCCTCGCCCGCCCTCGGTGACGTGCTCTACGCGGCCTCCCCATCAAGCACGGCGACCAGACGGCTCACTACGTCGTCATCCATGACAGGCGGTTGAGTTCCAGGAGCTGGACGAGACGATCCGCGTCTACGCCGTGGCGGCCCTCCTGGCCTGGCTCGGGCTCGTGCTCGCCGCATGGATGCTTGCGCCTCGCATCCTGGCCCCCATCGACGAGCTGGACCGGATGAACCTCCTCGTCCAGGACCTCCTGCTCCTCGCTAAGGCCCAGCGTCCCGACTTCCTCACCCGCGAGCCCGTCGAGCTGCATCTCCTCGTCGAGGACACCCTCGACAAGGCCTCGGTCCTCGGTGACCGCCGGTGGCT
Source organism: Dermatophilaceae bacterium (assembly GCA_046260445.1). Taxonomy (GTDB): domain Bacteria; phylum Actinomycetota; class Actinomycetes; order Actinomycetales; family Dermatophilaceae; genus F2B08. The sequence continues at coordinate 12,941 of JBHEPF010000098.1, read as the reverse complement.
CCTCGATCCGTGCGAGCCGCTCACGGTGTACGCCGACCCGCGCCGCCTCACCCAGGCGCTGCTACAGCTGGCGAGCAACGCATACAAGGTCACCGGCCCGGGCGACCTCATCGCCCTGGGCTGCTCGAGCGCCGGAGGCCGGGTCCAGCTCTGGGTACGCGACAGTGGACCCGGCGTCCCGCCCGCCGACCGGCAACGGGTGTGGGAGCGGTTCACATCGGGCACCGGGGTGAGCACCGGCGGCACCGGGCTCGGTCTTGCCATCGTGAGAGCCATCGCCGAGGCGCACGAGGGCACGGCCAGTGTCACCTCTGCGACGGCGGCCGGGGGCGCCGAGTTCGTCATCGACCTGCCCGGCCGGTCCTCCGTTCCGCACATATCGCACACTCACGCAGGAGATCGTCGCCGACCAGTCTGGAAGCACAACGTGAGCCGCATCCTCGTCGCCGAGGACGAGAACCGCATCGCGTCCTTCATCGCCAAGGGCCTCACGGCGAGCGGCCTCAGTCCCACGGTCCTCCAGGACGGCCCGACAGCGATGGCGATGGCTCTCACGGGCGAGTTCGACCTGATGATCCTCGACATCGGTCTGCCTGCGATGGACGGGTTCGAGGTCCTCAGCCGGATCCGGGACGGCGGTTCGAGTCTGCCGGTCATCATCCTCACCGCCCGGGACTCAGTCGCCGACACGACCGCCGGCCTCGAGGGCGGTGCGGACGACTACATGCAGAAGCCGTTCAGCTGCGGCGAGCTGCTCGCGCGGATCCGTCTCCGGCTGCGGACCAGCCCCGCGAACGGCGACGGCAACGCGGAGTCGGCCGCCACCGTCATCACCGCGGGGCCGATCAGCCTCGACGTGCGCACCCGTCGCGTCACGGTCGAGGGGGGCAAGGAGAGCGACCTCAGCTCGCGCGAGTACGTCCTGCTCGAGACCTTCCTGCGGCATCCCGGGCAGCTGCTCACGCGTGAGCAGCTGCTCAGCCACGTCTGGGGCTACGACTTCGATCCGGGCTCCAACATCGTCGACGTCTATGTCCGCTACCTGCGGCGCAAGATCGCGGCTGAAACCATAGAGACCGTCCGCGGCATGGGCTACCGGCTGCGGACCTAAGCGGCGACCGCTGAGCGAGCGAGGGGCCCGCCGACCGCGTTGGGGAGACCCCCGGTGTTGCCGCCGGCCGCCATGTCTAGTTGGCTAGGACCACGTGCCGATGTCGCCACACCTGTGAGGAGAAGTCCGATTATGACCGACAGTAGTCTCGCCCCCACCGCCGAGTTCGCTGCCCAGGCCAACGGCCAGCCCGAGCTCTTCGAGCAGGCCGCCGCTGACTACGAGGGTTTCTGGGCCGACCAGGCCCGGTCCCGGATCACCTGGGCCACCGACTTCGACGCGACCCTCGACTGGAGTGACGCACCCTTCGCGAAGTGGTACGTCGGCGGAGAGCTGAACGTCGCCTACAACTGCGCTGACCGGCACGTCGAGGCAGGCAACGGGGAGCGGGTCGCCATCCACTTCGAGGGCGAGAAGGGGGACTCCCGCACGATCACGTACGCGGACCTCACCCGCGAGGTCAAGCGCACCGCCAACGCGCTCGAGTCCCTCGGGGTCACCAAGGGCGACCGGGTCGCGATCTATATGCCCATGATCCCGGAGACGGTGTTCACGATGCTCGCCTGTGCGCGCATCGGGGCGCCCCACTCGGTGGTCTTCGGCGGGTTCTCCGCCGATGCGCTCCGCTCGCGGATCGAGGATGCCGAGGCCAAGGTCGTCGTGACGACCGACGGCCAGTTCCGGCGCGGAAAGCCCGCCCCGCTCAAGGACGCCGTGGACGCGGCCCTGGAGGGGGAGACGACGGTCGAGAAGGTCCTCGTCGTCAAGCGCACCGAAGGTGACGTGACGTGGCACGAGGGACGTGACCAGTGGTGGCACGACGTCGTCGACGCCGCCTCCGACGAGCACGAGGCCCAGCCGCACGACTCCGAGCACCCTCTCTTCATCCTGTACACCTCCGGCACGACGGGGAAGCCCAAAGGCATCCTGCACACGACCGGCGGCTACCTCACCCAGGCGGCCTACACCAACTCGGTCGTCCACGACGTCCACCCGGAGACCGACGTCTACTGGTGCACGGCCGACGTCGGCTGGGTGACCGGCCACACCTACATCACCTACGGACCACTCGCCAACGGCGCGACCCAGGTCATCTACGAGGGCACCCCCGACACGCCGCACCAGGGCCGCTGGTGGGAGATCATCGAGAAGTACGGCGTGACGATCCTCTACACCGCACCGACGGCGATCCGCACCTTCATGAAGTGGGGCGATGCCATCCCCGCGAAGTTCGACCTTTCCTCCATCCGGATGCTTGGCTCGGTCGGCGAGCCGATCAACCCCGAGGCGTGGAACTGGTACCGCAAGCACATCGGCCACGGCGAAGCCCCGATCGTCGACACGTGGTGGCAGACCGAAACCGGCGGCATCATGATCAGCCCGCTCCCGGGCGTCACCGAGCTCGAGCCCGGCTCCGCGCAGCGGCCCATCCCCGGCATCAACGCCGAGATCCTCGACGACGAGGGCCAGCCGACGCACGAGCCCGAGAAGGTCGGGTACCTCGTGCTCACCAAGCCGTGGCCGGGCATGCTCCGCGGCATCTGGGGTGACCCGGAGCGCTACAAGGAGACGTACTGGAGCCGGTTCGGCCCCGAGTACTACTTCGCCGGGGACGGCGCGAAGTACGACGAGAAGGGCAACATCTGGCTGCTCGGCCGGGTCGACGACGTCATGAACATCTCGGGACACCGACTGTCCACGGCCGAGATCGAGTCCTCGCTCGTCTCCCATCCCAAGGTCGCCGAGGCCGCCGTCGTCGGTGCCGCCGATGAGACGACCGGCCAGGCGGTCTGCGCCTTCGTCATCCTCCGCGAGGAGGCCGTGGAGGAGGCCGACGAGGTCGGCGAGGGCGGCGACCTCGTCCAGGAGCTGCGCAACCACGTCGCAAAGGACATCGGTCCGATCGCCAAGCCGAGAACCATCATGATCGTCGCGGAGCTGCCGAAGACGCGCTCCGGCAAGATCATGCGTCGGCTCCTGCGTGACGTGGCCGAGCACCGCGAGGTCGGTGACGTCACGACGTTGGCGGACGCGAGCGTCATGGGCCTGATCAAGGACGGGATGGCAGCACCTGCCGACTGAGCCTTGGCGAAGCTCCACCGAGCTGGCCGGTCGCTCCTAGCGGCCGGCCAGTTCGTTCGGTTCTGTCGCGGGATCGAGCGGAGCGCCTGACCGGTAGGCGGCGCGGCCGAGTGTGTTGCTCGCGACCGAGGAGACGATGACCGAACCGGCCAGGGCCAGCACCACCTTGCCGAAGTCGCTCCAGTCCCAGCCGTTGGCCAGGCTCTGCTGGATGAGCGCGGCCACGAGCATCAGCGGCAGACCGAGCGCGGTCGCCGGGGTCAGGGCGTTGACCCGGCTCACTGCGTCGCGCACCCGCAGCAGCGCGATGGCGGTGATGAGGAATGCGAGCGACCCGAGGATCGCGGAGATGCCCGCGAGAGCGGTGAGAATCGTGTGGCCCATGGTCATCGTCTCCCTCGAGTGAGCATCTGGCCGAGCGCAAGCGTCGCGAGGATGCCCAGCAGCGTCGCGAGCAGCGCGGCGTCGAAGACAACAGCAGAGTCGGTGAGAGCCGCGATGGGGATGAACACCGCAGCCGCACAGAAGAAGAGCAGGTCCCCGAGGACGGCCCGGCTGGCATCGGACTCGGCCCGTAGGACGGCGACGAGACCGAGGGCCGCGGACAGCCCGACGATGACGATGGCGATACCGAAGGCGATGGTCATCTGTCCACCTCCGCTCGGCCCCGTGTCACCCGGAGCAGTCGGGACTCCATGTCCTCGAGTCCGGCGATGGCGTCCTGATGGCTGTGCGGGTACATGAAGTGGACGAACAAACTCTTGTGCGAGCCGTCCTCGAGAGTGTGGACTCCGAGGACCAAGGTGCCTGGAGTGATCGTGATGGAGCTCGCCATCGACGCGATCTCCCCGCGCGACGACGCCCGCAGTGGGAACTCGATAATCGACGGGGAGACCTCCAGCCCCGGTGTCAGGACGTCTCGCGCGAGCCGCACCGTCGCTCTGAGCACCTCGCTGGACAGCCACACGATGTAGCCCAGCAGGTACCAGAGACGCATCATGGCAGCACCGCCTCGACGTAGGCCGTCGGGTCGACGAGGCCCGCCGCCGCCTCGGCAGCGACCGACCAGAGCGGACCCGCGAGGAGGAAGACGAGAAGGGAGAGGGCGAGCATGACACCGGCGGGGGCGAGATCCGCCGCGGGGATGCGGACCCAGTCCGGCAGCGGCACCGGCCGTCTCGGGTCACCCTGGTGAAGCAGTGGGTCGGTCGGACGGTAGAGCTCCATCGGGGGCCCCCAGAACACCTCGTGCCAGAGTCGCTGCAGCGCGAGCAGCGAGATGATGCTGGCTAGGACGATCACCGAGATGACGACGCCGGCGACGATCGGCTCGGCCTGTGCCGCTGCCATGACGAGAGAGATCTTGCCCCAGAACCCCGAGGACGGCGGGAACCCGACGAGGGAGATCAGCCCGAGGCCGAAGATCCACGCCACTCCCTTCTCGCGGCGCAGCAGGTTGGCCAGCCGGATCAGGCTGCCCGAACCATAGGTCTTCTCGACCGCGCCAGCGGCGAGGATGAGCGCGCCGAAGACGAGGATGCTGTGGACCATGTAGAACAGGCCGGCGGCGAGGGCCGCAGCGGTAGAGATGGCGACACCGAGGAGGATGTATCCGACACTGGCGACCATCTGGTAGGACAGCACCCGGCGGATCGAGTTGCCGCCGAAAGACGACCATGAGCCAACGACGATGCTGGCGAGAGCGATCGCGAGCAGGATCGGTAGCCATGTGGCGTCGTTGTCGTAGACGACGGAGTACACCCGGTAGATGGCATAGAGCGCGACCTTGGAGTGCAGTCCGGCGAAGAGCGCCATGACCATCGCAGACGTGCCTGCGTAGGCCCGGGGCAGCCAGCCGTAGACGGGCACGGCGCCGGCCTTGATGACGAGCGCGAGGAGGATCACCGCGGCGGCCAGCGCGACCCTCGGGTCGTCCGCCGCAGCCCCTTCGAGGACGGCGATGTTGACCGCGCCGGCCGCCGCATACAGCAGGGCGATGCCGATGAGGAAGATCGACGACGTTACGAGGTTGACGGTGAGGAAGAGCCGGCCCACGCCGAGACGACGCCACGTGCCGGTCATGGCGAGCAGCGCATACGACGGCAGCAACATGACCTCGATGAAGACGAACAGGTTGAACAGGTCACCGGTGAGCAGAGCGCCGTTGACACCGGCGATGAGGATGAGCGCGAGAGGCGAGAAGAAGGCCAGGGAGCTCTCGCCCGTGCGCACGGCGAACGTCAGTACGATCGCCGTCGTCAGCCCGGTCACCGTGAGCATGACGGACGTGAGCATGTCCGAGACGAAGGGGATGGCCACCCCCGGCACGAAGCCACCGACCTGGGCGACGAGGACCGGGGTGTCACCGAGGTGCCGGATGAGGAGCCAGATGCCCGCCGCACCACTGAGCAGCGGCATGAGCAGCAGGATCACCCGGTGCAGAAGCCTGCCCGGGATGAGCGCGGTCAGTCCGGAGGCCACTAACGGAACCGCGACGAAGAGCGGGAGGTACGGCGCGTTCATCGGTCGTGCTCCTCCCCGGTCTCCGGAATGCGGTGGGTGTTGTCGTTGCGCCCGATGACGGCGAGAGCGAGGAGGAACACGGTCACCGCCAGCGTGATGACGATGGCGGTGAGGACGAAGGCCTGCGGCAAGGGGTCGGCGGCCGCAGCCGGGTCCATCCGCCCGCCGAGGGGTTCGTCACGGAAGGCCGAGACACCCGCGGTGAGGAGGAAGAGGTTGACCCCATGGCTGAGCAGGCCGACGCCGAACGCGATCCGGACCAGGCTTCGCTGCAGCAGGAGGTAGGTGCCCCCGGCCACGAGGACGCCGATCGTCAGGGCAATGATCACCGCGACACCTCCTCCGGTGTGGGTCGGCTGCCGGTGGTGTTGCCCTCGTCGCCCTCGGTCCCGAGGACGTTGAAGGCGACCATGACGAGGCCGAGCACAGCGGAGTAGACACCGACGTCGAAGAGCAGTGAGCTCGCCACCTTGATCGTGAGGACATATCCGTAGAGGGGCTCCAGGAACTGGCCTGCCGCGTAGCCGAGGAATCCGGCGAACAGGGCCGTGAGGACTCCGCCGGCGATGAGGTAGACCGGGACCCTCGGGCGTGACACGGGCGCGTGCACGGGCTTGGCCATATAGACGTAGGCGACTGCGCTGGCTGCGACGAGGGCGGCGATGAACCCACCCCCGGGGTCGTTGTGACCTCGCCAGAAGAGCGCCGCGGAGATGACCGCGAGAACCGGGATGAGGGGCTTCTGCAGCAGCCGCAGCGCGTCGGAGTTGGCCTCGCCGTCCTCGAGGGCGCGATGGGCGCGGGTACCCTCGTCGTCGAGGGCCACCACCGGGTCGGGGACGAAGGTCGCCAATGACTCCGGTGACGGGTTCGGGGTGGGGTCGAGGTAGCGGCGGGGGATCGTCGCGAGCACCGCCATGATGGCGATGCCGGCCATGCCGAGCACGACGAGCTCACCGAGGGTGTCCAGCGCCCGGAACTCGACGAGGATGACGTTGACGATGTTGTCGCCACCAGTGACCTCCGGGCCGTTGGCGATGTAGTACTCGGCCACCTCGGAGCGGCCGCGCCGGCCGATGACGGTGAAGGCCGCCAGCGCTGCGGCCACGCCGGCCCCGGCCGCGATGATGGCGTTGCGGACCGGCTTGGGGTTCTTGCCGTCGCTGAACTCCAGCGGCAGCTTGCGCAGGACGAGCATGATGACGAGGATCGTGAGCACCTCGACGAGGAGCTGGGTCAGGCCGACGTCCGCGGCACCGAGCATGAAGATCTGGACCGTCATCGCGATGCCTACCCCGCCGAGGAGTACCGCGCCACCGATGCGCGACCGCGTCACGATCAACGCGAGGGTGCCACCCGCGGCGATGACGAGGAGACCGACGTCGATGGGCCGGTTGAGTCCCGGGTGGAGCGGCTCGACCCATCCCGTCAGCCAGAGCCCGATCGACCCGACGCCGATGAGTACCGAGAGGGAGACCAGCATCGGGACGACGTGACGAGACGGATAGTCCGCCCGGACGAGGCCGGCGAGCCAGGTGCCCACCCGGTCCAGCCACCGGTTGACGGCCGCGAGCACCTCGGCGCCATCTCTCGACAACGTCGGTCGCTCGATGAGTGGGCGCAGGCGGGCCCGCCGCAGCACGAGGACCGTGCCGAGGACGAAGACGGCGAGGGTGACGAAGAGCTCGGTGGTCACGCCGTGCCACAGGTAGAGCGACACCGAGCTGTCGGTCTCCGGCCACACCGCGTTGACGGCAGCGAGGACCGGCGCCTCGAACACCGCCACCGCGAAGGCGAGGGGCAGGCCCACGATGATCGGCAGGGCCGCAGGGAGGATCGTCGCCCAGGACGCCTCGCGGACCTTGGGGTCGGGCTCCTCGCCGTCGACGAAGACGCCGAAGAGGATCTTGCCGCTGTAGGCGAAGGTGAGGACGGCACCGAAGCCGGCGATCGCGAGCGTGAACCAGGACAGGGCCTCCGGCCCTGGGGTCTCGAGGAAGGAGGCGAGCATCTTCTCCTTGGAGATGAAGCCGAGCAGAGGTGGGACACCGGCCATCGAGGCCAGTCCGGTCAGGGTCGCGGCAAAGGTCCATGGCATCGTCCGCCACAGCGCGGGAAGACGGTCGATCATGCGCGTGCCGGCCTGGTGGTCGACGACACCCATGAGCATGAAGAGCCCGGACTTGAACCCGGCATGCGCGATCGTGTGCAGCACCGCGGCGGTCATCGCGAACTCGGTGCCCACCCCGATCGTCGCGGTGATGAGGCCGAGCTGGCTCACGGTCGAGTAGGCCATCAGCTTCTTGACGTCGGTCTGCTGCAGCGCGAACCAGGCCCCGAGACAGGTGGTGAAGAGTCCAAGACCGACGAGGAGGATCGTCCAGATCGGCACGTCGTGGAAGATCGACGTGAAGCGCATGAGGAGATAGATGCCGGCCTTGACCACCGCTGCTGCATGGAGGTAGGCACTGACCGGCGTCGCGGCCGCCATGGCATCGGGAAGCCAGAGGTGGAACGGGAACTGCGCCGCCTTGGAGAACCCGGCACTCGCCACGAGAACCGCGACGACGGCGGTGAACAGGGGGTCGGTCTGCCACACGTCCGAGGTCATCGCCACGGAGAAGTCACTCGACCCGGTCCGGGCGATGATGAGGCCCACCGCCGCGAGCAGGGTGATCCCACCGATGAACGTCATGAGCATCGTGCGCATCGAGGCCGGCTCGCCCGCCTGGCCGCTGCGCGCGATGAGGAGGAAAGACGCCATCGACGTCAGCTCCCAGGTGAGGAACATCAGGATGAGGTTGTCGCTCAGGACGAACGCGACCATCGAGAAGGTGAACCCCGACATGAGGAGGTAGAACCCACGCTGCGTGCCGCTGAGGAAGTAGGTCGGCGAGTAGAAGAAGACCAGCGCGCCGATGACGAGCGCGAGCGCGATGAAGACGAGCGAGAGCCCGTCCAGACGCAGGGTGAGATCCAGCCCCAGCTGCGGGACCCATGAGGCCGACCACGTGAGCGGCTCGCCGCCGACGACGTCCCGAGCGGTCGGGACGAGCCAGGCGGCGATCGCGAGGAAGATGATGCCGAGGGGGTATCCCGTCCATCGCCCGATGGATCCCGTGAGCGGCAGGCTGAGCAGCGGCACGACCGCGAGCACGGCCAGCAGCCAGACGAGGGTCACGAGTCAGTCGTCTCTTCCGGAGGTCGGCGATGCGGGTCGCAGGAACGCCTGAGCGGGAACGCTGACGCGCAGGACACCAGCGAACTGGTCGGCAATGAGGCGACAGTCTACCGACGCCGCGCATCCTGCCTCCACTCGCCCTCAGGGTGCGCCCCCGCGATAAGGTCGGGGTGAGCCCCCGGGGGCAGGCACCTCCGCCTCCCATCCGAGCCGACGAGCCAGACCAACAGCATCTGTCACCGACCAGTGAGGGAATCGATGAGCCACCAGGACGACCTGCGTGAGAACGAGCGGACGATCGGGCAGCTCGTCGCCGACGCGACCCACGACATCTCCGGCATCGTGCAATCGGAGATCGCGCTGGCGAAGGCCGAGGTGTCCAAGGGAGCCAAGGTCATGGGCAAGGGCGCCGGCCTGCTCGTCGGCGCCGGCATCCTCGGTTTCTTCGGCCTGATCTTCCTGCTGCACACCCTCGCCCAGGTGATCGCCGTCTGGCTGCCCGTGTGGGCGGGCTACCTCATCGTCACCCTCGTGCTGTTCACCGTGGCCGCGGTCCTCGGCCTGATGGGCAAGAAGTCGCTCAGTGCCGCGAAGCCCAAGCCCGAGCGCGCGATCGAGCAGGCTCAGCTCACCGTCGCTGCGATCAAGGACGCGGCACGACCCTGAGCATCCCATCTGACCGCGACGACGAGATCCTCGTCGACGGCCCCTGGACGCATCGCTTCGTGGCGGCCCACGGCTCGCGCTTCCACCTCGTCGAGCAGGGGGAGGGCCCGCTCGTCCTGCTCCTGCACGGCTTCCCGCAGTTCTGGTGGATGTGGCGACACCAGATTCCTGCCCTGGCTGCCGCCGGCTACCGAGTGGCCGCCGTCGACCTGCGCGGGTTCGGTGCCTCCGACAAGCCGCCGCGCGGGCACGACACCTGGACCACGAGCGCCGACACCGCTGCGGTGATCCGCTCGCTCGGCGCCGAGGACGCGGTCATCGTCGGGCATGGGCTCGGCGGCTGGATCGGCTGGGCCACCGCATACCTCCACCCGCAGGTGTGCCGCTCGCTCGTGACGATCTCGATGCCCCACCCGCGGGTCATGCGCCGCGCCCTCATCTCGATGCCCCGTCAGATCGTCGCCGGACGCTTCCTCGCCGGGATGCAGACTCCGATCGTCCCTCAGCGGGTGATGGTCAAGAACGGATACGTCGAGGAGCGGCTCCGGACCGGAGCGGGGTCAGCGCGGCTGCGAGCCGATGAGTTCCCGTCGGCGGAGGAGGTGCGGCGCTACACGGCCGCGCTGGCCCAGCCGTTCGTCGCGGACTGCGCCGCCGAGCACTACCGGTGGCTCGTCCGCTCCCAGCTGCGCGCCAGTGGCCGCCGCCTGGGCGCGGCGATGCGCTCCAGGCTTCCCCACGATGTGCTGGTTCTCCATGGGTCTGAGGACCCTGTCATCCTTCCCTCGCTCACGCCCCGCAGCGCGGCCTACGTCGGGGGGAACTTCACCGCGCATACCCTGTCCGGCGTCGGCCACTTCGTCGCCGAGGAGGCGCCGGAGCTCACGACCCGGCTGCTCGTGAGCTGGCTCGACGACGGCCGCTGACCCCGGCCCGTCTCAGGTCTGACCGCGCATCCAGGCCCTGACGATGTGCTCGGGCAGCCCGCGCTCGGCCGACTCGTCCCACGGCGCAGTGAGGTCGGCCAGGTCGAGCAGCTCGGAGAGCAGCATGGCGGTGAAGCCCCAGACGAAGAGCCCGGACGTCTCGAAGGCCGGACCGCGGTAGCCGCTCGGGTGGGTTGCATAGAACCGGTTCCTCGGGTCCAGGAGTCTCTCGATCGGCACTCGGACGACCTGGGCGACCTCGGCCTCGTCGACGACCCGGATCGGGTTCGGCTCGGGCCACCAGCCGAGGACGGGGGTCACCGCATGCCCGCTCGGACCGAGGAACAGCGGCGGCAGCGACCCGACGATGTCCACCGAGGCGGGGTCGACCCCGACCTCTTCCTCCGCCTCACGCAGTGCCGCGTCGATCGGGCCGGTGTCGCCGTCCTCGAGGCCGCCGCCGGGAAAGGAGACCTGCGCCGCGTGCGACCGCATCGTATGCGCGCGCTCGGTGAGCACGACATCCTCGCCCCCGCGCGGATCCGGCCCGAACAGCATGAGAACCGCCGAACGCCGCGGTGGGTCCGGAGGCGGACGGAACATCTCGAAGTAGTGTGGGGGCTCGTCATGGACCCGCGCGATGACCCGCTCCATCCACGTCGGACGCGGGGGCCGGAACGCCTCCCCCATCTCAGCCGCTCCCTACCGCCGGGGCGAGCTCGTACTTGAGCAGACGCTGCGCCTTGTCGGGATCGGTCTCCCCCTCGCCGTATGCGGGGCACAGCCGCGCGACCGGGCAGGCGCCACAGGCGGGTCGACGGGCATGACAGGTGCGTCGGCCGTGGAAGATCAGCACGTGCGAGAGCATCGTCCAGTCTTTGCGCGGGAAGATCGCTCCGACAGCGTGCTCGATCGCGACCGGGTCGGTCTCGTCGGTCCAGCCGAATCGCCGCACCAGACGCGCGAAGTGGGTGTCGACCGTGATCCCAGGGACGCCGAACGCGTTGCCGAGCACGACATTCGCCGTCTTGCGCCCCACCCCGGGCAGCGTGACGAGATCCTTCAGCCGCCGCGGAACCTCGCCGTCGTACCGTTCGACCAGAACCGCACCGAGCTTGACGAGCGAGTCGGTCTTGGCCCGGAAGAAGCCGGTCGGCGTGATGATGGCCTCCATCTCCGCCCGGTCCGCCGCCGCATACTCGGCCGCCGTCCGGTACCGCTCGAAGAGGATCGGCGTCACCTTGTTGACCCCGACGTCGGTGGTCTGCGCCGAGAGGATCGTCGCGACGAGCAGCTCGAGCGGTGAGCCGAAGTCGAGCTCGCAGTGCGCGTACGGGTAGCGCTCCTGCAGCAGGCGGTACATCCGCCGGGCGCGCCGGGTGCGGGAGAGCGGCGTCTCGTCGATCATCGGCACCTGCACAGAGTAGTCGCGGGCGCGGACGGGCCCGACCCGTGCGGCCCCCAAGCAGCCCACTCGTGGCAGACTGACGGCGTGGATCTCGATGTGGTGAGGCGGTCGCCGTTGTTCGCCGCCCTGGATGACGATGCAGCGAGCACCCTCATGGGGAGCATGGTGAAGGCCCGGATGGAGCGCGGCGACGTGCTCTTCCACGAGGGGGACCAGGGCGACAAGCTCTATGTCATCGCCGAGGGCAAGATCAAGCTCGGCCGCACCTCGCCCGACGGACGCGAGAACCTCCTCGCCATCCTCGGCCCCGGTGAGATGTTCGGCGAGCTGTCGCTCTTCGACCCCGGTCCTCGCACGGCCACGGCCACGGCCATTGCCGAGACCCAGATCCTCGGCCTGTCCAACGAGCAGCTGCAGCAGTTCCTCGCCGGCCGTCCCCACGTCGCCGGCACCCTCCTCGCCGCGCTCGCACGCCGCCTCCGGCGCACGAACGAGAGCATCGCCGACCTCGTCTTCACCGACGTCCCCGGCCGGGTCGCCAAGGCATTGCTCGACCTCTCCCGACGCTTCGGGCGCCCGGTGGAGAGCGGCATCATGGTCGCCCACGACCTCACCCAGGAGGAGCTGGCTCAGCTCGTCGGCGCCTCACGCGAGACGGTCAACAAGGCTCTCGCCGACTTCGCCTCCCGCGGCTGGCTACGCCTCGAGGCCCGCGCCGTGCTGCTCCAGGACGTCGAGCGCCTCCAGCGCCGGGCGCGCTGAGGGCGGCGCTCACCTTTCTCTCCCGGGGAAAGCTGGTCTCACGCCCCCAGATAGTCGAGCTGGGCCCGGATGCTGAGCCGGGCTGCGGGCCAGACGACGTCGGGAACGTCGGAGTACACCCGCCGCAGGACTCCCTCGACCGGGTCGTCCTCGGTCGCAGCGCCGTCGGCGAGCGCGCCGCGCACCTGCTCGAGCCGCTCGGCCCGGTGCCGTCGGTAGAACTCGACCATCGCCGCCGCGTCGGGCACGGCGGGGCCGTGGCCGGGCAGGATCGTCGTCACC
>JBHEPF010000035.1:0-5765 GCA_046260445.1 Dermatophilaceae bacterium | reverse complement strand
CATGGCCGACAGCCTGCAGTCCCAGATCCGCCAGCTCGAGGGCCTCTCCCGGGTCCAGCAGCGGTTCGTCTCCGACGTCTCCCACGAGCTGCGCACCCCGCTCACCACCGTGCGGATGGCGGCCGACCTCATCCACGACTCCCGGGGGGAGTTCAGCGCGCCGGTCGCCCGCTCCGCCGAGCTGCTCCACGGCGAGCTCGACCGCTTCGAGGAGCTGCTCGCCGACCTGCTCGAGATCAGCCGCTTCGACGCCGGTGCGGCCTCCCTGGAGACCGAGCCGGTCAAGCTGGAGGACGTCGTCGCTCGCGCCGTCGAGGGCGCCTGGCCGCTCGCCGAGCGGCGGGGGAGCGAGGTCGTCGTCGAATGCTCCGGCGAGGGGGCGGAGGCCGAGGTCGACCCACGCCGGGTCCAGCGGATCCTGCGCAACCTCGTCGTCAACGCCATCGAACACGGCAACGGGAAGCCGATCACGGTCACCATCGCGGGCAACGAGACAGCCGTGTCCGTGCTCGTCGAGGACCACGGCGTGGGCCTGCGGCCAGGTGAGGCCGCCCTCGTCTTCAACCGCTTCTGGCGAGCGGACCCCGCCCGGGCCAGGCACACCGGCGGCACCGGTCTCGGCCTGGCGATCTCCCTCGAGGACGCCCGCCTCCACCACGGTTGGCTGCAGGCCTGGGGTGCGCCGGGCGAGGGGGCCCGCTTCCGGCTCACCCTGCCCCGCCGGCAGGACGTGCCCATCGCGACCGCACCGCTGCCGCTCGCACCCTCCGAGAAGGAGGACGCGTGAGCCCTCCGACCGTCCACAGACTTCGGTATGCGCTGCTCGCCGCCGTCTGCGTCGTCCTGACCGGGTGCGCCTCACTGGCCTCGGACCAGACCATCCGACCCGGCCTGGGCGTCGGGCGCGCCGAGCCCGACCGCAACCTGCAGGTCGCGCCGCCGGGACCCCGCTCGGGAGGGGAGCCCGCCGAGATCGTCCGCGGGTTCATCCAGGCGCTCGCCGGTAGCGGGGGCGACTTCGTCACGGCGCGCGACTTCCTCACCGGGGCGGCGGTCGAGGAGTGGTCACCCGAGGCGCAGACCGTCATCTTCCGCGGGGTGGCCCAGATCGCCGAGCCCACTGCGGAGGAGCTCGCCGCTGCTGCGGCCGCCGAGGCTGAGGCGGCGGCTGCGAGTGGGGACGCGACGGCGGCTCCGACTGCGACGCCGGCTGCCCCTGGGGAGGGCGAGGTCGCCATGCGCATCACCGCCTCGGTCTGGGCCGAGGTGGCTCGCGACGGCCGCTACCGCGAGCTCGCCGCCGAGGAGCAGCGGACCACCGACCTGGTGCTGACACTGGACGACGGCGAGTGGCGCATACGGCATCTCGGTGAGGGTTTCGGGCGGTGGGTGAGCACCGCCGACTTCGAGCGGCTCTACGACGCCTACGCCGTGCACTACGTCTCCACCGGTGAACGGCTGCTCATCCCCGACATCCGCTATGTCCCAACCGACCGGGTGGCCACTCGGTTGGCACAGCTGCAGCTCGGGGAGACCCCTCGGTATCTGCTCGGTGCTGTGCGCGCCGACATCCCGTCGTCCGCTCGGCTCGCGGTGGGGGCGGTGCCGGTGCTCGGCGGGGTGGCGTCGGTGGACCTGCGGGGTGAGGGGGTCGGATCCGACCCGACCGCCCGCGCCAACCTCTGGGCGCAGTTCGTCGCGACCCTGATCCAGGTGCGCGAGGTCGAACGGGTCGAGATCAGCCTCGATGGCAACCCGCTCGAGATCCCCGGCATCGAACGGGTGAACTCGCTGAGCGACCTCGGTTTCACGGCCGCGGCGACCCCGTCGAGGGTCCCGCCGCTCATCCGACAGGGTGCGACGATCGGGCAGGCGACGTTGCGCCCACAGACTGCTGACACTCTCGGTGAGCCCACCCCTGCCCCGCCGAACGAGCAGGGATTCCCCGAGATCGAGCCCGAGTGGCGCGATCTCGCGCTCTCGTTCTCCGGGGGCGAGCTTGCCGGGGTCTCCGGGGAGGCCCTGAGCCGGTGGCGGGACGGGATCCGCTATGAGGTGCCGCGGTTCGCGACCGAGCTGGGGCGACCGTGCTACGACCGCTACGACACGCTGTGGGTCGGCGGGGTGGGCAGGGTGCTCGCCCGCGACAGACTCTTCGCGATCAACGCGGCGGCGTCACCGGCCGATCCGCTGCGGTCGCCTGCCCAGCCGCTCCCGGTGTCCTGGCTCGATGAGCGCCGAGTGATCTCGTGCCACGTCTCGCCGCAGGGCACCCGGATCGCGATCGTGAGCGACACAGGTGAGGGGACTGCCGGGCGGCTTGACATCGGCACGGTCATCCGCCAGGCCAACGGCCTGCCCACGGGGGTCGTCGGCCCGCAGACCCTCGGGGACCAGTTCGCGACGCTCACCGACGCCGTGTGGCTCACCGAGACCTCGCTCGGGATCCTCGGGGAGCTGCGGGCTGCGGCGGTGGGTGACCCTGTCGCACCCGTGTCGCCGACCGAGCCGGCGCCGGAGCCGAACGGTGGTGAGGAGGAAGTCCCGGCTCCGATCCCGGGGCCGCAGCCGTGGCTCATCACGGTCGGTGGACGCACGACCGAACTGCCGGACATCGAAGGTGCCCAGCGCATCACCTCGACCGGCGGCGAGCGTAACCTCGTCATCACCTCTGCCGACTCGGACCTGGTCTATGTGCGGGCCGGCTCGCAGTGGCTCCCCGCTCAGGACCGCGGCTCAGAGGTCATCGTCGCCGCTCGCTGACGGAGGCCCTCGGGCGTGTCGTCCCCAGTGGGCGCTGCGCGGCTCGACTCGGGTGGCGCCTTCGCCGAGGGTTGCGAGGTGTGCTCGACCCACTCCGTCTCCTTCGCGACCTCGTCTGGCCGGCGTCGTGCGCCGCGTGCGGGGCGCCGGGGCAGGCACTGTGCGCGGTCTGCGCCATCGACATCGCCGGCACTGGGCATCTGCGGGCGCACTCACCCACGCCCCCACCACCCGGGTTCCCTCCGACGCTCACCTGGGGCAGCTACGAGGGTGCGCTACGCCGCCTCGTCGTCGCTCACAAAGACGAGGACCGCAGCGACGCCTGCTCGGTCCTCGCCGAACTCCTCGCCGACGTGGTCGAGGCGGCGATCGAGTCATTGGCGACGCCGGTGCTCGTCCCCATCCCCTCCTCGCCGGCGTCCCGGCGAGCCCGTGGGCGGGAGCCGCTCCTCGACCTGACCCGAGCGATGCACCTGTCGGCGACTGTGCCTCTCCTCCCGGTCCTTCGCGTTGTGAAGCGGGTGCGCGACCAGGCGGGGCTCGGCCAGGACGAGCGACGGGACAACCTGGACGGCTCGATGGCCGTGGTCCCAGGTTCCGAGAGCCTCCTCAGCGGCCACGATGTCCTGCTCCTCGACGACGTCGTCACGACCGGGTTCACGCTCGCAGAGGCGGCCCGAGCGCTGCGGTCGGGCGCTCCCGAGCCGGTTCGCTCGGTGCGGGCGGCGGTGATCTGTGCGACCCAGCGACGGATGTGAGCCGATCCCTACCAAGTCCGTCGGATCTGCATTAGCGTCAGGTCATGAAGGTACGTGTGCCGACGTCCGCGATCGAGGTGAGAGGCGCTCGCCTGGCCTAGCCCGCCGCATGACCTCTGGGCTTCTGCCCGGAGCGTGGAGTCCCCGAACTGCGAAGGAGTTCCCAAGTGGACATTGTCGTGACAAGCCGCCAGACCACACTCGCCGATCAATTCCGGTCGCACGCAGAGGAAAAGGTGAGCAAGGCCGCGAGCCTCGCACCGAAGACTCAGCGCATCGAGGTCATGGTGAGCCGCGAGCCGAACCGTCGCCAGGCCAAGGATGCCGAACGCGTCGAGATCACGTGCCATGGCAAGGGTCCGGTCATCCGGGCCGAGGCCAGCGCCGAGGACCGGTACGCCGCTCTCGACCTCGCGATGGACAAGCTCATCGAGCGACTGCGGCGCCGCAACGACCGCCGCCACGTCCACCGTGGACACCGCACCCCTGAGTCCGTCGCCCACGCCACGTCACGCTTCGATGCCACCACGCTGCAGCAGGAGCTCACCGACTCCGATGCGGACACCGCCGGGGACACCGGCCTGGACAGCCGCTTCGGCGACTCCCCGATCGAGGTCCGGGAGAAGGTCCACGCAAGTGCCCCGATGACCCTGGAGCAGGCGCTGCACGAGCTGGAGCTCGTCGGCCACGACTTCTACCTCTTCCACGACAGCGAGAGCGACCGGCCGAGCGTGGTCTACCGCCGTCGGGGCTGGTCCTACGGCGTGCTCCACCTCGACGTCACCGCCGAAGGAGAGAACGACTCCGACGACGCGTGGTCCGCCGAGTCCGCCGAGACCGTGGGAGCCGCCGCATCGTGAGAGCCGCTGCGGTCGGAGCGCGCATCCGGATCGTCATCGCCGACGACCACGCCCTCTACCGCAAGTGCCTGGGCGTCGTCATGATCCTGGACGGCGACATCGAGGTCGTCGGGGAGGCCGGGGACGGGCACGAGGCGGTCGCCCTCGCCCTCTCCGTCCGCCCCGACGTCGTCGTCATCGACAACCAGATGCCGCGCCTCGGCGGGATCGACGCCGCCCGCGCGATCACCGACCAGGCCCCCGACACGCGCGTGCTCATGCTCACGATGTCCGAGCTCGCCACTGACCTGCAACAGGCGGTCGAGGCGGGCGTCTCCGGCTACGTGCTCAAGGACTCCACGGGTGAGGAGGTGGCCGAGGCCGTCCGCGCCGTCCACCGCGGCCAGCAGGTTCTGCCACCGCATCTGCGACGTCCGGCCGTGCCGCTCAACCCGTGACGGAGTGGCTCTCCGCACCGACCGCACGCAGGATCGCCATCGCCGCCCAGGGGTTGGCCCGCCCGCGCCCGGCACCCTGGGCCGCGACGACGCGTGACCTGCAGCGCGTCGTCCGCACCCTGCACATCATCCAGATCGACAGCGTCAACGTCCTCACCCGCAGCCACTACCTGCCGTTCTTCGCGCGGCTCGGCCCCTACGACACCGCCCTGCTCGACCGGATGCGCGACACCGCCCCTCGCCGCCTCACCGAGTACTGGGCGCACGAGGCCAGCCTCATCCCCTTCGAGGTGTGGCCGCTGCTCCGGTTCAGGATGGACCGCGCCCACACCGAGGCCTGGGGCTGGATGCAGCGCGCCGCCCGCGAGCACCCTCACCTGGTCGAGGCGGTGCTCGACGAGGTGGGCACCCGCGGCCCGGTGACGGCCCGCGAGCTCGAGGCGGTCATGGCCCACGACCACGACCGCCCCCGCGAGGACTGGGGCTGGAACTGGTCGCTCGTCAAGCGGATCCTCGAGCACCTGTTCTGGGCCGGCGAGATCGTCTCGGCCGGGCGCGCGGCCCAGTTCGAGCGCCGGTATGCGCTGCCCGAGCGGGTCTTCCCGCCCACCCACCGGGCGCTCGCCACGGTGCGCATCGAGTCCGAGGTCGCCTTTCGAGAGCTCATCGAGCGGGCGGCCCGAGCCCACGGCGTCGGCAGCGAGCTGTGCCTGCGCGACTACGCCCGGCTCAAGACCGCCCAGGCGCGCCCGGCCATCGAGGCCCTCGTCGCCGACGGTGTGCTCCGCCCGGTCCAGGTGGAGGGGTGGGCGCGGCCCGCATACCTCCATCGCGAAGCCCGCCGACCGCGAGCGGTGCACGCGCGGGCACTGCTCAGCCCCTTCGACTCCCTGGTCTGGCAGCGCGAGCGGGTTCAGGCGCTCTTCGACTTCAGCTATCGGATCGAG
>JBHEPF010000021.1:0-6671 GCA_046260445.1 Dermatophilaceae bacterium | reverse complement strand
GTTCAACCGGGACACCAACTACATCGCCGACCGCATCACGGTCGACGGGGTCGACGGATGGCCGGTCGAGCCCGGTCGCTACCGCCTGATCGTCTCGCGCGCCTGCCCCTGGGCCAACCGGGCGATCATCGTCCGCCGCCTTCTCGGCCTCGAGGACGTCATCTCGATGGGCATCTGCGGACCCACGCACGACTCGGACAGCTGGACCTTCGACAAGGACCCCGACGGTCTCGACCCGGTGCTGCAGATCCCGCGGCTTAAGGACGCCTACCTCGCCCGCGACCCGGAGTACCTGCGGGGCATCACCGTCCCGGCGATGGTCGAGGTCGACACGGGCCGGGTCGTGACCAACGACTTCCCGTCGATGACGCTCGACTTCTCGACGCAGTGGCGGGAGCACCACCGCGAAGGAGCCCCGGACCTCTACCCCGAGGCGCTGCGCGAGGAGATCGACACCGTCAACAAGCGCGTCTACACCGAGGTGAACAACGGCGTCTACCGCTGTGGCTTCGCCGGGACACAGGCGTCCTACGAGCAGGCCTATGACCGGCTCTTCACCGCGATCGACTGGCTGAGCGAGCGTCTCGAGAGTCGGCGCTACCTCGTCGGCGACTCCCTCACCGAGGCGGACGTGCGGCTGTTCACCACCCTGGCCCGGTTCGACCCGGTCTACCACGGGCACTTCAAGTGCAACCGGGCCAAGCTGACCGAGATGCCGGTCCTCTGGGCGTATGCGCGTGACCTGTTCCAAACGCCCGGCTTCGGTGACACAACGGACTTCGTCGACATCAAGCGGCACTACTACGAGGTGCACACCGACATCAACCCGACCCAGGTCGTCCCGGCCGGTCCGGACCTCGCCGGATGGCTCGAGCCGCACGGACGCGGGTCGCTGGGCGGCGCCCCGTTCGGCGACGGCACGCCGCCCGGGCCGCCTGACCCCGCTGAGCGGGTCCCGGTCGCCCACAACCCGCTCCTCGGCGACGACGGGCTCGCCCGCTCCTGACGCCAGTGTCAACGTTCTCTTGACAGACCGGAGTATGTCAAGAGAACATTGACGCATGAGCGCCTGGGTCAAGAACTCGCCGTACATCTTCCTCGTTCTCGGGTTCGTCTCGTCCTTCCTGAGCACCCTGCCCGAGGGTGGATTCGTCAAGGGCTTCTTCCAGGGAGCGGCTGTCGGGCTCTTCGCCTTCGGCGCCTACTTCGCCCTCCTCACCACGCGCCACCGCCGCAGAGGCGACGAAACCTCGATGTGGCGTCCCAGCGAGGATGCGCGCCGTGACGATGGCCGCTGAGGACCAGCTGGCCGACCGGATCGCCGCGGCCATCCTCGGTAGCCGCGCCGACGGCACCGACCTCGACCCCGAGTCACCGCAGGACCGGCTCGCCCTCGTGCAGCGGGCCGCCGAGGCGGACCGGGCGGTGCGGGAGCTGCTGGCGCAGTCGGTCACCGCGGCGCGGGGGAGCGGGCACTCCTGGGCCGCGATCGGAGAGGTGCTCGGGCTGAGTCGACAGGCGGTGCAGCAGCGCTTCGGTGGTGACGGGGCTCCAAACGACCGGAGCGAGGTGCGTCGGCTCGGTCCGGTCACGGCCTTCGACGAGCTGGCCGAGCTGGAGATCGCCGGGCGGCAGGGTTGGCGCACGATCGGCGCCGGCCTGTTCTACCACCTGGTGCAGCGCACCGATACCCAGTGGGAGCACAGGAGAGTGGCCTGGACCAAGCCCGCCAGGGCCTACGAGAAGGACGGCTGGACGGTCGCAGTGCGGGCCTTCCCTTGGCTCTACCTCGTGCGCGACCGGGGTGTTCCCCCGCAGGGATGACGGGACCTCGCCCGTCAGTCCTTGTTGGTCTCGCCGGGAAGAGCGAGCATCTGGTCCAGTGCGACCCGGGCGTAGTGCGCGACCTGTGGGTCGACCCTGATGGCGTTGACGACGCGGTCCTCGACGAGAGACTCGAGGACCCAGACCAGGTGCGGCAGGTCGATGCGGTTCATCGTCGAGCAGTAGCAGACGTTCTTCTCGAGGAACGCGATGTCCTGCTCGGGGAACTGCTGGGCGAGCCGCTTGACGAGGTTGAGCTCGGTGCCGACGACCCACTTCGTACCGGGGGGCGCCGCGGCGATGGTCTTGATGATCTTCTCGGTCGAGCCCACCTCGTCGGCCAGCTCGACGACCTCGTGGCGGCACTCGGGGTGCACGATCACCTTGACCCCCGGGATCTCGCGACGGGCGGCCTCGACCGCCTCGACGGTGAAGCGGCCGTGGACCGAGCAGTGCCCCCGCCAGAGGATCATCCGGGCCGCGCGCAGCTGCTCGACCGTGAGGCCGCCCATGGGGCGGTGCGGGTCGAAGACGACACAGTCCTCGAGCGAGCCGCCGAGGTCACGGACGTAGGTGTTGCGGCCGAGGTGCTGGTCGGGGAGGAAGAGGACCTTGGCCGGAGACGACGCGCCGCCCTCGGCAGCGTTCCAGCCCCGCTGCCCGAGCGCCCACTCGAGCGCCGTGCGGGCGTTGCTCGAGGTGCAGACCGTCCCACCGTGGCGCCCGGTGAACGCCTTGATCGCGGCCGAGGAGTTCATGTAGGTCACCGGCACGGTGTCCTCGGCGACGCCGGCCTCGACGAGGTCGTCCCACGCGTCCTCGACCTGGGCGATCGCCGCCATGTCAGCCATCGAGCACCCCGCCGCGAGGTCGGGAAGGATGACGGTCTGCTCGTCCGAGGTGAGGATGTCGGCCGACTCGGCCATGAAGTGCACGCCGCAGAACACGATCCACGGCGAGTGCGGCCGGGCCGCGGCCTCCTTGGCGAGCTTGAACGAATCCCCGGTGACGTCGGCGAACTCGATGACCTCGTCGCGCTGGTAATGGTGACCGAGGACGAAGACCCGCTCTCCCAGAGCCGCCTTCGCGGCCCGGGCCCGCTCCACCAAGGTCGGGTCGGAGGGTGCCGGGAGATCACCGGGACACTCGACGCCGCGCTCGCTGTGCAGGTCGCGGCCCGCGCCGAGGACGAGCAGGGGGAGAGGAGACGCAGTCGAGGTCATGTGTCGATGGTAGGCCGAGAGATGACGGAGCACGGCTGTCCCGGGTGACGCCGTGCGTCGTAGGCTCGGTCCGTGCGCGTCGTCATCGCCCCTGACTGCTTCACCGGCACCCTCACCGCCTCCCAGGCCGCTGCCGCCATGGCCGAGGGCTGGACCGAGGGCGCACCGCACGACGAGATCGTCCAGGTCCCGCTCTCCGATGGCGGGCCCGGGTTCCTCGACGTCCTCGGGGCCGGTCTGGCCGACAGCGGCGTCGAGACGCTCGCGGTGACTGTCTCCGACCCGCTCGGACGTCCGGCCCCGGCCGTGGTCCTCCTCGACCGAGCGGCGGGTGGGGAGGGGGGAGTGGTGCCCACCGCATACATCGAGTCGGCGCAGGCGGCCGGCCTGCACCTGCTCGATGCCGCGGAACGCGACCCGTCGCGTACCTCGACCTGCGGTGTCGGCGAACTCATCGAGGTCGCCCTCGCGGAGGGTGCCCGACGGATCGTCGTCGGTCTCGGGGGGTCGGGGACCAACGACGGCGGCGCCGGGATGCTCGCCGCCCTCGGTGCCGGACCGCGGGCCGCCCTCGGGCTGGGCGGCGGCCTCCTCCGGGATCTCGGGGACGGCGACCTGCCGGGGTTGGCGAGGGTGCGCGAGCGGCTCGCAGGCGTCGACCTGGTCGCCGCCACCGACGTCTCCTCGCCGCTGCTCGGCCTCCAGGGAGCAAGCGCAGTCTTCGCTCCCCAGAAGGGCGCGACACCGGAGCAGGCCCAGGACCTCGAGGCCGCCCTCGGCCGCTACCACGAGGCCGTCACCCGCGCCCTCGGCACGCCGACCGACCTCCTCACGGGGCGACCGCTGCGGCTCGACCGGGCGCCCGGCGCCGGGGCCGCCGGCGGACTCGGCTACGGCCTCTTCGCGCTCGGGGCCCGTCGGGTCAGCGGGGTCGACCTCGTCATCGAGACCGTCGGGCTGCGCGAGCTGGTCGCCGATGCCGCGCTCGTCGTCACGGGGGAGGGCTGCCTGGACTGGCAGAGCCTGCAGGGCAAGGTCGTCGCCGGGGTCGCCCAGACGGCCCTGGAGGTCGCCACTCCCAGCGTCGTCATCGCCGGGCAGGTGCTCCTGGGCCGGCGCGAGACCATGGCGGTCGGACTGTCGGGGGCGTATGCGCTGGCCGAGACTCCCGAGCAGGTCGAGGCCGCGATGCTCGACCCGGTCGCCACGCTCGCCGCGCGCACGGCACGGGTGGCCAGAACATGGTCCCCGCGACGGGCCGGCCCCGACCTGGGATCATGACCCGCGTCGCCGGACGTGCTGACCCGCCCGCCGCCGTACCGTGACTTCGCCGTTCGTTCGCCCAGGAGTGAAGCTCCCGGATCAGTGAGTCTGTCCGCGCGCTGGCGTATCCTGGTCGAGCGGCGGAATACCGGCAGGCCCGCAGACGTTGCAGCGAGCCGATACCGTCCGGTCCGTCACCCCCACAGTCAAAGGATGAGATCAGTGACAGAACAGGCCACCACAGAGAAGACGCACGGCATCATCCTCACCGATGTCGCCGCCGGCAAGGTCAAGAGCCTCCTCGCGCAGGAAGGTCGTGACGACCTGCGCCTGCGGGTCGGCGTCCAGCCCGGCGGATGCTCGGGGCTCATCTACCAGCTGTACTTCGACGAGCGCTCTCTCGACGGAGACCTCGTCCGCGACTTCGGTGGCGTCGAGGTCGTCGTCGACCGGATGAGCGGGCCCTACCTCGAGGGCGCGACGATCGACTTCGCCGACAGCATCGAGAAGCAGGGCTTCACGATCGACAACCCCAACGCGGGCAGCTCGTGCGCCTGCGGAGACAGCTTCAGCTGACCCGCGCATCACAGATCACAGCGACCCTGCACCCCCTCTGGTGCAGGGTCGCTGCGCGTGTGGGGAGCGGTCGCACCTGATCGGGTAGCGTCTGCGAGCGTGCACATCGCCATCTGCGGGTCCATCGCCACCGACCACCTCATGACCTTCGAGGGCCGCTTCGCCGACAGTCTCGTCGTCGAGCAGCTCGACAAGATCTCGGTCTCCTTCCTCGCCAGTGACCTGCAGATCCGCCGCGGGGGGATCGCGGCGAACATCTCGTTCGGGATGGCGCACCTGGGGCAGCGCCCTGTCCTCGTCGGCTCGGTGGGTGAGGACTTCGCCGACTACCGCTCCTGGCTCGAGCGCCATGGGGTCGACTGCGAGTCCGTGCACGTCTCCGAGACGCTCCATACGGCGCGGTTCGTCTGCACGACCGACGATGACATGGCGCAGATGGCGACCTTCTACGCGGGGGCGATGGCCGAGGCCCGCGAGATCGAGCTTGGGCCGGTCGCCCGGCGGGTCGGCGGGCTCGACCTCGTCCTCATCGGGGCCGACGACCCCGAGGCGATGTTGCGCCACACCGAGGAGTGCCGAGCCCGCGGGCTGGCGTTCGTGGCCGACCCGAGTCAGCAGCTCGCCTTCGCCGACGGCGCGTTCATCCGCCGGCTCATCGACGGCGCCGACTACCTCTTCACCAACGAGTACGAGTCCCACCTCACCGAGCAGAAGACCGGCTGGACGGCCGACGAGGTCGCCGAGCGCGTGACGACACGGATCACCACCAAGGGCAAGGACGGCGCCACGATCTACGCCCGCGGCGAGGAGCCGGTGCACGTCGACGTCGCGACCGACGTCACCCCGGTCGACCCCACCGGGGTGGGCGACGCCTTCCGGGCCGGCTTCCTCACCGGCCTCGTGAGCGGTCTCCCGC
Source organism: Dermatophilaceae bacterium (assembly GCA_046260445.1). Taxonomy (GTDB): domain Bacteria; phylum Actinomycetota; class Actinomycetes; order Actinomycetales; family Dermatophilaceae; genus F2B08. Next base: position 869 of record JBHEPF010000021.1, on the reverse strand, counting down.
ACGAGAGGTGCGCCCAGCTCGGCTCGGTGCTCGCCGCATACGTCATCGAGACGGTCGGGACCCAGGAGTACCGCCTGTCCAAGCGGGCCTTCCTCGACCGGATCGCGACGAGCTACGGCGACGAAGCAGCAGCCGAGATCGGGCCGCACATCTCCTGCCCGATGCCCTGACCCGGTCGTGCTCCCGTCACACCCCATCGAGCCACCCCCGTCCCGGTGGCGGTTCTCGCCCGAGAAGGGTGAGCCGGGCGAGGACCTGCTCGCCGCCGGCGCGGACCTCGAGCCGGGGACGCTGCTCGCCGCCTACCGTTCGGGTGTCTTCCCCATGGGGATCGGACGGCATGGTGGCCGCCCGATCGGCTGGTGGTCACCCGACCCTCGCGGCGTCCTGCTTCCGGGTGGGATGCATGTCTCACGGTCCCTGGCGAAGTCGGCACTCCGGTGCGAGATCCGGGTCGACACCGCGTTCGACGAGGTCATCGCGGGGTGCGCCGACCGCGGCCGGGAGGGCCGGTGGATCACCTCCGAGATCATTGCCGCCTACACGCGCCTCCACGAGCTCGGCTGGGTGCACTCGGTCGAGACCTGGCGCGACGGGAGGCTGACCGGGGGACTGTACGGCGTGCGGGTCGGCGGTCTCTTCGCGGGCGAGTCGATGTTCTACCGGGAGCGCGACGCCTCCAAGGTCGCGCTCCTCGGGCTGGCCGAGCGCTTCCTCGGCGACGCGCCGTCCGAGCGGCTCATCGACGTCCAGTGGCGGACACCGCACCTCGGCTCCCTCGGTGTCCTCGAGATCCCCCGGGCCGAGTACCTCCATCGACTGGAACGGGCGGTGGCGGTCGAGTCAGGCCGGCTCGCCTGAACCGATCT
>JBHEPF010000016.1:0-54807 GCA_046260445.1 Dermatophilaceae bacterium | reverse complement strand
GTCCCGGTCAAGGGCCGGATCCCCGCCGAGGCCTCGATGGAGACCGGACGGGCCCTCGCCCGCCTCACCGACCTCGGCTGGGGCCAGCGGCTCCGGAGCATGCTCGCCGAGGACGCCCCCGTCTCTCCCGACCTGCTTCGCGCCGTCGTCCCCGTGCTCGCTGAGTGGGGCTGGGCCCAGCGCCCGGTCGCCGTCGTCGCCATGCCGTCCCGCCGCCGCCCCCGGCTAGTGGCGTCGCTCGCGGCCGGGATCGCCGAGATCGGCCGGCTCGAGCACCTCGGCTCCCTCGACCTCGACCACGGCGGCCCCACGGGCGAGGCCGGCGGCAACAGCGCGTTCCGGCTGGCCGGCATCTGGGAGAGGATCGTCGTCGGTGACGCTCTGCGCGAGCGTCTCCAGGGCATACCGGGCCCGGTGCTGCTCGTCGACGACCTCGTCGACTCCCGCTGGACGCTCACCATCGCCGCACGCGCGCTCCGCATGGCGGGAGCACCGGCAGTGCTTCCGCTGGCCCTGGCGGTCGAGGGATAGCGAGGCTGTCGGCCATCGGCGTCCGCCTGGCTAGGCTGTGACGGTGCCCCCCAATCATCCATCCGAGCCAGACGGCAGCGTTGCCCTGGCCGAGCTGCTCGCCACCCTCGACCTCGAGGAGCTCGGCTCGGCCAAGGTGAGCGTGCAACCGACCGAGACCTCCGCGGTGCTCGAGGTCCCGGAGACCTTCGCCGAGGACATCACGCTCTTTCGTGGGCAGAGCCAGAAGATGCCGCACGGGCGGGTCTTCGGCGGACAGGTGCTCGCGCAGGGTGTGGTGGCGTGCGGTCGCACCGTCAACGAGACCAACGGCGGGGTGGAGCGGCGGCTGCACTCGATCCACGCCTACTTCATGCGTCCCGGCGACGACACCCAGCCGATCACCTTCAGCGTCGAGCGGATGCGCGACGGCCGTTCGTTCTCGACGCGCCGGGTGCACGCGATCCAGCGCGGCGCCCCGATCCTGTCGATGAGCGCGTCGTTCCAGGACCCGTCCGGAGGGCTGGACCACCAGGACGAGATGCCGGACCTCGTCGGCCCGCTCGACGTGCCGTCCCTGACGGACATCTACGGCGGCATCGAGGACCCACGGGCCCAGCACATCGCCTGGTCCCGGCCGATCGAGCTGCGACACGTCGAGGGCAACCTCTTCGTCATGCCGGGCAGTGAGCACGTCGCCCACAACCACGTGTGGATGCGGGCCGTCGGCGAGCTGCCCGACGACCCGCTCATCCACGACGCCGTCCTCGCGTACGCCTCGGACTACTCGCTCCTCGAGTCGGTCCTGCGCCGGCACGGCCGCGCCTGGAGCGACAAGCGGCTGCGCGCCGCCAGCCTCGACCACGCGATGTGGTTCCACCGGCCCGCACGCGCCGACGACTGGATCCTGTATGCGCAGCAGTCACCGTCCGCGCAGAGCGGCCGGGGGCTCTCCCTCGGTCGGATGTTCGCCGCCGACGGCACGCTCGTCGCCACCGTCGCCCAGGAGGGCATGCTGCGGCTCAAGGACCTGCCCTGAGGTCACGGCACTGATCGTGGTCGCGAGCGCGGCGCGCCAGGGAGTCGGCTGGACACCGAAACCGGCGGTCGCCGCGGAGGAGTCGAGGACGAACGGCCGCTCGAACTGGTGGCGGGTCTCGTCCAGCTCCCGGACCATCGGCGCGACACGGGCCAGGGACATCAGCCAGCGCGGATAGGTGGAGACCGCCGGGGCCGGGCGCCCGACGAGGTCTGCGACATCGGCGGCGACGTGACGGATCGACCTCGGCCGGGCGGTCGGGACATGCCACGGCCGACCCCAGGAGCGCTCGTCCGTCGCGAGCAGCGCAGCGAAGCGGCCGACGTCGGGCACGAAGGACCACGAGTGTGGCGCATCCAGATCGCCGAGCGGGAAGCGGACCGCCCTGCCGGTGGCGGCTCTGGCGATGACCGCCTCGTTGAGCAGGCTGACCCGGGCCCCGACTCCCGGACCGAAGTAGTCCGAGGCCCGGAGCTCGGTGGCCCGGATGCGTCCGGCCTCGTGCGCGGCCAGCGCATCGGCCCACATCCGCGCCCGCACCTCGCCCTTGGTCCCGGCCGGGGCGATCGGCGTCTCCTCGGTCATCGGTGCGCTCACCCGGCCATAGGCATACAGGTTCGAGACCGTGACCAGCCCGGCCCCGGTGGCCTCGGCGGTCGCCAGCAGGCTGGCCGCCAGCGGGGGCCAGTCCCGCTGCCAGGTGTGGTAGGAGCGGGGGTTGGCGGCGTTGATGATCGCGCTCGCTCCGCGGGCGACGCGTGCCAGCGCGGCGGGATCGGCGGCGTCCGCGGCGTGGGGGGAGACACCCCGAATCTGCGGATCGGTTCCCTGCCGGCTGACGACGCGGACCTCATGGCCCCACTCGCTCAGCGCCTGGGCTGCGTGGCGCCCGACTCCTCCGGCTCCGATGACGACGTAGCTACCCATCTCTCTTCGACCTCTCTCCGTCACTGATCTCTCCGCATTGTTGCGAACAGTGTTCTTGTTCTGGATCAGTATTCACCCGACGCCGCGGAAAAGCAAGAGCATTGTTCGCATTCGCGTCAACCGTTCGCCGTTGTGGCAGGATGCCGACATGACGGTCGACGGGATCCGAGCACGCAACCGGGCTGCCATCGAGGCCGAGATCCTGCGCGTCGGCGGTGAGCACCTCGCCCACTCAGGTGCGGCGGCCCTCTCCCTTCGCGCAGTGGCGCGAGACCTCGGCATGGCACCGTCGGCGCTGTACCGCTATGTCGCCGATCGCGACGACCTGCTCACGCTCCTCATCGTCGCCGCCTACGACTCCCTCGCCGACTTCGTGGAACGGACCATCGACGAGGAGCGACCGCCCGATGCGCTGGCCCGGTTCCGGACGATCTCGCGATCGACCCGGACGTGGGCGCGGGCCAACCCCCACCACTACGCCCTCATCTACGGCTCGCCCGTGCCCGACTACGAGGCGCCCGCCCAGCGCACGAACACGGCGGGCACCAGAGTGCCGCGGCTGCTCCTTGGGCTTCTCGCGGAGCTGCCCGTCCCGTCGCCCGATCCTCGGGCCGAGGAGGCGCTCGCGGCCATGCTGGCCGATCCGGATGTCGCCGGCGTGGGGATCGGCGCGGCCATCCTGCAGCGAGGGCTCACCGCCTGGATGCTCGTGCTGGGGGCGGTGTCCACGGAGCTGTTCGAGGGCTTCGGACACGACGGCTTCGGCGACGCGGACCTCTTCTTCGAGGGAGTTCTCGACGCGGCGGATCGCATCGTCACCGGGTGAGTCCACCGGTGATGGCGCTGATGTGTCGGCGCTGATGTGTCGGGTTGGTGTGTCGGGTTGGTGTGGTGGCGCTGATGTGGTGGCGCTGATGTGGTGGTGCCGATGTGTCGGCGCTGATGTGTTGGCGCCGATGTGTCGGCGCTGATGTGGATGACGCTCGGCAGCTTGCAAGCACTGTCAGTGGCCTCTGGTTGGCTGTTCCTATGCAGCTCATCGAGCACCCGACCTCCGCACCGTCGGCAGTGGTCGCTGCCTTCCGCGAGGACCTGGTCGAGGCGGGGTCGGGGTGCCTGGCCGATGCGGCGAGCATGAGCGACGCGGAGCGGATCGAGCTGATCGCCGAGCTGGAACGTCTCAAGAGCGGGGCCGCGGCGGCGCAGGCGCGCCTGACGACCGCCTACGCAATCGCGCAGGGGTTGCCCTTCGCGCCTGATCCGCCCGACCCCGCCGACCTCCGGCCGATCGGCTCCCAGGTGGCCCTGGCCAGGCACGAGTCACCCGCGCACGGTGACGATCATGTGCGGCTCGCGCTCCTTCTCACCGGGTCCCTGCCTCGTACGATGAGGGCCCTCGAGCTGGGCCGTATCAGCGAGTGGACCGCGACCCTCATAGTTCGCGAGGCCGCGGCACTCGACGCCCACCAGCGACACGAGCTCGACGAGCGTCTCGCCCCCGACCTCCCGCGCCTGTCCAGCCGCGGAGCCCGGACGGCTGCTCGTCGCATCGTCGCCGAGATCGATGCCGAGGCGGTCCGGCGACGGATGGACCGAGCGCGGCAGGGCCGCCGGGTCAGTATGCGCGTCGTCGGTGACGGCATGGCCTACCTCAGCATCCTCGCGCCCACGACGGAGGTCGCCGGAGCCCACGCGTCCCTCAAGCAGCACGCGCTCTCCGTCGTCGCCGGAGCGAGTGTCGGCGAGTCCACGACCGGACGCGACGGCCGGGTCCGCGGGGTCGGCGCCATCATGAGTGACATCGCGCTGGAGCGACTCACCGGCCGCGCGGCGACCGAGGCGCAGCCCGTCGCCGTGAACATCGTCATGACCGACCGTTCGCTCCTCCGCTGGGGCGAGCAGTCGCGCTCGAGCGAGGAGCCCGCCCTCATCCCGGGCCTGGGCCCGATTCCCGCGGACTTCGTCCGTGAGCTGCTCACGGACCCCGAGGTCGAGGCCTTCTACCGGCGCCTCTTCACCTCGCCCGACGGTCGCGACCTCGTCGCTGCCGACTCACGAAGCCGATGCTTCCCCAAGGGACTTCGCTCGATGATCACCCTGCGCGACCAGCGGTGTCGGACGCCCTTCTGTGACGCGCCGATCGCCGAGATCGACCACATCCGCCCGCACCGTGAGGGTGGCCCGGCGAGCTATCGCAACGGGATGGGCCTGTGCCGACGCTGCAACCTCACCAAGGAGAGCCCCGGATTCCGAGCGAGCGTGCACGACCCACCGGGATCTGGCGGTCGAGCCGGTCCCCACGCGGTCACGATCACGACGCCGGCCGGGCAGAGCGAGACCTCGGTCGCGCCACCACTCCTCGGGTGGGGCTGGCGAGCTCCCCCGGACGAGAGTCACCACGATGGCGAGTCTCCTGGCGAACGACGCCTTCGGCTCAGTCTCGCCGCCTGACAGCCTCTGCCACCCCAGCACTACCGTGGGCGGTCGGAGCCGGGTGGGATGAGCCTTGGAGTCGGGGCCCTAGGGTTGGGCCATGCCTGGACGAACGCTGGCCACCGACGAGGTGCTGACGCTCCTGCAGGACGTCGCCGCCGAGCTCATCACTCCCCGCTTCCGGGCACTCGCCAAGCACCACATCAGCGAGAAGACACCGGGCAGCCTCGTCACCATCGCCGACCACGAGGCCGAGGTGGCGATCACGCAGGCCCTGACCGCCGCATACCCCGAAGCGGTGGTCCTGGGCGAGGAGGCCTACGAGGCCGATCCGAGCGTGATGGACCGATACTCCCAGGCGGAGCACGCGTTCACGGTCGACCCGGTCGATGGGACCCGCAACTTCGTCCACGGTTCCCCCGACCACGCGGTCATGGTCGCCGAGACCCGAGGGGCAGAGATCATCAGGGCGTGGATCTGGCAGCCGGAGCATCGTCTCGCCTGGGTGGCCGAGCGCGGATCGGGCACCTGGTGCAACGGCGAGCGCGTCCAGACCCAGCCCGTGCAGGACGGCGCCGTCGCCAACGGCGCGACGAGCCTGCGGTCGCTGCGCAAGCGTGGACTCGGCGGCCTGCCGCTCCACGCGTCATGGTTCTGTTGCGGCGTCGACTACCCGCGACTCATCGAGGGCAAGGTCGACTTCCTCCTCTACAAGCACTCCTACCCGTGGGACCACGCCCCCGGCGCGCTCCTCGTCGCGGAGGCGGGCGGACGGGTGGGTCAGTTCGACGGCGCCGACTACGACCCGCGATCGACGCGTCCCGGCATCGTCGTCGCGAGCGACCCGGCGACCTTCGACACCGTCACCGGACTCCTCCCATCCGACCTCCTAGGCTGACGGGTGAGATGCTGAGCAGGTGAGATACGGCATCAGCGTCCCCCCGTTCACCGATGCCGCAACCGTCCTCGACTGGGCCCACATCGCCGAGGAGTCGGGGTGGGACGGCGTCTTCGTGTGGGACCACCTGCAGTGGGACGGCAAGGTCGCCCCCCTGGACCCGTGGGTCGTGCTCGGCGCGATGGCCGCCCGGACCGACCGGGTGCGGCTCGGCACCCTCGTCACCCCCTTGTCCCGTCGTCGCCCGCACGTCGTGGCCAAGCAGCTGGTGACCCTGGACCATCTCAGCAACGGCCGGGCCGTGCTGGCCGTGGGCCTCGGCGAACCGCCGGACCGTGACTTCGCCGACCTCGGCGACGAGGTCGACCCGCGCATCCGGGCGGCCATGCTCGACGAGGCCTTGGATGTCATCGACGGGCTGATGCGCGGACCCGTGTCGCACCACGGCACCTTCTACGACGTCGAGGCCGACTTCACGCCGCCACCGGTGCAGCGCCCCCGCCCGCCGATCTGGGTCGCCGGAGTGATCCCGAACCACAGACCGTTGGCGCGCGCCCGCCGCTGGGACGGCGTCGTGCCGATCGCGTCCCGTGCGGACTGCACGCCGGAGGAGCTGGCGCGTCACCTGGCCTCGGACGGTCGGCCCACCCGGGACGGCTGGGACGTCGTCGTCCACTGGGGTGACGGCATCCCGGCGCAGGAGTACGCCGATGCCGGGGCGACCTGGCTGGTCCGTTCGGAATGGCCGCAGCAAGAGGGATGGCAGCATCGCCTCACCGACACCATCGCCGCCGGGCCCTCCGCCCGCTGAGGACGTGCCGAGTCCGGTCGGCAGTCAGTCGGGTCGCTTCTCGTGCCCGGGCTCCCCGTGGGTGCGGCGCTGCTCCTTGAGCCGAGCTTCGGCCAGGTGTCGCTTGCCCCCGACGAGCCGCTCGCGCACCTCGCGCTCAGCGGCGCGCAGCGGCTCCCAGTAGCCGTCGTCGTACTCCTCCATGATCTGGAAGGTCCACCGGCCGGGGATCACGTTGCGCCCAACGATCTCGGCGCTCAGCCGGTCGGCGAGCTCGATATGCCCGGCCTCGCGGAGCTGGTCGACCGCGTCGCCGATCTTGAAGTCGGCCTCACCGGTGAGCTGGTGGAACGAGTAGAGGTGCCCGCGGGCACGTTCGACGGTCTCCAGCGCCTCGGTGAGGCGGCCGACCGCTTCGACCGTTGCGTCGTCGACGGCGGCTGGAGCGGTGTGTGCCTCGTCGTCCATGGGCCCACGGTATGCGGTGCGCGCCGCCCGTAGCATGGTCGCCGGCACAGCGAAAGGAGAAGGCGAGCGGGAGAGAGCGCACACTTGAGCGACGAGCACCGCGACGACGAGCAGGACAAGGACGAGCAGGACAAGGACGAGCAGGACAAGGGCGAGCACGACAAGGCCGAGCCCACCGCGGGCGAGCAGGACGCGGGCGAGCACAACGACGACGAGCAGGACAAGCTTGACGAGCCCGATAAGGCCCCCGAGGAACACTGGGAGGAGCGCCTGGCGGTCCCGGTGCTGCTTGCCGCGCTGGTGTCGGTGCCGGCGGTCTTCCTCACCCTGCTCGACGACCCTTACGGGACGGTCGGGACCTATGTGAACTGGCTCGCCGGAGCGGTTCTCGTCGGCGAGACCGTCGTGCTGTTCTACGTCTCGCGGAACAAGCGGCAGTGGATCAGGAAGCACGTCTGGCTCATCGCGCTCACCGTGGTCGTCATCGTCGGCGTCGTGTTCGCCATCGGTCCGGTGCAGCTGCTGCGGTTGGTGCGCGTCTTCGGCGCCCTGCGCCTCGTCCGGGCGGGACGCATCGTCAAGGCGGGGCGGATCCTGCGCCGGCGGCTGGGGCTGAGCGGCTTCTGGGCCAGCGTCCCGGCGATCGCCGCCTCACTGCTCGTGGCCGCCTTCGTCGGCGTCGTGCTCGCCGACCCGACCTCGCAGACCCGCACCCTGGTGGAGAACTGGGTGGGGCCGCAGGGCGTCGTGATCGCCGCGATCGTCGCCGGGGTCCTCCTCGCGGCGGCGACCTTCGTCGTCATCCGGCAGCAGCAGGACAACCGCACCGACGCCACCTAGACCGCGGCTCTACTCAGATCGAACGACAGCGACCGCGTGGCCACCCAGCCTGAGGGTATGCGACGCTCCCCTCGCGTCCTCAACCTCACCGAAGCTCGCGCGCACCTCGGCGACGGGCCGGCCCACGTCCACCGCGACCGGGTCGGCCGCGAGGTTGGCCACGACCGAGAAGGCACCCCGGCGCAGAACGACCCAGCCGGCTTCGACATCGCGCTCGACGATGACGGCGGTGAGGTCGCCCGACTGCAGATCGGGCTCCTCGCGGCGCAGCGCGATGAGCCGGCGGTACCAGAGGAGCATCTCGCGGTGCTCCCCGACGCTGACCTCGCTCCAGCGCAGCACCGAGGCGTCGCGTGCTGCGGCGTCCTGCGGGTCGGGGACCTCGTCGGCCGACCAGCCGTGCGCGGCGAACTCGGCCCGTCGACCCTCGCTCACGGCCTTGCCCATCTCGACGTCGCGGAAGTCGGTGAAGAACTGCCACGGCGTCGACGCGGCCCACTCCTCCCCCATGAACACCATGGGAGTGAACGCGGAGAGCAGGTAGAGCGCCGCCCCGATGGCCTGCTGGCCAGGGGTGAGCGCGGCGCCGATCCGGTCCCCGGTCGCCCGGTTGCCGACCTGGTCGTGGGTCTGGAGGTAGGCGACGAAACGATGCCCGCTCACCGCCTCCCGGTCCACGGGCGCACCCCAGACCTCCTCGCGGAAGCTGCTCCACGAGCCGGTGTGGAAGAACGCGCTCGTGAGCGTCCTCTCGAGCGCGGTCGGGTCGCCGAAGTCCGCGTAGTAGCCCTGCGTCTCGCCGGTGAGCGTGGCATGGAGGGCATGGTGGACGTCGTCGGCCCACTGCGCGCTCATGCCGAGGCCGCCCTCCGAGACCGGGGTGATCATCCGGGTGTCGTTGAGGTCGCTCTCGGCGATGAGGTCGAGCGGGCGTCCGCGCTTCTCGGACAGCCTCGCGGTGGCCTCGGCGAGCTCGGCGAGGAAGTGTTTGCCGCCCTCCTTCTGCTCGGAGTCGTCCTTGAGCTCGTGGACGGCGTCCAGTCTCAGCGCGTCGATGCCGAAGAGGTCGAACCAGCGCAGGGCGGCGTCGATGATGAAGCGCCGCACGGTCGTGCTGCGTGGGGCGTCGAGGTTGACCGCCCACCCCCACGGCGTGTCGTGGGTGTCGGTGAAGAACGGACCGAAGAGGGCGAGGTAGTTCCCCACCGGGCCGAGGTGGTTGTAGACGACGTCGAGGCACACGCCGAGCCCGCGCGAGTGGCAGGCGTCGACGAAGCGGATGAGTGCGTCGGGCCCGCCGTAGACGTCGTGGACGCTGTAGAAGCCGACCCCGTCATAGCCCCAGCCGCGGCGCCCGGGGAAGGCAGCCACCGGCATGACCTCGACGACGTCGACCCCGAGGTCGAGGAGGTGGTCGAGGCGTCCGATCGCGGAGTCGAGAGTCCCTTCGGGGGTGAAGGTGCCGACGTGCAGCTCGTAGATGACCCCGCCGAGAGTCCCGGCACCCTCGCGCGGGCCACGCCAGTCGATGTCCCGCGTGCGCAGCGGCTCACCGGTCCACCAGCGGCTGCGCCGGTGCACCCCGCGTGGCTGCCAGGCGCTGCGTGGGTCGGGCAGCACCGTGCCGCCGTCGACACGGAAGCCGTAGTCGAGGACGGCGTATGCGCTCGGGTCCCCGCCCCAGCGCCACCAGCCGCTCTTGCGCCGAGCCAGCGGCTCACGGATCTCCGTCCCGTCCGCGACGGCGTCGATCTCGACGCTCTTGGCGTCCGGCGCCCACACCTCGATGTTCACCGGTCCGCACCTTCCTCGATAACGTCACCATTGACGACGTCACCACTGACGACGACATCACTGACGACGACATCACGCACGACATCGGCTCGCTGCAGGAGCGCCACCGGGCGGTGGTGGAGGAGGTCGCCCAGGTCGACTCCGTCGGCGGTCGAGGTGACGGACCCGCCGGTGAGCACGTCGGTCCACTCCCCCTCCGGCAGGGGTATGCGCCGGCCGGCTCGGTCGGCCTGTTCTCGTCCACCATGCGCTACCCCACCATGCGCCAGTCCACCATGCGCCATGACCGCGAGGACGGCGACCGCGGGACCGGTGTCGTCACCCCGGGTGAAGGCGAGGATGCCGTCCGGGGCGGCGAGCGGCGCATACGTCGCGGCGTCGTCGATGAACCACTCGGGATGGTCGCGGCGCAGCCGCAGCGAGCGGGAGACGACGAGCAGCTTCTCGTCGTCGAGGTCGACCGGCGGCTCCCCCTCGTCGAGGCGCGCCAGGCGCGTGGCCCGGTCCTCATAGCCGACCGGGCGCCGGTTGTCCGGGTCGACGAGCGCGAGGTTGACGATCTCACTCCCCTGGTACACGTCGGGGACACCCGGCATCGTCAGCTGGATGAGCCGCTGGCCGAGGACGGCCGCACGGATCGTCTCGTGGTGGTCGGCGATCCAAGTGTCGAGGTGGGCCCGGATGTCCGGGTCGCGCAGGACGGCGAGCGCGAAGCCGGTGACGGCGTCCTCGTACTCGGCGTCACCGTCGATCCACGCGGTGTGCGCCTTGGCCTCCCGGATCGCCTTGAGGAGGTACTCCTCGAGCCGGGAGGCGGTGATCGGCCAGGTGCCCACGAGGGTCTGCCAGATGAGGTACTCGGTCGGCCGGTCGAGCAACTCGGAGCGGTGCGGCTCGGCGAGCCGCTCGGCCTCGACGAGCCACGTCTCCCACGCCGCGGGCTCGGCGGCGAGCAGCATGAGCCGGGCCCGAACGTCCTCGGAGCGCTTGGTGTCGTGGGTGGTGAGGGTGGTCATCGTCAGCGGCCAGTGCTCGAGGCGACCCGAGGCATACGCGTGGAACTCGTCGGCGCCGATCGACAGGTGCTGGGGGTGACCGCCGACCTCGTTGGCGCCGGCGAGCCGGAGCCAACGGTAGAACGCGGTGTCCTCGATGCCCTTGGCCATGACCGGGCCACAGGTCTGCTGGAAGCGGATGCGGAACTCGTCCCAGAGGTCGTGGGTGTCGACGAGGGCCTGCGGCAGCCAGCCCCCGGTGATGAGGGTCGCCATGACCGCGAGCGCCTCGTGGTCGGTCTCGTCGAGCAGCCGGGCGGCCCGCTCCCGGGCGGCCTCGATGACCGCCCCGGCGGTGCCGTCGCCGGCCTTGCCGGGGACGATGTAGGCACGGTAGCGGTCCATCGAGAGGAGCATCGCCTCCAGTGCCCGGCGCAGGGCGCTCTGGTCCTCCTCCGGGACGATGCGGGCGACGAGGCGCATGAGCCGGTCCACCTCGGCGGCCTGGACGTCGTCGAGGACGAGCCGCTTCGCGGCGGTGATGGTCTCCTGCAGGGGCAGCCCGTGTGGCGTGTCGTGGGACCGCTCGACCCAGAGCCGGTCCAGCGCCTCCTCCCCCGAACCGTCGGTGAGCACCTGCTGGACCCGCATGAGGGCGTCGTAGCCGGTGGTCCCCGCGCAGCGCCAACCGTGCGGGAGCTCCTCCTCGCCCTCGAGGATCTTCTCGACGACGACCCAGCCGTCGCCCGTTCCCGCGGCGAGCGCCTCGAGGTAGCCGCCGGGGTCGGCGAGTCCGTCCGGGTGGTCGATCCGGAACCCGTCGATGGCGCCGTGCCCGTAGAGAGCGAGCAGCAGCGCGTGGGTCGACGCGAAGACGACCGGGTCCTCGACCCGCACGGCCACGAGGGTCGTCACGTCGAAGAACCGACGGTAGTTGAGCCCCTCGGCCGCCTCGCGCCAGCTCGCCAGCCGGTAGGCCTGCGCGTCGAGCAGCTCGCGCAGCGGCAGCTGCTCGGTGCCGGGCCGCACGGGGAACTCGTCGCCGTAGTGCCAGATCACCCACTCCCGGCCGGTGGGCCCGCCGTCGGAGGCCAGGACGATGTCGCCGTTCTCGATCGCAGCCTCGACGCTGCCGCCGAGGACCGGCATGAGGATCCGGTCGTCCTGGACGTCCCAGTCGACGTCGAACCATGCGGCGAACGGCGACCTGCGCCCCTCCCGCAGGAGCGACCACAGCGGTGCGTTGAGGTGGGTCGGCTGCGGCACCGTCATGTGGTTGGGCACGACGTCGACGATGATCCCCATACCGTGCTCGCGGCACTTCTTGACGAGCTTGTCGAAGCCGGCGCGGCCGCCGGCCTCGGCGTGGATGCGGGTGTGGTCGAGGACGTCGTAGCCGTGGGCCGAGCCGGGGGCCGGCTGGAGGATCGGGGAGAGGTATGCGTGGGTCACCCCGAGCGAGGACAGGTAGGGGATCTGCCGGGCGGCGTCCCGGTAGGTGAAGTCACCGTGGATCTGGAGGCGGTAGGTGGACCCCGGCACCGGACGGCCGGGGCCCGGCCGATGCTGCGGAGTCATACCGGAGCCACCCCCGAGACCCCGGCGGGCGGAGGCGTGGGCTGGTCCTTGGGGCAGCGCAGGACGACGACGGTGCGCCCGACGACGGCGATCGGCGAGTCCGGGGCGTGCGTGGCGGGGTCGATGAGCCCGGCGGCGGTGTCGATCTCGATGATCCACCGGTCGCCGTAGCCCTCGTCGGGCAGGGTGAAGGTCCTGTCCCCGGAGTGGGCGTTGAAGAGGATGAGGAAGGAGTCGCCCTCGATCCGGTCACCGCGCTTGTCGGGCTCGGGGATGGCGCCGCCGTTGAGGAAGACCATCACCGCCTGGGCGTCGCCCTGGTGCCAGTCCTCCTCCGACATGTGCTCTCCGCCCGGGGTGAGCCAGGCGATGTCGCCCATCGCGGACTCGCCGCCGTGGTCGGCGCTGCCGGCGAAGAAGCGGCGGCGTTGGAAGACCGCGTGGGAGCGGCGGATCGAGATGAGCCGCTGGGTGAAGCCGAGCAGGCCCTCCTGCTCCTCGTCCAGATCCCAGTCCATCCAGGACAGCTCGTTGTCCTGGCAGTACACGTTGTTGTTGCCGTGCTGGGTGCGGCCCACCTCGTCACCGTGGGAGAGCATCGGCACCCCCTGGCTGAGGATGAGGGTCGTGAGGAGGTTGCGCTGCTGACGGGCGCGCAACGCGCTGACCTCGGGGTCGTCGGTGGGGCCCTCGACGCCGCAGTTCCAGGAGCGGTTGTGCGACTCGCCGTCCTGGTTGTCCTCGAGGTTGGCCTCGTTGTGCTTGTCGTTGAAGGAGACGAGGTCGCGCAGGGTGAAGCCGTCGTGGGCGGTGACGAAGTTGATCGAGGCGATCGGCTTGCGGCCGCTGTGCTCGTACAGGTCCGAAGAGCCGGTGATGCGGGAGGCGAACTCGCCGAGGGTGTGCGTCTCGCCCCGCCAGTAGTCGCGGACGGTGTCGCGGTACTTGCCGTTCCACTCGGTCCACAGCGGCGGGAAGTTGCCGACCTGGTACCCGCCGTCGCCGACATCCCACGGCTCGGCGATGAGCTTGGCCTGGCTGACGACGGGGTCCTGCTGGACGAGGTCGAAGAACGCCGAGAGCCGGTCCACCTCGTGGAACTGGCGGGCCAGGGTGGCGGCCAGGTCGAAGCGGAACCCGTCGACGTGCATCTCGGTCACCCAGTAGCGCAACGAGTCCATGATGAGCTGGAGCACGTGCGGGTGGCGCATGAGCAGGCTGTTGCCGGTGCCGGTCGTGTCGTAGTAGTGGTGCTCCTCACCCGGCACGAGACGGTAGTAGCTCGCGTTGTCGATGCCCTTGAACGCGAGCGTCGGACCGAGGTGGTTGCCCTCGGCGGTGTGGTTGTAGACGACGTCGAGGATGACCTCGATACCGGCCTCGTGCAGAGCCTTGACCATCGACTTGAACTCTGGGACCTGCTCGCCGCGCGAGCCGAACGCCGCGTACGCGTTGTGTGGCGCGAGGAAGCCGATCGTGTTGTAGCCCCAGTAGTTCGACAGTCCCTTGTCCTGCAGGGTGGTGTCCTGCACGAACTGGTGGACCGGCATGAGCTCGAGGGCGGTGATGCCGAGGCTGCTGAGGTGCTCGATCATCGCCGGGTGGGCGATGCCCGCATAGGTGCCGCGGATCTCCTCGGGGACGTCGGGGTGGGTCTGGGTCAGGCCCTTGACGTGGGCCTCGTAGATGACGCTCTCGTGGTACTCGTGCCCCGGGAGTCGGTCCTGGCCCCAGTCGAAGAAGGGGTTGATGACGACCGAGTACATCGTGTGCGGGAGCGAGTCGGCTGTGTTGAGCGACTCCGGGTCCTCGAAGTGGTAGCTGTAGAGCGACTCGTCGCTGCTCACCTGCCCGTCGATCGCCTTGGCGTACGGGTCGAGGAGCAGCTTGGCCGGGTTGCACCGATGGCCCTCGTGCGGCGCATACGGGCCGTCGACGCGGAAGCCGTAGCGCTGGCCGGGCTGGATGCCGGGCAGGTAGACGTGCCAGACGAAGCCGTCCACCTCGGGCATCGGCACCCGGGTCTCGGTGAGGTCGTCGTCGATCAGGCACAGCTCGACGCACCTCGCGACCTCCGAGAACAGGGCGAAGTTCACCCCCGCCCCGTCGTAGGTGGCGCCTAGTGGGTATGACTGACCCGGCCAGACCTGCACGGATCACTTCCTCTCGGGGGGTAGATAGAGTGACGGCAGCAGCCGCCCAAATCTATCGAAGCGGCACGGCTGACCCCAATCGAGCCGCTGTTCCTGACCGAAAGGACCCCCGTGACCGCAGCACGAGTCGCCATCGTCACCGGAGCCGCGCGCGGCATCGGAGCCGCCACCGCCCTCCGGCTCGCCCAGGACGGGTATGCCGTGGCCGTCATCGACCTCGACGAGTCCTCCTGCGGTGAGTCGGTCGCCGCGATCGAGGCCGCCGGTGGCCGTGCCCTCGCCGTCGGGGTGGACGTGAGCCGGGCCGAGCAGGTCGAGGCCGGGGTCAAGCGCATCGCCGATGAGCTCGGCCCGCCGGTCGTGCTCGTCAACAACGCCGGCATCATCCGCGACAACCTCCTCTTCAAGATGTCCGTGGAGGACTGGGACGCCGTCATGGGAGTCCACCTGCGCGGCGCCTTCCTCATGACCAAGGCCTGCCAGGCCCACATGACCGAGGCGAAGTTCGGCCGGATCGTCAACCTGTCCTCCTCCTCCGCGCAGGGCAACCGCGGCCAGGCGAACTACTCGGCGGCCAAGGCGGGCCTGCAGGGGTTCACCAAGACCCTGGCGATCGAGCTCGGCAAGTTCGGCGTCACGAGCAACGCGGTCGCCCCCGGGTTCATCCAGACCGATATGACGCGGTCCACCGCCGAGCGGATCGGGGTCGAGTTCGACGACTTCATCAAGCACTCCGCCTCCCAGATCCCCGTCCAGCGCGTCGGGCAGCCGCAGGACATCGCCGCGACGATCTCCTTCCTCTGCTCCGAGGAGGCCGGCTTCGTCTCCGGCCAGGTCATCTATGTCGCCGGCGGACCGCTCGACTGACTCCGGGTCGCTCCTGCTCCGGCGGGCGCGCCTGGTCCCCGTAGGAGCGCCCGCGCCGGACGGCGAGGTCGACGTCCTTGTCCGCGACGGTGTCGTCACGGAGATCGGCCCCGGGCTGAACGCCCCCGGGGTGGACTCCGTGGACGTGGAGGGCCGCTGGCTCATCCCCGGGCTTTGGGACCAGCACGTCCACCTCGGTCAGTGGGTGCTGCGCACGAGCCGCCTCGACCTCGGCGGGGTCACCGACGTGGCCTCGGCGTGCGCGGCCGTGCAAGAGCGGCTGGCGGTCACCGCGGATGCCCCGGTGGTCGCCTGGGGACACCGCCCCGCGACGTGGGCCGAGCAGCCGAGCGTCGCCGCGCTCGACGCCGTGAGCGACACCGTGCCGATCGTCCTCATCGCCGGGGACGGTCACCACGGGTGGCTCAACACCCCCGGCCTGGCCCTCCTCGGGCTGTCCCCGCGTGCGGGCGTCGTCGCCGAGGCCGAGTGGTTCGACACCTACCCGCGGGTGGCCGAGGTCGGGCTGGGCGGCGACGCCTCCCCCGCCGCCTACCGGCTCACGATGGAGCAGCTCGCCCGGCTCGGCGTCGTCGGCGTCGTGGACCTGGAGTTCGGCGCACCGATCGACGCGTGGGGTGATCGGGTCGCCGCCGGGGTCGACCTCCTCAAGGTGCGCACCGGCGCCTATCCGGACTTCTTCGACGACTATCTGACCGCGGGTCTGCGGACCGGCACCCCGATGCCGGGCTGCGGCCCGCGTCAGGTCTTCTCTGTGCTCAAGATCATCTCCGACGGCTCGCTCAACACCGGCACGGCGTGGTGCTGCGACCCGTACCCGTCGGGTGCCGGCGGCGACCTCGGAGCCGATCGGGCAGGGACGAACTACGGGGCCTCGAACTACAGCCTCGACGAGCTGAACGCGCTCGTGAGCCGGGCCGTCGCAGCCGGGATCGAGGTCGCGACGCACGCCATCGGCGATGCAGCGGTCGCCCAGGCCCTCGACGTCCACGCGCGGTGGTCGGCACCTGGCTCGATCGAGCACGCCCAGCTCGTCCGCCGCGCGGACCTGCCGAGAATGGCCCGGCTCGGGCTGCGGGCGAGCGTCCAGCCCGCCCACCTCCTCGACGACCGCGACCCGACCGAGCAGAACTGGCCGGACCGCACCGAGCGCTGCTTCGCCCTGCGCTGGATGCTCGACGCCGGGGTCACCCTCGCCCTCGGCTCCGACGCCCCCGTCGCGCCGCTCGACCCGTGGCTGGCCATGGCCGCCGCGGTGCACCGCTCGGCCGACGACCGGGACCCCTGGCACGGCGAGCAGGCGCTCACCCCCGCCGAGGCGCTCGCGGCCTCGGTCGACGGTCAGGGCACGGTGCACGTCGGGATGCCCGGCGACCTCGTCGCCCTCGACGCCGTGCCGATCCTCGGCAACGGCCCGGGCAAGGATGTGGGAACGGCAGAGCAGGCGCGCCACCTGCGGGGACTGTCGTCGGCCCTCACCGTGATCGACGGGCGAGTCGCGCATACGGCTCTGTAGGCCTGTCTCGAACCGGTCACGGCCGTCCACAGAGGTACGCCAAGCGGTCTTCCCGTCGCTGCCGTCCGTTCACCTGCCGTACACCACCGGGCACTTCTATGAGAGCGCGGGTCGCTCGACCTGCGGACTCATTCATGGAAGGCAAGACCTGTGACCATTCGCACGACCAAGACCGCTGGTATCGGGGCTGCGATGCTGCTGACCCTGGCCCTTGCTGCATGTGGCGGCAGCGACACCACCGACACCACCGACAGCACTGCGGGTTCGACCGAGGAAGGCTCGTCCGAGCTCAGTGGCGCCATCGTGATCGACGGCTCCAGCACCGTCGCACCCCTGAGCGAGGCCGCTGCCGAGCTCTTCATGCAGGCCAACCCCGGTGTCAACGTCACCGTCGGAACCTCCGGCACCGGCGGCGGCTTCGAGAAGTTCTGCCGCGGCGAGAGCGAGATCAGCAATGCCTCGCGCGAGATCAAGGACAGCGAGATCGAGCTGTGCGCCGAGAACGACATCGCCTACGAGAAGGTCAACGTCTCCAACGACGGACTTGCTGTCGTGGTCCACCCGGAGAACGACTGGGCCCAGTGCATGACGGTCGAGGAGCTCAACATGATGTGGGGTCCGGACGCGACCGCCACCTCCTGGCAGGAGATCAACCCGGAGTTCCCCGACGAGGAGTTCAAGCTCTACGGGCCGGGCAGTGACTCGGGCACCTACGACTACTTCACCGAGGCGATCAACGGTGAGGAGGGTGTCATCCGCGCCGGCTACAGCGACATCGGCGAGGACGACAACGCCGCCGTCACCGGTGTCTCCGGTGACGTCAACGCGATGGCCTTCGTGCCGCTGTCGTTCGTGCTCGAGGCCGGCGACAAGGTCCGAGCCATCGAGCTCGAGAACGAGGCCGGCGACTGTGTCGCCCCGTCCGAGGAGACCGTCCAGGACACGTCCTACAACCCCCTCGGCCGTCAGCTCTACGTCTACCCCTCGGACCTGGCTCTGCAGAAGCCCGAGGTCGTCGAGTTCCTCAGCTTCTACCTCGAGAACAACGAGGAGATCACCGAGGCGGCCGGCTTCATCCCGCTCACCGACGAGCAGAAGGCCGAATCGCAGGCTCTCGTCGACGCCCTCGCCGGCGGCTGATCGCAGAAGCAACTGATCGACCGATCACATCTATCTCGATCACGACCTGACGAGCACCGGGAGGACTCCATGAGTGTGGACACAGCGACAGCGAAGCGGGTGAGCGAGCAACCCCTCTCGCTCACCGCCTCCAGCAAGCGCTGGGGAGAGAAGGCGATCTTCGTCTGGCTCCTCGTCTGCGCCGCCCTCTCGGTGCTCGTCACGATCGGCATCGTCTTCTCCCTCGTGGAGCCGGCCATCCTCTTCTTCCGGGAGGTGAGCCCCGGCCGCTTCTTCTCCACCGATGAGTGGGCCCCGAGGCAGGACGAGTACGGTGTCCTGCGCCTCGTGGCCGGCACCGGCGCCGTGGTGCTCTACTCCTGCATCGTGGCGCTGCCGGCCGGGCTGGGCGCCGCGATCTACCTCAACGAGTACGCCAAACCGCGCACGCGGCGCATCCTCAAGCCGATCCTCGAGGTGCTCGAGGGGGTGCCGACCGTCGCCTACGGCTTCTTCGCCTTCGTCTTCGTCACCCCCCTCATCCGGGAGTACTGGCCGACGTTCCTGCCCGGGCAACTCGGTGAGCCCCCGGGCATCTTCTCCGTCGGCGCCGCGGGCATCGTGCTCGGCATCATGATCATCCCCACCGTGGCCTCGATCAGCCAGGACGCCATGGCCGCCGTGCCCGGTGGCCTACGGGAGGCGGCCTACGGACTGGGCAGCACCCGCCGCCAGGTCGCCACGAACGTCATCGTCCCGGCGGCCTTCTCGGGCATCATCGCCTCCTTCGTGCTCGGCGTCTCCCGCGCGGTGGGCGAGACGATGGTGGTCCTCATGGCCGCGGGCGCCACGGCGCGGCTCGGGCTCTGGCCGAACCTGGAGGCCCTGCCGATGACGGCCTTCATCGCGCGCACCTCCACAGGGGACATCCCGACCGGCACGACCATCTACTACACGGTCTTCGCCGTCGGTGCCCTGCTCTTCACCATCACCTTCACGATGAACTACTTCAGCACGCGCCTGGTGCGCAAGTTCCGAGAGGCCTACGAGTAATGGCTCGCTACTCCACCGCGGTTGCGGCCGCCCAGCGCGAGACGGTCCGCGCCCTCGGCGAAGGCTCGAACATCCCCAAGGGCCGCGACCTGGCCTTCAAGGCCGTCATCATCGCCTGCATCGTCGTCGCCGTCGCAACCCTCGCCGCCGTGGTCATCGTGGCCGCCCTCGAGGGCCGAGCCCGCCTCGACCTCAACCTCATCCGCAACGTCCCCTCGACCCTGGACCGCGCGACGTCGGGAATGGCGACCGCCATCGTCGGCACCGCCATGCTCATGGTCGGCGTCATCGTCACCGTCATGCCGCTCGGGGTCAGCGCGGCCATCTACCTCGAGGAGTACGCCGACGCGAGCCACTGGTGGAACCGCGTCATCGAGCTCAACATCCAGAACCTGGCCGCGGTTCCCTCGATCGTCTTCGGCATCCTCGGCCTGGCCTTCATCGTCCGTGGACCGCTCAGCCTCGGGCCGGTCGTCTACGCCGGCTCCCTCACCCTCGCCCTCATGGTCCTGCCCACCGTCATCATGGCCTCACGAGAGGCCATCCGCGCCGTGCCGCCCTCCATCCGCGAGGCGTCGATGGGGCTCGGAGCGACGAAGTGGCAGACCATCCGCAGCCAGGTGCTGCCCTCCGCCGTCCCGGGCATCATCACCGGCGCCATCCTCTCCCTCTCCCGCGCCATCGGCGAGACCGCCCCGCTGCTCCTCGTCGGCGCAACCACGTTCGTGCTAACCAACCCCGACGGCTTCTTCGGCGGTCGATACACCGCCGTCCCGGTGCTCGTCTACCAGTGGTTCGCCCGGGCGCAGGAGGACTTCAGGATCCTCGCCGCCGCCGGGATCATCGTGCTCATGGCGGTCCTGCTCCTGATGAACTCCGGCGCCATCTGGCTGCGCAACAAGTACACGCGCGACTGGTGAAGACCCGTTCCGGCCCTCCCCCCATGATCTCCTAAAGGAGTACCTCCAGTGCCCCCCTTCGACACCGCGCACACCACCAGGCATGCCCTCCCCGAGACTCCCGACGGGGTGATGTCCACCGCCGACCTCAACGTCTACTACGGCAACTTCCATGCCGTCCACGACGTCGACCTGTCCTTCGGACGCAACGAGATCACCGCGCTCATCGGACCCTCCGGCTGCGGCAAGTCCACCGTGCTGCGCTGCCTCAACCGGATGAACGACCTCATCGGATCGGCCCGCGTCGAGGGGCAGGTGACCTATCACGGCCAGGACATCTACGCCAAGGATGTCGACCCGATCGAGGTCCGGCGCCGCATCGGCATGGTGTTCCAGAAGCCGAATCCCTTCCCCAAGACCATCTACGACAACGTCTCCTACGGGCCGAAGGTCACCGGCATGAAGCTCTCATCGATGGACGACCTCGTCGAGAGCTCACTGCGCCGGGCCGCACTCTGGGACGAGGTCAAGGACAAGCTCCAAGAGTCCGCCTACAGCCTCTCCGGTGGCCAGCAGCAGCGTCTCTGCATCGCCCGCGCCATCGCCACCTCTCCCGACGTCATCCTCATGGACGAGCCCTGCTCCGCCCTGGACCCGATCGCAACCGCGGCCATCGAGGACCTCATGGAGGAGCTGCGCAGCGACTACACGATCGTCATCGTCACGCACAACATGCAGCAGGCCGCGCGGGTCTCGGACCGGACCGCCTTCTTCACCGCCCAGCCCGACGAGACCACCGGCAACCGCACCGGCTTCCTCGTCGAGTTCGACCTCACCTCCACGATCTTCAGCAACCCGAACGACAACCGCACCGAGGACTACATCTCGGGTCGCTTCGGATGAGCGATGGTGCGTGACCATCAGGACGTCCACGTCGTGGTCCTGGGCCAGGACACCCTCACGCTGACCGAGCCGGCGAGCGTCCTGCACGACCACCGCGTCGCGCTGTCCGTGCACGAGGACGCCCTCGCCGCCCTGCTCGCCTTCCCCGAGCTCGCGCCCGACGCCGTCGTCGTGCCGACCACCCTGCCCGGCATCGACGTGACCGCGCTCGTCTCGGCGATCAGCCGAGTGGGCAACCGGCCCTGCTTCGTCTCCTGGGCGCCCGAGCAGGGATCGACGGCGATGGTCACCGCATGTCTGTCAGCCGGCGCCCGCGGCCTGCTCCCACCCCGGATCACGGTCCGCGAGCTCATCACCGCCCTGCACGTCGCCGGCGTCGTGGCGCACGAGGAGCGCTCGCTGCAGGTCGGCGAGCTGACGATCGACCTGGCCGGGCTCGTGGTCCGGCACGGCACGCAGCGCTGCCAGCTCAACCCGGGCCAGGCGGCCCTCCTCGAGGCCCTGGCCCGAGCCCATCCGCACGCCGTGAGCCGAGATGGGCTCATGGCGACGCTCGGGCTGACCGGGCGACCGCATACCCTCACGCAGGCGGTGACCCGGCTGCGCCGCCAGCTCCGCACGCTCCGGCTCGACTGGGACCCGGTGGAGTTCGTCCACGGCGGCGGCTACCGCCTCGTCGCCTCCGCGCCGGCCCTCAGCGAGACCAGCGTCTGAAGCCCCGCATCCGAAAACCCGCCTCTAGAAGCCACCCCGCCTCTAGAAGCCCAGGTCGCGGCCGATGAGCTCCTTCATGATCTCGTTGCTGCCGGCCCAGATCTTCGTCACGCGCGCGTCGCGCCAGGCGCGGGCCACGCGGTACTCGTTCATGAACCCGTAGCCGCCGTGCAGCTGGACGCACTCGTCGAGGACGGCGTTCTGCACCTGGGCGCTCCACCACTTCGCCTTCGCGGCATCGACGGCGGTGAGCTTGCCGTCGGCGTGCGCGGTGACGCAGTCGTCGACATAGGCCTCGGCCACCTCGATCGAGGTGACGAGCTCGGCGATCTTGAACTTGTTGTGCTGGAACGCGCCGATCGGCTGACCGAACGCCTTGCGGTCCTTCGCATACTGGATCGTCTCCTCGAGGATCGCCTTGGCGTGGGCGACGTTGGAGACGGCCGCACCGACCCGCTCCTGCGGCAGACGCTGCATCATCGCGATGAAGCCCATGCCCTCGGGGCCGATCCGCTGCTCGTCCGAGACCCGGACGTCCTCGAAGAAGAGCTCGGCGGTGTCGGACTCCTCCTGACCGACCTTGTCGAGCTTGCGGCCGCGCGTGAAGCCCTCCATCCCGTCCTCGACCATGAACAGGGTGATGCCCTTGGCGCCCTTGCTCGGGTCGGTGCGGGTCGCGACGATGACGTAGTCGGCCTGGTAGCCGTTGGTGATGAAGGTCTTGCTGCCGTTGATGACCCAGTCATCGCCGTCCCGGACGGCGGTCGTGCGCAGCGCGGCGAGGTCGGAGCCACCGCCGGGCTCGGTCATCGCGATGGCGGCGATCTTCTCGCCGCTCGCCATCCCGGGCAGCCAGCGCTGCTTCTGCTCCTCGGTGCCGAGGTCGACGATGTAGGGCGGGCAGACGTCGGCGTGGATGCCAAAGCATGAGGCGACCGCTGCGTTGAAGCGGGAGATCTCCTCGGCGAAGACGGCGTTGAAGCGGTAGTCCCCCGCGCCGGCGCCGCCGTACTCCTCCGGGATGTCGAGGCTGAGGAAGCCCTGCTTGCCGGCCTCGCGCCAGATGTCCCGCTCGATCGACTTCACCTCGAGCATCTGCTCGGCACGAGGCACGAGCGTCCGCTCGACGAACTCGCGGGTGGACTGGCGGAAGGCCTCGTGGTCGGGGCTGTACACGTTGCGGGGCATAGGACTCTCCTTGGAAGACTAAGCGCTTGCTTAGTTTCAATGGTCTGCGCCATGCTGTCAACATGTCGTTGCCCACATCAGCAGCAGCCTCGCGCCGCCGCCCGCCGCCCCGGGCCGGGTCGACGACGCCGGATCGGCTCAAGGAGGCCGCGATCATCGAGTTCGCGGCGAGGGGATTCCACGCGACGACGACGCGCGACATCGCGGCCCGGGCCGGACTCTCCCCCGCCGGGGTCTACGTCCACTTCCCGTCCAAGGAGGACCTGCTCTACGCCATCACCCTCGACGGGCATACGGCCGCGCTCGTGATGCTCAAGGAGTCGGCGGCGGATGCCGGCTCACCGTCCGAGGCGCTGCGGACCACCGTCGGCACCTTCGCGCAGTGGCACGCCGTGCGGTTCCAGGACGCGCGCGTCGTCCAGTACGAGTTCCCGCACCTCGAGCACGACCATCGCGAGCACATCCTCGACCTGCGCAAGCAGATCAACGCCGTCGTCTCGGACATCCTCGCGACCGGGGTCCGCACCGGCGACTTCGATGTCGAGGACGTCCCCGCCACCACGCTCGCCGTGCTGTCCATGGCGGTCGACGTCTGCCGGTGGTACGACACCGAGATCCGGCGCAGTCCCGAGAGCATCGGCACCGACTACGGCGAGCTGGCCGTGCGGCTCGTGTCGAGGCGGGGCGCATGACGGTCGCCGCCGGTCATGGCGGCTCGCCGTCGATCGCGGTTCCCGACTACTGGTGGTACCAGGCGCGCTCACGCCTGCTCGAGGAGGCTCTCGGGTCCTTCGTCCCCGCGGGCGGGCGAGTGCTCGACGTCGGCAGTGCGGACGGTCCGAGTGCCGCCTGGTTCCGTGAGCGTGCCACCTCGACCGTGGCCCTCGACGTCGACCCTCGGGGGCTGGCGGCCGGCGGGGTCTGCGGCTCGGCCACGGCGCTGCCCTTCGCGGACGACTCCTTCGACGCGGTGGCGGCCTTCGACGTGGTCGAGCACTGCGAGCCCGAGTCGCTCACCCTGCGCGAGATGCACCGCGTCCTGCGGCCCGACGGCGTCCTCGTGCTGTCGGTGCCCGCGTACCAGTGGGCCTGGACCGACCACGACGTCGCCAACGGCCACCACCGCCGCTACACCCGCGGCCGGATCGTCGACGCGGTCACGGCTGCGGGCTTCACCGTCGACCGCGCGACCTACGCGTTCGCCTCGGTCTTCCCGATGTTCGCCGTGGAGCGGATGGCCCGCAAGGTCCGCGACCGGGGCGCGACCCGCGCGGCCGCCGACATCGTCGACGTGCCCTCGGTGCCGCGGCCGCTGCACCACGCCCTCATGGGGCTGTGCCGTGTGGACGAGCGGCTCCTGAGGACCAGGGACCTGCCGTTCGGGTCCTCGGTCTTCCTCGCCGCGTGCCCCGCCGGTGTGCTCGGTCAGCGCGCCTGATCAGTCGCGGGTGAGCTTGCGGTAGGTCACCCGGTGCGGCCGGGCGGCCTCCTCGCCGAGCCGCTCGATCTTGTTCTTCTCGTAGGACTCGAAGTTGCCCTCGAACCAGTACCACTTGGCCGGGTTCTCCGCGTCGCCCTCGTAGGCGAGGATGTGCGTGACGACCCGGTCGAGGAACCACCGGTCGTGGCTGATGACGACGGCACAGCCGGGGAACTCGAGCAACGCGTTCTCGAGGGAGCCGAGGGTCTCGACGTCGAGGTCGTTGGTCGGCTCGTCGAGCAGGAGCAGGTTGCCGCCCTGCTTGAGGGTGAGCGCGAGGTTGAGGCGGTTGCGCTCACCGCCGGAGAGGATTCCGGCCTTCTTCTGCTGGTCCGGGCCCTTGAAGCCGAACTGCGAGACGTATGCGCGGGACGGGATCTCGACGTGACCCACCTTGATGTAGTCGAGACCGTCGGAGACGACCTCCCACAGCGACTTCTCGGGGTCGATACCGGCCCTCGACTGGTCGACGTAGGAGATCTTGACGGTCTCGCCGATCCGCACCTCGCCGGAGTCCGGCTCCTCGAGGCCGACGATCGTCTTGAAGAGGGTGGTCTTGCCGACACCGTTGGGGCCGATGACACCGACGATGCCGTTGCGCGGGAGCGAGAACGACAGGTTGTCGATGAGGGTCCGGTCGTCGAAGCCCTTGACGAGCTTCTTCACCTCGATGACGGTGCTGCCGAGACGCGGACCCGGCGGGATCTGGATCTCCTCGAAGTCGAGCTTGCGGGTGCGGTCGGCCTCCGCGGCCATCTCCTCGTAGCGGGCGAGCCGGGCCTTGCTCTTGACCTGGCGGGCCTTGGCGTTGGAGCGGACCCACTCGAGCTCGTCGCGCAGGCGCTTGGAGAGCTTGGCGTCCTTCTTGCCCTGGATCTGCAGCCGCTCGGACTTCTTCTCGAGGTAGGTCGAGTAGTTGCCCTCGTAGGGGTAGAGCCGGCCGCGGTCGACCTCGGCGATCCACTGCGCGACGTTGTCGAGGAAGTAGCGGTCGTGGGTGACGGCGATGACCGCGCCCGCATAGGACTCGAGGTGCTGCTCGAGCCAGAGCACCGACTCCGCGTCGAGGTGGTTCGTGGGCTCGTCGAGGAGGAGCAGGTCGGGCTTGCTCAGGAGCAGCTTGCAGAGCGCGACGCGGCGGCGCTCACCACCGGAGAGGACGCTGACGTCGGCGTCCGGCGGCGGGCAGCGCAGGGCGTCCATGGCCTGCTCGAGCTGGGAGTCGAGGTCCCACGCGTCGGCGTGGTCGATCTCCTCCTGGAGCTTGCCCATCTCGGTCATGAGCGCGTCGAAGTCGGCGTCCGGCTCGGCCATCTCCTCGGAGATGGCGTTGTAGCGGTCCACCTTGCCCTTGATCTCGCCCAGGCCCTCCTCGACGTTGCCGAGGACCGTCTTGTCCTCGCTCAGCGGCGGCTCCTGGAGGAGGATCCCCACCGAGGCCCCGGCTGCGAGACGGGCCTCGCCGTTGGACGGGTGGTCGAGACCGGCCATGATCTTGAGGATCGTCGACTTGCCGGCGCCGTTGGGCCCGACCATCCCGATCTTCGCGCCGGGGTAGAACGACATCGAGACGTCGTCGAGAATGACCTTCTCGTTGTGTGCCTTGCGGGCGCGGGTCATGGTGTAGATGAACTCGGGCATGGCGTCAGGGTAGTTGTTGCCTGCCCCGCACTCCGAATCCTCCGAATCCTCCCCGCGCCCGCCGGCAACGGTCAGTCCGCGGCCAGTCGGCGGCCAGTCGGCGGTCAGTCCGCGGTCAGGCGGCGGGCTCCTCGGCCTCCCCGACCGCCGGCTCTCGAGCGGTGCGCGAGTCACCGAGAATGACGCCGTCCTCGTCCACCTCGATCTCGTCGTAGGTCTCCTCGGGGTCATGGTCGCGGGCGACGACGTAGGCGGTGCGCTCCGGGTCGGGCAGGTCGGCGGAGGACTGCCGGTCGCTCTGTCCGTCGTTCGATGTGTCAGCCCATTGGCCGCGGCCCGGTCCGCCCGAGCCCACGTCGGCCGGCTGCGACTTCGGCCGCCGCATCCACTGGGCGACGCCGTAGGTGAGGTCCGGGCCGACGACCTTGGCCGCGATCTCACAGCTCATGCCCTGGCTGCCGTCCTGCCGGGTGTATCGACGCTGGCGCAGCTGGCCGCGGACGAAGACCCCGTAGCCCTTGTGCAGCGACTCCGCGGTGTTGGCGGCGAGCTGGCGGAAGGCGACGACGTCGTAGTAGTTCGTCACGCCCTCCTCCCACTGACCGCTTCGGTTGTTGAAGTAGCGGTGGTTGGAGGCCACCCGGAAGGTCAGCATCGGCCCCCCCTTGGTCTGGCGCATCTCCGGCTCGGCGATCACGTTGCCGGAGACGGTGATCATGTTCTCGTTCATGGCTTCCCTTCGAGGGATGTCGCCACGGACCCGCCGCGGCGACCGGCCCGGTCCCTCCGGGCCTGGCCATCAGTCAAGGGGGGCCGGACACCGGGCGCCAGGGCCACGAGACCGGCTGTGGATGACACACCCGGGCGGCGTCCGGAGTGGGGGGAACGACTACCGGGCGGCCTGGTCGAGCAGCTCACGAGTGCGCCGATGCCGGTCGAGAACCGCACGCACCGGGTCGACGACCGTCTCGGTCGCGACGTGGTCGATCGACTCGCGCAGACGGCGTTCCATCGTCCGCGACCGTCGGCGGCCTCCGATCGAGGCGAGCAGTCGCGCCAGCATGGCCAGGACGGCCCCGGTGAGGAGCCCTCCGACGAGCATGATGGCCGGGACCGGCAGCGGCCCCCAGGTCGGAGTCTCGAAGACCGCATCCATCTGCAGCCAACCGAGGACGAAGAGCCCCGCGAGCCAGACGAACCCGGCGATGGCCGCGGCCGCGAGCAGAACCTGGAAGAAGCCGAAGACGCTCCACCAGAACGGGTCGCGAGCCCGCAGGGAGGTCCCGACGACGGCCTGGTCGAGGCGGTCGGCCATGAGCTCGCCTCCGGGGCTCGCGGCGTCGCTCACGGCATCGGCCCACCGCGCCGGCAGTCCAGCGCTGCCCTGGTCGCCGACGGACCGGGTCGCCATCTCTACGCCCGCCCGGGCCGCCGGGGTCGGCGGCGGGAGGGAGGACCGACCGAGGACGGCCCTGACGTCGTGCTCGGTGATGACGCTCGAGCTGTCGTCCGGGCCCTGGTCAAGGCGCAGGCGACGCAGCGGGCTGGCACGCAGCGATCGCATCCAGCGGGTGAAGGGCCACCCGGTCGCACCGACGGCCTGGTTCCGGTAGTCGCGGTCCACGGCGGTGATCACGGTCGGCACGCCCGCGGCCCGAGCGAGCGCGTCGACGAGAGTCGGGGTCGCGCGGCTCGACAGGTCGGGCTCGCTGTCCGCGACACCCGAGCGCACCGATGCGGCGGCGGTACGCACGTCACCCGTCAGTCGGGTGCGCGCTGCGGCCGCACCGGCGACGACGTTGGCGAGACGCTGGCGAAGCTCGTCGATGCCGAGCCCGGTCAGGGCCGAGGCCGCGAGGACCTGGGCGTGGGGGACGCCATCGATCTTGAGCAGCCGGGAGAGGTCCGCGAGCATACGCTTGCGGTCCTCCTCGCTGAGGCGGTCGGCCTGGTTGAGCACGACGATCATGACCGCTTCGTGAGCCGCGAGGGCCTTGACGTAGTCGTCGTGGAGGCGGGCATCCGCATACTTCTGCGGATCGGTGACCCAGACGAAGACATCGGCGAGGGCGAGCACCCGCTCGGCCTCGGCCCGGTTGGCGGCCTCGCGGGAGTCGAAGTCGGGCAGGTCGAGCAGGACCAGGCCCTCCATGCTGCCCGCGCTCGTCATCGCCGCCGGCGAGTGGGCGGTGACGAAGTGTCGCGACCCCACGCCGAGCCAGGTGAGGAGCTGCCCGACGGGGTCCTGCCCCCAGATCCCCGCGGTCGGGGTGCTCGTCGTCGGCCGGCGGGCCCCGACGGTGGCGACGTCCGACCCGACGAGCGCGTTGAAGAGACTGGACTTGCCGCTCCCGGTCGCGCCGGCGAGCGCGACGACGGTATGACCGCCGGTGATGCCGAGCCGCTCGTCGACCTTCGTCGTCACGGCGCGTGCGGCGGCGACGACACTCTCGTCGAGCTGGGCACCACCGGCCTCGAGCCCGTCGGCCAGAGCGGTCGACCGGGACACGAGCTCCTCGGCCGTGACTCCGGTGACCTTGGCCTTGCCGGGGCGCAGCGGGCTCATCGGCCGGTCTCCTCCGTGTCGCGGGACTGGGCCGCCTCGACCTCGGTTGCGGCTGCAGCGAGACGACGTGCCGCCCCGCTGCCGACAAGGAACGGCCCGAGGCCGGCGTGGTAGCGAGCCCGCTCGTCGTCGAAGAGGGAGTCGACCCGGTCCAGCAGCAGGAGCCGCGCCTTCTTGGCCATGTCGCGCACCGCCTGGTCGCCGAAGATGGCCTCGAGGACGCGTTGGGCGAGCAGGGAGGCGCCACCGGCGATCCCGACCTCGGCCCCCGTCAGGCCTGCGGTGTGCGCGAACGAGACGAGCATGAGGAAGAGCGCGATGCCGTTGATCCCGACGGCGGCGATGCGCGCGTTGGTCCGGCGGTCCTTGCCCTCCTTGCGCACCATGTCGAGGATGTCGCCCTGCCACTCGCGAACGAGCCGTTCGATGCGCGGAGGCACGGTCCCGTCCGAGGCGCCGAGGCTGGGGGCACGGCCCAGGACGGAGTCGCCGCCCGGCATCCCGCGCCAGGTGCGCGCGATCTCCGCTGCGGCTGCGTCGGACTGGGACCGGATGAGGTCGGCCACGCCGCTCTGCAGTGCCTCGTCGACGCTCTCGGCGGGCATGGGGTTGCCGCGCAGGGCGGCCGAGACCTTGTCCCGCCAGCGGGAGAGGGTCGACTCGACCTGGCGGAAGAACTCCCCTGTGCCGATGAACTCCTGCCACCGGGCGAGCACCTCGCCGCGAAGGAGGGAGCCGTCGGTCATCCCGGCCTCGACGTTGTCGCGAGCCTTGTCATAGGACGAGTCGACGACGAGGGCGAGCGAGCGGGTCGTCTCGTGCTGGAGCCGTGCGGCGTCGACGATGAGGTCGACGCGCGGGCTCAGCGAGGTGAGGGCGCCGCGCAGGGTCTGGGCGATGATGATGTTGCGGGCCCGCTGGTCCGACGCGAGGGCCTGGAGCCAGTGCCCCAGACGCCCCAGAGCGTCCGGCGGCAGGAGGCCCTCGGGCGTGAGGTCGGTCTCGGGCACGGTGAACACCGGGGAGGTGCCCATGCCCTGCCCCCGGAGCATCTCGACCAGGTGCGGACGGATCTCCTCCATGTCCTTCGGCGCCACCCGGTCCAGGACGATGGCGACGGCGGTGCCCCGGTCGGAGGCCGAGCGCAGCAGGTCCCACGGGACGGCATCGGCATACCGCGCGGCGGTGGTGACGAAGAGCCACATGTCCGCGGCCTGGAGCAGCTGCCCGGAGAGACTCCGGTTGGCCTTGACGACCGAGTCGATGTCCGGGGCGTCGAGGAGGGCGAGGCCGGAGGGCAGCGCCGAGGACTCGACGAGCCGCACCGTCCCCGGCTGGTCCTCGTCCCCCGGCCGACCCGTGACCCGGCTGAGCCGCGGGAGCACCCGGCTCGTCGTAAACCACCGCGAGTCGTCAGGGTGGTGGATGAGGACCGGGATCGTCGTCGTGGGGCGCAGCACCCCGGTGCGGCTGACCTCGGCTCCGACGACGGAGTTGACCAGCGTGGACTTGCCGGCGCCGGTGGATCCTCCGACGACCGCGAGGAGCGGCGCGTCGAGGGAGTCCAGGCGGGGCAGGACGTAGTCGTCGAGCTGGAGCAGGAGGGCCTCGCGCTCGGCCTGTCCGTCGGCGGTCTCGGGCAGGTCCAGGGGCAGCTCGGTGGCGTCGATGGCGTCCCGGAGCGCGCCGACGGCACCCCGCAGGGTGACGGACTCATCCACGGAGCTCACGCTGTCAACCCTACCCAGCAGTTCACGATCCTCAGCACAGCCGGCTACCTGCGGAAATGGAATTCGTCGAATCCGCTGTCAGAGGATCCATCGCGCCGCAGCCGGGCGGGATCGACCGGCTCCCGGGGACCCTGGTCGGGGCCGCCCAGAGCCTTCTGTTCCTCGACCGGCGACACCTCAGCCGGCGCATTCCGCTCGCCCATGTTCCGGTCTGCCACGTCCTCCCCACCCACCTCGCCGGCTGCCACATGCCCGTCATCGGCGAGTGCCATGTCGCCCCGCGGCCAGCAGGTCGCCCCGACCATCAGCACCACGGTCCAGGCCAGCATCTCGGCGCTCAGACCAAGCAGGCTCTGCGCAATCGTCAGTCCGTCGCGTTCTGCGAGGGAGAGGCCGGGGAGCTCGTCCCACGTCAACGTCATCGGATACAGCACCAAGATGAGTCGCGAGAGCAGCGCCAGCACAGCAAAGGCGATGGCCACCACAACCACCAGGAAGGCGACACGCCGCCGTCCGAGAGTCGCGGCACGAACGGCCCACGATCCGCAGATCGCCACCAGTGACAGCGCTGCCGCCATGGCCACCACCGTGCTCCCGGCACCGGCCTGCAGGGGCCAGTACTGAAGCACTTCGGCGAGGAAGAGCCAGCGCGACATTCCCTGACCCGGCACCCCGCGGAACTCGGGGTTTCCGGTGAGCAGCCAGGCCTGCGCGATACCGAGCCAGGGCACGAGCGCACCGATGACGACGATGGCGACGAGCATGATCGTGATGGGGCCGCGCAGACGCATCGGCGTGCGCTGCAACAGCCTCTCTGCCTCCCCGGATGACATGTGACGAATGTAGGTGACGAGCAGCCCTCTCGGCAGGCACACTAGGAGGTCGTATGCGTGTCTTTGCAGCTCTTCTGCCCCCCGACCACGTCCTCGAGGACCTCGAGGACTTCCTCTCCCCTCGCCGTGACGACCCCGCGGGAGGTGATCTGGGCTGGTCCCGGCCGGTCGCCTGGCACCTCACCCTGGCCTTCATGGCGAGCGCCCGCCCTGACTCGGTCGATGGCTTCGTCGAGCGTCTCGCCGAAGGATCGCTGAACCTCACGGCTCCACCGCTCCGGATCCGCGGAGGCGGCGCCTTCCCCGTGGTCGAGCGGGCGAGAGTGCTGTATGCGGCCGTCCCCGACGCCACCGGCGCTCTCGGGCGGCTGAGCGAACGCACTCGCTCCGCCGCCGCGGTCAGCGGCTGCTCCCCCGACGGTCGCGCCTTCGTGCCTCACCTCACCCTGGCGCGCTCACGGCGTCCCTTCGAGGCCACCCGCTGGGTGCGAGTTCTCGACACCTACGCCGGGCTGCCCTGGACGCCCACCCATGTCGCGGTCGTCGAGTCCCACCTCGGTCACGGCACGCCGCGGTATGCGGTCCTCGCCGAGGTCCCGATCGGCCCAGTCTCCTACACTGGCTGACGCGTCATTGCCCCCGTAGCTCAGCTGGATAGAGCAAGGGCCTTCTAATCCCTAGGTCGCAGGTTCGAGTCCTGCCGGGGGCGCAGCACTAAACGGCCGCTGAACTGCACAAACGCAGTCAGCGGCCTTTGCGCGTGCCATAGGTGTGCGACAGGGCCCCCGAAGAGCCGGCCCCGCGGTGTAGCAGCACCCGAGGACCCCGCCGGCGTCCCCATCGTCCTCTGCGCAGCCTCGGCAAAAGCGCCACAATTGTCACGAAGCCCACGCGGCCGGAGATGTCATCCGCGGCACTGACGCCATCCGCGCTCTGCGACCGTGAGCGACCAGCCTAGCCCTCAGCGAGTAGGCAAGCAGCTGCGAGAGGACCTGGGGGGGACCTGGCCCGGCAGCAGGGTACCAAAGCCGAATCCCCATCGCCATCACCAGTCAGCGACATACGCGGATCGCGTCACCCCGACCCCCTCCTGGGTGATGTTCACCTCGGCCAAGGCCATGGCGCCGGAACTCCTCTGGGAACGCCGCCAGGAAATGGTGCGGGTCCTTGACGTAGTCGAAGACCGTTGCCACCGGGGCGTCGGTGGGCACGCTGCGTGTGTGCAACTGCTTGATCGTCGCGTTTGCTCCTTCCATCGGGTCGCCGGGCGCGGGACCGCGCCAGGGCGCGTGATGTGCGACGGCATTCGAGCGACAGCATGGGTGCTCACCCGCTTGATGTAGTGGTATCGCCGGATTCGTCGGTAGGTGCAGCCCGGGTGCGGAGAGTGGCCTTGGGAGACGGTCGAGCAGGGAGAACCGGCTGCTTCGAAGAGCGCCATGTCGTGCCCGTGGCGGCTCAGTCACCGGCCGGCTAGCAGGTTGATGTTCTGCGCGCAGGCGGCAACACCCACGAGTCGGAGAACGGTGGTCGGATCTTGCGCCGTTGGCTCAACGGCGATCTGCGAGCAGGAGACCAGGGGCTCGCGGCCGGTGATGAGGCGGAATCGGTCCTCGTACTGTGGACCTGGGCCGTCGGGTGCGCAGGCACTGGCCGGGGTGCCGGACAGTGCGAAGGCGATGGCCTCGGCGGCGCGTTCCACGCCTCGGTCCGGCCATGGATCGGTGAAGTCGCACCACTGGTCCAGGCCCTCGAGGGTGAGGAACTCCTGCTTCTCCTCCTCGGTCAGGTGCTCCTCCATCCAGGCATGCGCCAACTCGTGCAGCAGGGTGTGCCGCGATGCCTGGAACCACGTCGAGCACACCTCGTCGACACAGACCGTCTCGGCGGCGCAGCACAGGGTGATGGCCACCTCGCCGTTGGTGCCCTCGAAGAGGCCGTGGTAGCCACGACATCTCGACTCGCAGGACAGGAAGGTGACCGAGTCGATCTGGGGCAGGGGCAGGTCGGCGGCATCGAAGCGCTCCAGCCCCCACCGGATGAACCTCTTCGCGGCCGGGCTTCCGTTGAAGATCCGCACCGTGACATCGCGCTCGGACCACACCATCGGTTCGCTCTCCTCGATCCTGACCGGATCGGGCACGGTGATGCCCTCCCACCACCCCGCACTCAGCCCAGCGGGGTCCAGACACCGGCGCGTGGACACGATCTCGTGGTAACGCCGCTCCCAGAGAATGCGCTCGCCGTCCCAACCGAGCTCCGCCACCAGCGCGCCAGGACAGCCGAAGCCGTCATCAGCCTCCAGGACGACCCTGACCTCCACGGGCCCGGAGTGCTCCGCTCCCGAGGGAGAGATGTAGATCGCCCGGCCACGGGGAGGGGACAGGAGCGGCACCAGGACGGTGTCCGCCCGACCGTCGAGGCTGACGATGGTTGCCGGGGGCAGGTCAGGCCAAGCCTGCGAGCCCACCGACTCGGTGATCTCATCCGAGCCCTGAAGCGACCGGCCGAGGAGGGAGTCCTCGATCTTGGCCCCCGACGCGTAGAGCATCCGTCCGGCGACAGGGTCCTTTCCGTTCCAGAATCGGAGGTAGCGGTCGGCGAGGTCATCGACCGCATCGACATCGGAAGTAGTGATGGCAAGGTCGCCTCCGGTGGCCAGCGAGACACCATTGACGATCCGCGTGACCGTCGACCCATCCATCTCCAGCCGGTCGAGCCAGTCCACGGGTCCGGAACAGACCCGCAGACTCTGCTCCATGACCGCCTCCGCCGACAGGAACGTCAACAGCGGCTGGGAGGAGTCGACCCGCCCCAGGGACTCGACGCCGACCTGGATGACGTCGCTGCGCCCCCGGACCTCTCGCCCGCCCACTCGATCCTCCAAGACGACGTCCTTGGCCATGAACGAGAGCCGATTCCACTGGCCCTCCCTCCCGGCGGCATGCCACCCATCGACCCACCGCTCCGCCTGCACCGCCCACCCGGCCCCCGCCGACGGGACGGAGAGTTCGGGCGGGCCCGGGCTGCACGCCACAAGAGCAACCGCGAGCCAGAGCGACAGCAAGATCCGGAACCCGGACGCCGCGCGAACCGAAGACCTCCCCCTTCCCGTCCTCATCGCGCCTCCTCGGTGTGCGCTGGGCGAGGGCCTCTACTCCCGCCTTACACCCGCGGCACACGGTCAGCGCCGTTGTGTGGCCAACAAGACAGGTCCATTGGCTACCCCACGCAGCGCCCCCAAGCGAGTCAACCCAGGACCATGCTCCTGACGCCCACCTGCGTCATGCCGCCCGGCCATCGCGCGCACGTCAAGGTGCGCGGTCTGGCCATCTGATGGCGAGCAGCCGTGTCCTTCAGCGGAGACCGCGGTTGGGCCGTGTGCTGTCGCGTGGTTAGGCCCTGTCTCTGTGCAGGGTGATGCCGACTGTGGCAAGTGCGAGGCCGACGAACGGGAAGGGGAGGTCTGCGACCACGTAGTCCGGGGCGATGGTCTCTAGAGGGATGGTCGCGAGGATTGCCGGGACGAAGGCTAGCGGGAGCAGCGCCAGCGTCAGTGCGGCTCGACGACGCAGGACCTTGCCGCGCAGCGCGCCGGATCCCAATAGTACCGAGCCGCCCATGACCCCGATGACGCCAAGGAAACCCAAGCTGTCGGAGGCGGTGGGCTCGCCAGCGACACCGGTGAGCCGGACGAGGTTGACCAGCGAGGCCCCGAGTGCAACCAAGGCCAGGACGGCGCCGAGGACGGCGAGGACGCGCCCTCGTCGTCCGATCTGGGCAGCCACGCCGAGCAGGCCGGTAGCCAGGAAGAAGATGGCGCCCATGAAGGTGGCTGGCCAGAGCCAGACCAGCCATGAGGAGCTGGGATCGGCTGCGGCGTAGGTCGCCTCACCCAGGAATACGCCGATGAGGATCTCCACGATGTAGGCGGCCACCCACAGCAGGCCGCCGATCAGGAGGGTGGCGCCGGCGTGGTGGGCGAGCACCTCACCGAATGCGCCGGCGGTTGAGTGCCGGCCTTCGTCTTGCTGGGGGCTACGGGTTTGTTGGAGCGACATCTGAGGTTCCTTTCCGGGTGGACGTGCGCACCTTCTTCGTTGGTGGTGGACGCGCATCCAGCCTGACCGGGCAGGACTCTCCTCCGGAATCGTCCGCAGGAGGGAGATTGCTCTCCGTCGGACGATGGATGTTCGCGCGAGGCGACTGGGCCTACCGTTGCCTCATGCGCCCGCCCCGTCCGCCGCTGGTCGACGTGGTGATCGCCGGCGCCTTCGTCCTGATGGTGGTGGTGGAGGCGCTGGTGAGCTCGGCGGTGCGGTCCCCGGTGCTGCATGTGACGGTCGCGGGGGTGGCCATGGCAGGCCTGGCGTGGCGCAGGGTGCTGCCGGTGCCCGTGGCTGCGCTGGTGATGGTAGCCAACCTGGTGGTCAACCCGGAGGACCAGTTCTCGACCCTGCTGGCTCTGGTCCTGGTGGCCTACACCAACGGCGCGGAGAACGAGCGATGGTTGAGCTACCTGGGACTGGCCGTCCTCGTCGTCCCGTTTGTGGGTGCACTAGCACTGGAGGGACTCGAGCCGAGCGACCTGGCCGCGGCGTTGGTGTTCCTGGTGGGTCCCTGGAGCGTGGGTGTGGCGATGCGGCAGCGGACGCTGCGCACGTCGCAGGCAGAGGCCCGCGCGCAGCGGCTCGAGGGTGAGCGGGAGGAGCAGCTCGCCGCAGCAGCGGCCGCGGAGCGAACCCGGATTGCCCGCGAGCTGCACGACATCGTCTCGCACTCCCTGAGCGTCATCGCGATCCAGACACAGGCGGTGCGACGCCAGCTCGAACCCGAGCAGGTCGACCAGGCAGCCGACCTCGCCGACGTGGAGACCACGGCCCGGGAGGCGCTGGCGGAGATGCGGCGGCTCTTCGGGATCCTGCGCAGTGCCGGAGAGGCTGCACCCCTCACTCCCCAACCAGGGCTGGACGACCTGGGAGCGCTCTGTGAGCAGGTCCGCGCGGCCGGTCTCGACGTCGAGGTCGGGGTCGAGGGAAGGCCGTGCAGTTTGCCGGGGGGCCTGGACCTGGCCGCCTACCGCATCGTCCAGGAAGGCCTCACCAACGCGGTACGCCACTCCGGCGCGCACCGAGCGACGGTGCTGCTGAGCTACGAACCAGACCGCCTGGACATCACAGTGCAAGACGACGGCCGCGGGTTCGACCCGGCGACGGTCGCCTCGGACGGTCATGGGCTGGTCGGGGTCCGCGAGCGCGTCGCCCTGTACAAAGGGACGCTCGAGGTCCTGCCCGGCAAAGACCGCGGCACCAGCCTCGTGGCCAGACTGCCTCTGGGGGAAACCGGATGAGTCCGCATCGTCACGGCCTGCACGAGGACGGGACCGCACCCGCGACACGGGTGGTGGTGGTCGATGACCAGGCCATGGTGCGCGCCGGATTCCGATCACTGCTCAACGCCGAGCCGGACCTGGAAGTGGTCGGCGAAGCGGCCAACGGGCAAGAGGCCATCGACATCGTCGGCTCCCTGCGTCCCGACGTCACACTCATGGACATCCGCATGCCGGTCCTGGACGGCCTCGCCGCCACCCGCGCCATCGTGGCAGCCGGCACGCCCACCCGGGTACTGGTGCTGACCACCTTCGCCCTGGACGAGTACGTCTTCGACGCACTTCGCGCGGGAGCCTCCGGCTTCCTGCTCAAAGACGCCCCTGCGGAAGAACTGGCCGCCGCCATCAGGGTCGTCGCCGGCGGCGACTCGCTGCTAACACCCGCGGTGACCAGGCAGGTCATCGACGCCTTCGTCAACATGGGAGCGGGACGTGCGCGACCACCCGACCCCAGGCTAGCCAGACTCACACCACGCGAGCTCGAGGTACTCGGCCTCATCGCCCGAGGGCTCTCGAACGCGGACATCGCTGCACGACTGTTCGTCTCAGAGGCAACCACGAAGACGCACGTGAGCAACTTCCTGGCCAAGCTAGGGCTACGGGACCGAGTGCAGGCGGTGATCTTCGCCTACGAAAACGGAGTCGCCGTACCCGGCGAGTTCGAAGGGGAACGGGAGCCGCGCCAATAGGTGCCGGCCGAGCCCGCTGTCGCACCCGCTCCCATGCGCAACGTGGCCGAGCACCGCTGCCTGAGTCGCCTCCCTGGTACCAACAGAACGAGTGACACTGCGCGACACGCGCGCGTCACCAGTGACCCGCAGCTGGCACCCCGTCCGCGTGGTGTTAATCCGAAGTGACGCGAGTCTTCGGACTTGGCGGAGGGCGGATCGCGGCAGGTCCGCTTGCCTCCTTGGCCGGTTACCGCTGATCGGCGCCTACCTTGCCCGACTCCTCTCGAGCCCTGGATGCGCGCTCTCAGCCGGCGATGTCGTGCCTTGTTCGAGCCACGTGGCCCGTCAAGGCATCACGTCGATGGGCTATGGCCAAACCGCGGCGAATGCGACGGGTGAGCCAGGGCAGCATCCACCAGGCGCGCTCGCCTAGCAGTTCGAGCAGGACCGGGGCTGAACGACACGACCGGCTGCTCCTGGATGCCGAGCAGGCTGGTGCTGAGCTCGGTCTGGAATGCGAGGGTGACCAAACCGTAGGCGGCGGCGATCGACAGCAGGTTCATGGCGGCGCTGACCAGGGCAGCAGCACCGCGGTGCCGACCACAACGGCGATGAGAAGCCAGAGGCTGCCGCCCACCTTCGTGGCGAGGTCGCTGGTCTCCGTCGACTGCGGTGAGGTGGTGGGGATGACGGTGATCACGTTGAACCCCGGGCCGAACCCCTCGGTCAACCGGTCGGATGCCGTGCGCGTGGTGTGGCCGACCGACCGGTTGCCGTCGTCGGGTTGACCGAGGGTGAGCCCGAGGGCCGGGGAGGCCAGGGCAAGCAAGGCGACGGTCCCGGCGATGGCGACCAGCCTTGGGTGCCGGGCCACGGCCTCCGCCACCTGGCGGGCCCGACTGCGTTCGGAGGTGGCCGGGTCTTGGGGCAAGAGGGCCGGCGGCAGCCAGCCCCATCCGGCCGATGATCGTGATGGCCGTGATGTACAGGCCACAGATGGAGACGACGACGGAGCGGAGAAGCAGCGTCACGAGCACGAGGGCACCGAGAAAGCCGACGACCTCGCCCACCGCACGGGGCGCTCGCGCCAGCGGTCGACGACCGGACCCCGCATGCTCGCCTCGACACCCGCCTGATCGAGGGGAGCGGCGGCCTGCTCCAGCCGGGTCAGGTGGCCCACGTCAAGGTCGGCCGGACGACTGCGCCTGGCGCAGCTGCCGGATCGGGTGTCACAGCCCTGACCTGCACGAACACCCCAGATCTACCTCCTGGCTCACGAGAGTGGGGATCGAGCAGCGCCCGTTCGCTGTATGTGGCGCCTGGCTGTACCGTCGAAGAGATGTACTACTACTTGCAGCCATTGCGACCCATGCAGGCCGCCGAGATCCGCTCACGCATTCTGCTGGAGAGGCTGCGAGAGGACCCCACCCTGCCGGTCGAGCGCCTGGCATGGGTAGCCGCCACCCGTGCGATGGATGATGACGTACTGCGCGTGGCGCTCTCGCACGGTGCCGCCTGCCGTCAAGGGTTGCTCGTCGACCTCGTCGATCTCGGTGACCTCGAGGGTGGGGACGAGATACGCCGAAACTGCGCCGAGTTCAAGGCACAGCAAGCCAAGGTAGCCGCTAACGACGACGTCTTGGAAGAGCTCATGCCGGGATGGAAGGCGTTGGTACCCGATGTGGACCGGGAGCTGGACGAGAGCATGGAGAAGTCCGCGCAGGAGCGCGATCAGTGGCGGCAGGATCTGCTGGCTATGCCGCCGATCCGCGAGCTGGCCGAGCACTGGCGATCGCTCGGTGGCCGCGTACCGAGCTCGCCCGCCTGAGGTCACGCCGACGCCGCCCGCCGAGCGGGTCGGGGGTGTCGTGTTCAGCGGCTCGGCGCTCAGTGCACTCGCGCCGATGCCGGGCCCCGGTTGGCGTCACCAGGGCGCCCTAGGCGCGCCTGCCGACACGGTGGCGGTGGTGAGTGCGCCCGTCGCGGCGTGGCTGTCGGGTTCGTAGCTGGGCTCAGCTGTGTGCGAGCCGTGGAAGGTCGGCGGAGACGATGATCGAGATGGGTGTCTCGGTCGGCTTGCCGGCGTGGGTGACGATCAGTGCGGTCAGTGGCGTGCCCGTGCTCGCCGACTCGGCGAAGGTCGCGACGGCCTGCGCGGCGGTGATGTCGCGGCCGACGTGCTCGACGCGGTCGCTGTCCTCTGCGAACGGCAATACCTCCGAGACCGGGGCATCCTCGGCGAGGCGATCGTGCTGGTGCATCTGGTCGGCCACCCAGCGCGCGACGGCGTTGTTGGTCAGGAGACCGACAAAGGCGGTGTCGTCATAGACCGGCAGCTGGGAAAAGTCATGGCGGTGCATCAGCTGCAAGGCGGCGCGCAACGTTCTGGGAGGCTCGATCGTGGTCGGCTTCTGACCGCCCAGGATCCGTAACGCTGTGGGAGGGCTGATCAGGTGGTCGCGGATCTGCTCGATCACGGCCACTGTCGTTCGTGTCGGGTCGACGGATAACCGCCCTCCGAAGTGCAGGCTGTGGGAGAGGAAG
Organism: Dermatophilaceae bacterium; assembly: GCA_046260445.1. Lineage (GTDB taxonomy): Bacteria > Actinomycetota > Actinomycetes > Actinomycetales > Dermatophilaceae > F2B08. The sequence continues at coordinate 15,248 of JBHEPF010000016.1, read as the reverse complement.
CCCCGGATGTCCGCGAGCGCCTTCAACGTCTCGACCTGGTCGCGCCTGAGACTGTGTCGGTGCTTGTCGGTGAACTGATCCAAAGTGTGGTTGAAGCCAGGGTTGCCGACCTGGCGGCCTCCATGGACGGCTGCTGTCAGGAAATGCTCAATGCTGCTGAAGGCGGCGAGAAACACTCTGTGCGCGGGTTGGTCATAGAGGCTCCTTCTGTGCTGATGGCGTCAGGCTTGATCACGTGCCGTTGTCGCAACGACTGGCCGCAGCGCGGACGATGAAGCACCCGTGCATATCGACGGTCGATCAGGCTTGGGCCAGGGCCCTCGTGGCGGACGTGCTGGGTCCTTCGTGACGTGTGCTCGCCACGGCTTCGTGCGCTCCAACGCTGCCCCCGTCAGCCTCCCCAGAGCGGTGATCCGTTCCCACGGTAGCCCTGCGAGGGAGGCATCGGAGTCAAACGACCGGACGGGATCTGCGAACGGCACGGCCCTGACCTGCACGTTCACCTCAGTGTCTCACCCAATACGAGAGACGGCCGCAAACCTCGGCGGATCGTGAAGCTGAGCAGACAGCGACTGAGCGAGACCGCCTATCTGCTGCGCTCTCCCGCCAATGCCCGACGACTTCTCGACGCCATGAAGCGGCTGGAACCCGGTGACGGCGTTGCGCACGACCCCATCAACACCGACTGACGTGTCTCCTCATCCGGGACAGAGCCTCCCGGAAGAGCTGCCTCTTCCGTGAGGCAGGGAGCTCTACCCGTCCCCACCGCTGCTCCCCCGGCCGCCGAGACCGAGGACCCTGAGGTGGAGGAAGAAGAGGTGGAGGAAGAAGAGGCGGAGGACAGTGGGTCCGGCTGGCTGTGGCTGCTCATCCTGCTGCTCGTGGCGGCGACCGTCGCCGCCACCGCGGTACTCCTGCGCCGTCGACGCGAACGCGCGGCCTGGGCCAACGCCGTCGAGGAGCCGGTCCGGGAGGCGACGTGGCTGCGCGACACGATCGTCCCCTGCCTGCTGGCGCAGGGTCCGGACGGCCGATCAGGGATCTAGGCGATCGGGCGACCCCGCGTCCTCACACTCGAGCAACGACTGTGGGACCTCATCGAGCAGGCGCCGGACCCCTCCAAGGGGGCCCAGGTCGAGGCACTGTCCGCCGCGGTCCAGGCACTGCGCCGAACGCTCGACCAGGCCGACACGCTCGTGGACTTCGGCGGCACCCGCACGGTCGCGGCGCTTCAGCAGTCCCAGTACGAGCTGGACGAGGCCATCAGGGCGTTGCGGCCAGTCCTGCAGGACGGCAAGGACGGGGCCCCGGGATCGGCTCCCGCCACCCCCACTGGCTAGCTCGCCCACTCCCCCAGGAACACCCGTCGCTGGGCGACGAGCGCCTCGAGCAGGATGCGCTCGTGCTCGAGCGCGTGAGCGTCGGCCGTCGAGTGGTGCATCCGCTTGCGGAGCAGCGCGAGCTCGGAGGCGGTGTCCTGGAACGCCCGCATGGAGGCCAGCCCCTGGGTGCCGGTGTTGGCCCGCGCCCACATCCGTGCCTCGCGCCGGCGCGGCATCGACGAGAGCATCCCGACCTCGCCGTGCGAGAGCCAGCCGGCGTCCGCATACGGGCTGAGGTGGTCCGCGATGAGGCGACCCTCGCGCCTGCGGGCCCACAGGATGAGGGCGAGGAACCCGAAGAAGATCGGCACCTCGATGAGGAAGTAGACAACGAGCATCCCCGTGCCGCCGGCGACGGCTGCGAGGTTCCAGAGACTGTGTGCGAGCGCTGCGAGGAGGTAGCCGACGAGCACAGCGGCGACCTTGAGCCACCGGCGCGAGGTCGTCGCCGCGATCCCGATCCCGATCCCCATGAAGATCGTGAACATCGGGTGCGCGAACGGGCTCATGATCCCGCGCAGGACGAACGTGCCGGCGAGCATGGCCCCACCGCCCTCGGCGTACGCCTGGCCGAGGTACTGGATGTTCTCGGTGAAGGCGAAGCCCGCCGCGACGATCCCGGCGTAGACCATGCCGTCGGTGATGCCGTCGAACTCGTGCCGGTGCAGCAGCCAGACGAGCAGGATGAGGGCACCCTTGAGGGCCTCCTCGACGAGCGGGGCGACGATGACGGCCGTGGTCGCGAGCGCGGCGTCGGGGTCGGTCGCGGTCTGGAAGGCGATGATCGCCCCGGTGTTGAGGACCGCGGCGCCGAACGCCGAGACGAGCGCACCCCAGAGGAAGGCGAAGACGAGCAGCCGGGTCGGCTCGGCCTCGAAGCGGTCCAGCCAGACGAAGGTCGGGATGACGATGAGCAAGGGCAGGGCGGCGAAGAGGATCGCGAGCAGCGTCACCTGCAGGCCGAGCGAGGACTGGAAGTATGCGGCGAGCGCCAGACCGGTGATCGCGAAGCCGACCACGGCGAGACCGAGCAGGACAACGGCGCGCAGGCGCGGGCGGGTCGTCGGGTTGCGTGGCGACACGTGCCGGGGCGAAGCGGGCACGACCGTCATGTCCGTGAGCGTATCCGTTCGCTTCGACCTAGCATGGCCTCCATGACCGACGTGACTGCCACCAAGGCCGAGGGATCGACCCGCTCGCTCGGCGACCGGATCGTGTGGATCGACTGCGAGATGACCGGGCTCAACCTCGAGCGTGACGCGCTCATCGAGGTCGCAGCCCTGGTCACCGACTTCGAGCTCAACCAGCTCGGGGACGGCGTCGACCTCGTCATCCGGCCCCCGGACGAGGCGCTGACGCAGATGGACGACTTCGTGCGCCAGATGCATACGACCTCGGGCCTCATCGAGGAGCTCGCCGAGGGCGTGGACCTGGGTGAGGCGGAGACGGCCGTCATGGACTACGTGCGCGAGTGGGTGCCTGAGCCCCGCAAGGCCCCCCTCGGCGGCAACACGGTCGGGACCGACCGCACCTTCCTCGCCCGTGACATGGCCGTGCTGGAGGCACACCTGCACTACCGCATCGTCGACGTCTCCTCCATCAAGGAGCTGTCCCGGCGCTGGTTCCCGCGGGCGTACTTCGCCGCTCCGGCCAAGTCCGGAGGCCACCGGGCGCTCGCGGACATCCGCGAGTCGATCGCCGAGCTGCGCTACTACCGCGAGGCCGTCTTCCAGGCCCCGCCGGGTCTCGACTCGGCGACACTGCGCACGATCGCCGCTCGGCACGCTGGGTAGCCTGCGGCCGGTTCGGAGCACCGCCGCGTACCGGGTACGATGGTCGCCGCTCCACTTCACCGATGCTCGCCGCAACGGGACCCGGTGGAACAAGCATGGTGGGTGTAGCTCAGCAGGTAGAGCATCTGGTTGTGGTCCAGAGGGCCGCGGGTTCAAGTCCCGTCACTCACCCCATGTCTAGGTCGAACCCTCGCCTCCGGACGGTCGCAACCGTCATCGTCGCGCTGCTCCTGGTCGCCGGACTCATCGCGCCGGCCGCTTTCGCGCACGCCCAGCTGCTCGGCTCCGACCCGGCGGACGGCGCCACCCTCGCCACCACCGACCAGGTGGTCCTCACCTTCAACGAGGACATCAACCCCGACTTCGTCCAGGTGGTCGTCACCGGCCCGGACGGTGTGATCCCCACCGATGAGGCGACCGTGGAGGGCGGGGTCCTCACCCAGGCGCTGACGCCGACCTCCTCGGGCGAGTACTCACTGGCCTACCGCGTCGTCTCCGCCGACGGCCACCCGATCTCCGGCCGGATCGGCTTCACCCTCACCGACGTGCCCGGCTCGGCCGCCTCCACGACCACGGCCGGGTCGACGGTCGAGGCGCCCACCACCCCGGAGCAGCCCACCGTGATGAGCGGTGACGAGGTGGCGGCCGCAGAGGCCGTCGACCCGCAGGAGAGCGGCACGACGCTCTCCCCACTGGTCCTGCTCCTGGGCGCTCTCGCACTCGCCGCTCTGGCCGGTGCGGGCGCCTGGCTGGCACGGCAGCGCCGCCATCCCGAGCACTGAGCCGGCCGTGCACAGCGACCCGATCGGGATCTTCGACTCCGGCTTCGGCGGGCTGACCGTCGCCCGCGCAGTGCTCGACCAGCTCCCGCACGAGTCGGTCGCCTACCTCGGCGACACCGCCCGCGCACCCTACGGTCCGCGACCGATCGCGCAGACCCGCGAGTTCGCGCTCGAGTGCCTCGACCGGCTCGTCGACCACGGGGTGAAGCTGCTCGTCATCGCGTGCAACACGGCCAGCGCCGCGGTGCTCCACGACGCCCGGGAGCGCTACGACGTGCCGGTCGTCGAGGTGATCCGTCCGGCGGTCCGCAGGGCCGTCGCCGCGACCCGCAACGGCCGGGTCGCGGTCATCTCCACCCTGGGCACCCACCAGTCGGGCGCCTACCTCGACGCCTTCGCGGCCGCGCCGCACCTCACCGTGCTCAGCCAGCCGTGCCCCCGCTTCGTCGAGTTCGTCGAGGCCGGGATCACCGGCGGTCCGGAGCTGCTGGAGGTCGCGCATACCTATCTCGACCCGCTCCGAGAGGCCGAGGTGGACACCGTCGTCCTCGGCTGCACCCACTACCCGCTGCTCACCGGTGTCATCTCGTATGTGATGGGCGAGTCGGTCTCGCTCGTCTCGTCCTCCGACGAGACGGCCAAGGACGCCTACCGCGTACTCGCCGACCATGACCTGCTGCGGGGCGCCGGCCCCGGGGTCCCAGCGCCGCAGCACCACTTCACGACGACCGGCGACCCCGACGAGTTCACGAGGCTGGCTCGCCGGTTCCTCGGCCCCGAGGTGATCAGCGTCACGGGGCATCGTCACTTCGACGACGACCGTGGTGACATTGGCAGATGAGCGCGACGCTGACCGTCACCGTCGTCGGGTGCTCCGGCTCCTTCCCGGGCCCGCACGGACCCGCGTCCTGCTATCTCATCGAGTCGACCGTCGACGGCGTCACCTCGCGCGCCGTCCTCGACCTGGGCAACGGCTCCCTCGGCCGGCTCCAGGCCTACACCTCGCCGACGGACATCGACGCCCTCCTGGTCACCCACCTGCACGCGGACCACTTCATGGACCTCTGCGGGCTCTACGTCATGCGCAAGTACGACCCGCGCCAGGCACCTGAGCACCCCCAGGTCGTCTACGGTCCGCGCGACCTGGCCTGGCGGCTCCAGCTCGCCTACTCGGGGTGCGAGGAGCCCGAGATGGCGCTCCAGCTCGACCACCGTGTCGTGACCGACGGGGAGCCGATCGAGGTCGGCTCGCTGCGGGTGCTCCCGGTCCGGGTCAACCACCCGATCGAGGCGTACGGCTACCGCTTCGAGTCCCCGGCCGGCACCGTCGCCTTCACCGGCGACACCGACACCTGCCCCGCGCTCGGCCCCCTGCTGACCGGCGCCGACCTTGTCCTCGCCGACGCCGCCTTCCTCGAGGACCGCGACACGATCCGCGGCATCCACCTCACCGCGCGCCGGGCGGCGCAGGCCGCTCTGGACGCCGGCGGGATCGGCCGACTCGTCCTCACCCACATCCCCCCGTGGAACGACCCGGAGGACTGCCGCGCCGAGGCCGCCGAGCTCTGGCCGGACGTCGAGGTGGCCTCCCCCGGTGCCCGGTACGTACTCTCGTCATAGACCGGCCGGCTCGGAGCGTGCACGCGCACCGAACCGAGGCGACTGAACCGAGCGACCGGCGCATACCCCCGACCGACAGGAGCACCACCTCATGCCCTCCAGCGAGCCCCGCCACGACGGACGCCACCCTCAGGACCTGCGGGAGGTACGGATCACCCGCAACTGGCTCGACCACGCCGAGGGCAGCGTGCTCGTGGAGTTCGGACGCACCCGGGTGCTCTGCGCGGCGAGCTTCACCGCGGGGGTGCCGCGCTGGCTCAAGGGCAAGGGCACCGGCTGGGTGACGGCTGAGTACGAGATGCTCCCCCGTTCGACGAACACCCGCAGCGACCGGGAGTCCCGCAAGGGCAAGATCGGTGGCCGCACCCACGAGATCTCCCGGCTCATCGGGCGCTCGCTGCGCGCCGTCATCGACACCCGCGAGCTCGGCGAGAACACGCTCGTCCTCGACTGCGACGTCCTCCAAGCCGACGGTGGCACCCGCACCGCAGCCATCACAGGAGCGTATGTGGCACTCGTCGACGCCGTCGCCGACGCCAGGGCGCAGTCCCTGTTGGGCGAGAAGGCCCGGCCGCTGACGGGCTCGATCGCCGCGGTGAGCGTCGGGATCGTCGGGGGTCGGGCCGTCCTCGACCTCGACTACCCCGAGGACAGCACCGCCGAGACGGACATGAACGTCGTCATGACCGGGGACGGTCGCTTCGTCGAGATCCAGGGGACGGCCGAGGCATCCGCCTTCGACCGGGCCCTGCTCGACGAGCTGCTCGACCTCGCGACCCACGGTTGCGCCGAGCTGACCCTGCGTCAGCAGGAGGCCCTCGCCGGCGAGGCGCGGCAGCGGACCCGCTGATCCTGTGATGAAACTGGTCCTCGCCACGACGAACGAGCACAAGGTCCATGAGCTGCGCCAGATCCTCAGCGGGCTCGTCGACGAGCTCGGGCTGGAGATCGTCTCGACGGCTGACTTCGAGGGGCTGCCGGACGTCGCCGAGACGGAGGTGACCTTCGTCGGCAACGCAACCCTCAAGGCCGCCGCCATCGCGGCCGCGACCGGGCTGCCGACCCTCGCCGACGACTCGGGGCTCAGCGTCGACGTGCTCGGCGGGGCACCCGGGGTCTTCTCCGCCCGCTGGTCCGGATCGCACGCCGGCCCGGACGCGGCGCGCCGGGACAAGGACCGCGCCAACCTCGAGCTCCTTCTCGAGCAGGTCGGCGACGTCCCGGACGGGCACCGCGGCGCGGCCTTCGTCTGCGCGGCGGTGACGGCCCTGCCCGACGGGCGCACCGCATACACACTCGGGGAGGTGCGGGGCACCCTGGCGCGAGAACCCAAGGGCGGCAACGGGTTCGGCTACGACCCGATCTTCGTCCCGGACGACCAGCCGGGCGGTGCGCGCCGGCATCTCGCCGAGTACTCCGACGCCGAGAAGAACGCGATCAGCCACCGCGGGCGGGCGTTTCGGGCGCTGGAGCCGACGATCCGGGACCTGCTCACGACGTAGAGTTAGGCCGCGCGCGAGTGGCGGAAATGGCAGACGCGCCAGATTTAGGTTCTGGTGCCTTCGGGTGTGCGGGTTCAAGTCCCGCCTCGCGCACGTGAGTGATGCTGACGTCGGCCCGGGCCACGCTCTGGTGCTCGGCGCCGACGGCCTGGCACGGCCGGCCTGGGCGAGCGTCGACCTGCTGCTGCGGGAGTACTACGACACCGAGTGGGGCATGCCGGTGCGCGACGAGCAGGGGCTCTTCGAGCGGCTCTCCCTCGAGGCGTTCCAGTCCGGGCTGTCCTGGGCGACGATCCTGCGCAAACGCGAGGCGTTCCGGGAGGCGTTCGGCGGCTTCGACCCCGACGTCGTGGCCCAGTTCGGCGACCGGGACCGGGAGCGGCTGCTCGCGGATGCAAGGATCGTGCGCAACCGGGCCAAGATCGAGGCGACGATCAGCAACGCGGCGGCGACGGTGGCGTTGCGCGCGCATCCCGACGGCGGGCTGGCCCGGCTGATCTGGTCGTTCCGGCCGGAGTCGACGCCCGTACCCCGCTCGATGAGCGAGCTCCCCACGCAGTCAGCGGAGTCCGTCGCGCTGTCGAAGGCGCTCAAGCGGCACGGGTTCGGCTTCGTCGGGCCGACGACGATGTTCGCGCTCATGGAGGCCGTCGGCATCGTCGACACCCACCTCCTCGGCTCGCACCGCCGCGGCACCTCAGGCGTCTGGCCGGCCTGAACAACGGCAGCGGCCGCAGATACGGGGGAGCGGCGCACATATGCCGTCCGGCCGGACCTGGGGTGGGTGGCCGCGGCAATATCGCCGGCAGGCCACCGCAACTGCGCCCGCCCGTCTCAACCGCGTCCTGCCACCCCACCTGCGCCCGAGGCTGTGCGTGAGCGTGCGACCAGCCCTATCCCGCAGTCGGTGACGTCAGGCTCCGGGGGTCGAATCCGTAGGGCAGCTCGAGCCGGTGCCGGGCCATCGTCTCGGCATCGCCGAGCACCTGCAGGGTCGGTCCGTCCACGGCGATGACGCCGTCGTGGAGGACGACCGAGCGCTCGCACAGCTGCGCGGCGTAGGGCAGGTCGTGGGTGACCATGAGGACGGTGACGGGCAGCGACTCGACGATCTCGGCGAGTTCTCGGCGCGAGGTCGGGTCGAGGTTGCTCGAGGGCTCGTCGAGGACGAGGATCTCGGGCTCCATCGCCAGCACGGTGGCGATCGCGACCCGGCGGCGCTGACCGAAGGACAGGTGGTGGGGCGGCCGGTCGGCGAACTCGGTCATCCCGACGACCTCGAGCGCCGCGGCGACCCGGGCGTCGAGCTCGGCCCCCCGCAGGCCGAGGTTGGCCGGCCCGAACGCGACATCGTCGCGCACCGACGGCATGAAGAGCTGGTCGTCCGGGTCCTGGAAGACGATGCCGACCCGGCGCCGCACGTCGGCGACCGTCTCGTCGTTCACCGGCACCCCGGACACGGTGACCGTGCCGGCGCCCGGACGCAGGATCCCGTTGAGGTGCAGGACCAGGGTGGTCTTGCCGGCGCCGTTCGGGCCGAGCAGCGCGACCCGCTCCCCCGGGTGGATGTGCAGGTCGACCCCGAAGAGCGCCTGATGGCCGTCGGGGTAGGCGAAGGCCACCCCGTCAAGCTCGATGACGGGCACGCTCACGGCATCCTCCCCAGCGGCAGCAGGACGGCGACGCCGAGCGCGAGGACCGCGAGTGCCGGGACGGCGGCCACCCCCACCCAGTCGCGCGCCGAGGCGACCGTGTGCTGCATCGGCATCCGCCCGGTGTAGCCGCGGGAGACCATCGCGAGGTGCACCCGTTCGCCCCGCTCGAAGGACCGGATGAACAGCGCCCCCAGTGTCCGCGCCAGCACCGGCCAGTGCCGGGGCGAGCGAGCCCGGAACCCCCTGGACGTCAGGGCGACCGACATCCGCCGCACCTCCTCGCTCACCACCTCGAGGTAGCGCAGCATGAAGCCGAGGATCTGGACCAGCGGTTGCGGCAGGCGCAGCTGGTCGAGGCCGCGGACGAGCTCGCGCGGCTCGGTGGTGGCGGCGAAGAGGACCGCAGAGGTGGCCGACAGCAGCACCTTGAGCAGCAGGGTGAGCCCGCCGCGCAGACCCTCGACCGCGAGGCTGACCGGACCGACGTCGACCCGCTCACCGGTGGCGACGAAGGGCAGCACGAGCGCCACCCCGATGAAGGGCAGGACGGGCCAGAGCCGGCGCAGCACATACCGGACCGGAACCTGGCTCGCGGCCACCAGGCCCGCGACGATGAGGGCGTATGCGGCGAACGCCAGGAGGTACTCCCCCGGCGTGAGGACGACGACCGAGACGAAGCCGAGCAGCCCGAGCAGCTTGGCGTGCACCGGGGTGCGGTGCAGGACCGAGTGCCCGTGGAAGTGCAGCGTGTGTCCGTGTGCCGCGCCCATGACGCCCAGGGCCTAGTCCTCGCTCGAGGTGCGCGGACGCGCGAGCAGCCGCATCAGGGCGAAGGCGATGAGTCCGGTGAGCGCGAGGCCCACCACCCCCGCGATACCGGTCGAGAGCCACTCGTTGGCCACTCCCGCCGTGCCGTAGTCCGCGAGGGGAGAGCCGGCGACGGCGGAGTCCTGCGCGGCGTCGGCGAAGCCGAGCGTCTCGGCCACATGCTCGAGCCCGTCCGGTGACGCCGACGCGAAGAGTGACAGCACGGCGGCGAGGACCAGGCTCACGCCGAGCCCGATGAGGACGAGGGCCCGGGTCGAGATGCGACGCTGGTCGGGCCGCACCGACTGCGGCGAGCTCGCGCTCATGACGGGCTCTGCGCAGCGGTGCGGACCTCGAGCGGACGCTGCGTGCTGAGGTGACGGGCCGCATACACGATGTCGGGCCGGGCCCCGAGGATCGCGGACACGGCGAGGAAGGTGATGGCGGCCTCACCGATGCCGATGAGGGTGTGCCACGTGACCATCGTCGTGGTGAGGAGGGCGAGGTCGATCGGCGCCGCGCCGCCGACGGCCCACAGTCCGGCGAAGACCAGCGCCGCGACGGGGACGCTGACGAGCGCACCGATGGCGGCCGCCACCGGGATCAGCCGCAGCGAGTGGGGGGCGAGCCGCTGGACGATGCGGAACACCGCATACCCCACCCACACGGCGACCACGGCGATGAGGGTGACGTTCGTCCCCAGGGCCGTCAGCCCGCCGTCGGCGAAGGCCAGCGCCTGGACCATGAGGACCACGGTGAGCGAGAGTGTCGCGGTCCATGGCCCGACGAGCACGGCGGCGAGGACCCCGCCCATGAGGTGCCCGGAGGTGCCCGCACCGACGGGGAAGTTGATCATCTGGGCGGCGAAGACGAAGACGGCGACGAGCCCGGCGAGCGGCGCCGAGCGGTCGTCGAGCTCGCGCCGAGCACCCCGGAGGGCGGCGGCGACGGCGACTGCCGCGACACCCGCGGTCGCCAGGGACGTCGGGCCGTCGAGGAACCCGTCGGGCACGTGCATGGCTCTCCTTGCTCGGGGGGCACCCCATAGGGTGGGACAGACGACACCACCTTATTGCAAATCATTTGCGATAGCCGAATCGAGGAGACCAGCGCCATGACGACCCGCCTCACCACCGGCGACCAGGCCCCGGACTTCTCGCTCACCGACGACCGCGGCGAGACCGTCACGCTGTCCGACCTTCACGGACGCAAGGCGATCGTCTACGTCTACCCGGCCGCGCTCACCCCCGGCTGCACGACCCAGGCCTGCGACTTCAGCGACAATCTCGAGTCCCTCGCCGGGCAGGGGTATGCGGTGGTCGGGGTCTCCCCCGACGCACCGGAGAGGCTGGCCCGCTTCCGGGAGAAGGAGAGTCTCACGATCACCCTGCTTTCCGACCCGGACAAGGAGATGCTGCGCGCCTGGGGGGCCTTCGGCGAGAAGAAGCTGTACGGCAAGATCGTCGAGGGGGTCATCCGCAGCACCGTCGTCCTCGACGAGGAGGGCGTCGTCACCCATGCCTGGTACAACGTCAGGGCGAGCGGTCACGTCGCGAAGATCATGCGTGACCTCGGCCTCGACACCGCCTGAGCGGCACCGCGCACCCCGATCGCGGACGCGGGTGCGTTAGGTTCGATGTCAGAGCCGTTCACCAGAGAAGTCGAAGACCGAGAAGGAGCACCGAGGCATGAGTGAGCCGACGTCGATTGCGCAGCTCGAGGCCGACATCACGGCCCGGCGGGCCCGGCTCGCCGACACCCTGGGCGAGCTGAGCTATCGCAGCCAGCCCAAGGTCATCGTCGACCGGCAGAAGCAGGCCGCCCGGGCGCGCTTCGCCGCGGCGACCGAGGACGCCCGGACCCGCTTCGCCGCGGCGACCCAGGATGAGTACGGCGACCCCCGCCCCGAGGTGGTCGGCGGTCTCGCGCTCACGTCCGTCGTGCTCATCGCCTGGGGGATCTGGCGGCACGGCCGGCGGTGACCCTGCCCACTCCCCCGGTGCGGATGCTCGGGGACCGCATCCTGCTCACGACCGACGGGGAGGACGGAGAGCGTCGCTCGGGTGCCGGCATCGTCATCCCGGCGACCGCCTCGATGGGCCGCCGTCTCGCCTGGGCGATCGTCGTGGCCACCGGCCCGAACGTCCGCAACGTCGTGCGCGGGGACCGCGTCCTCTTCGACCCCGAGGACCGCGCCGAGGTCGAGGTCGAGTCCTCGACCTACGTGCTGCTCCGCGAGCGAGACCTGCACGCGGTGTCCCAGACGCCGACGAGCGACCAGCACACCGGGCTCTACCTCTGATCGTCGGCCGTCGAGCCGTGAGCGCCGACCCACGTCGCGAGCTCGTCGCGCTCGGACCCCTCGCCCAGCTCGGGGCAGGGCGGCTCGGCCGACGCATCCCTCAGCTGCTCCTCGGCCTCGTTCTCTACGGCGTCTCCATGGCGCTCCTCGTCCGGGGCGCCTTCGGTGTCATGCCGTGGGACGTCTTCCACCAGGGCCTCGCCCTCCACATCCCGCTCAGCTTCGGCCAGGTCGTCATCGTCACCTCGCTCGCGGTGCTGCTGCTCTGGATCCCACTGCGGCAGCCGCCCGGTCTGGGGACCATCCTCAACGCCGTCGTCATCGGTCTCGTCGTCGACCCGGTGCTGGCCTGGCTGACCGAGCCTGCCGGGCTGCTCCCCCGTCTGGTCCTCATGGCCGCGGGCCTGGTCCTCAACGCCCTCGCGACGGCGATGTACATCGGCGCCCAGCTCGGACCGGGACCCCGCGACGGGCTGATGACCGGCCTGGCTCGGCGCACCGGTGGCTCGCTCCGGCTCGTGCGCACCGCCATCGAGGTCGCGGTCGTCGCGGTGGGCTGGCTCCTGGGTGGGATCCTCGGGGTGGCGACCGTCGCCTACGCCATCCTCATCGGCCCGCTCACCCAGGCGTTCCTGCCGTTCGTCATCGTGCCCCTGGACGCGCCAGAGCCCCCGGACAGACAAGGGCCCACGGACAGAGAAGAGCCCCCGGTCTGACCGGGGGCTCTGCCATGGTGCGCCATCAGGGACTCGAACCCCGAACCCGCTGATTAAGAGTCAGCTGCTCTGCCAATTGAGCTAATGGCGCGCGACGAAGAACGTTAGCACCCAAGGCTGACAAGCCCCAAAACGCAGGCGTCCGGAGGCCGGCATGTATCACGACGACCTCCGCTCGCTCCTCTCCCATGACCGCCTCGTACCCCTCGCGCCCCACCACGAGGTGTCACTACCATCAGTGAACGGGTCCAGGCCCCGGACCCCCGACCGTGCGAGAGGTGCCTCGTGACCGAGCCCACGCCAGCCGACGCCACGTCGACCGACGCGTCACGCGCCCGAGCGACCCGGGTCCCGCCCGCGTTCCACGTCCCCGAGACCGCGGCCCGGCGATGGCGGCTGCGCTCGCTCGAGCCCAGCACCGACGTGGCCGCAACGGTCTACGCCGCGGACCGGCTCATCCTCTCCGGCTGGACCGGCCAACGCTCGGTGGAGGTCGACGAGCTGGCCACGCTGGCCGGGTCCGCAGGTGTCGAGCTGACGGTGACCGCACTCGGCGCCGCCCGGTCGATCGGCGGGCGGGTCGAGCTCGCCGAGCGCCTCGGCGCCGGTGCGCAGAGCGTCGTCGAGATCCGCTCCGAGGGACCCGACGCACCCGATGCATGGGTGCTCCTCCAGCGTGCCCGCGCGGCCCGCCTCGGGGTCGCCTCACGGCTCTCGCTCTGTCACGTCCTCATGGCGGCCGGCTATGTCTCCGGCGTCGGCTACGTGTCGGGCGTGGGCTATGTCTCCGGCGTCGGGTATGTCTCCGGGGTCGGCTACGTATCGGGCGTCGGGTATGTCTCCGGGGTGGGCGGCTCCGGCCCCGGCGCTCCGGCCGGGCGGGTGCCGGTGGCGTGGCCGGGCGGGCCGCCCACGGACGACTCGGCCCGTTGGGCACCGACCGTCGCGATCCTCGACACCGGTCTGGGAGAGCACCCCTGGTTCGAGCAGAACGTCACACGCGACCCGCAGTTCGCGGGTGCTCCCATCGGGTTGCGCGTCCCTCCCGAGGACGACCCCGAGGTCAGCGGCGTGACGCTCGACCGGGTCAACTGGCTGCTCGACCCGATGGCGGGTCACGGCACGTTCATCGCCGGCATCGTCCGGGCGGCCTGCCCCTCGGCGCACATCGTGTCCGTGCCGGTCATGCACGGGGACGGGGCCTGCGACGAGGCGGATCTCATCGCCGCCCTCACCGACCTGCACGCGCGCCACCTCCTCAGCCTCGACGGGCAGGGCTCCGAGCCGCCCCTCGACGTCGTCAACCTCTCGATGGGCTACTACCACGAGAGCCCGGACACCGTCTCCGACGAGGCCGGCCTCATGGCGGCCCTCGCGGCGCTCTCCTCCTCCGGGGTCACGGTCGTGGCCGGCGCCGGCAACGGCGGCTCCGACGTCGAGTTCTGGCCGGCGGCCGCGGCGGCCGCGCCCGACGGTGCGCCGATCGTCAGCGTCGGATCGGCCAATCCCGGTACGCAGGAGGTTGTTTCGCACTTCTCCAACACCGGGCCATGGGTGCGGACCTACCGCGCCGGGGCCGGAGTCGTGAGCACCATGCCGACGACGTTCGACGCCGCCACGCAGGCATCCCAGCTCGCGAGCGGCCCGGTCCACCCGAGGCGCGGCACTGCAGACCTCGACGACTTCAGCGGCGGGTTCGGGCTCTGGAGCGGCACCTCCTTCTCGGCACCGAAGCTCGCGGGTGAGCTGGCGGCCGCCCTGGCGCGCGGCAAGCGGCCCAGCAGCGTCACGGACCGCTGCTCGCTCTCGCGCTCGCTCGTGGAGAAGCTCTGCGCGGACGAGGGGCCATGAGCGCGGCGGAGGGCAACACCGCCCCCCTCACGGTGCGGGCGGCCCGGGCGTTCGCGGCCCATGTCGGCGGCGACTCCAGCCTCATGGCCGACCTCGTCGACGACGTCACCCCGCTGCTCTGGCACGTCGCCCGGGGACAGGGGCTCTCGCCCGATTCCGCCGAGGACGTCGTGCAGCAGACCTGGCTCCGGCTCCTCGAGAGCGCCGACCGCATCCAGGACCCGCAGTCCGTCGTGAAATGGCTCATGACGACCACCCGCCGGGAGGCCTGGCGGGTGAGTCGGGCCGGGCGACGCGTCGGCAGCCACGCCGACCCGACCGAGCAGGTCGCCGCCGCCGAGGAGCCGTCGATCCCCGCCGTCTCGGAGACCGTCATCGCCGCCGAGGAGCACGCCGTCCTCTGGCGCCACGTCACGGCGCTCTCGGAGCGCTGCCGCTACCTGCTCCGCGTCATCGCCTTCGCCGACCGGCCCGACTACGCCGCCATCGCAGCCGCCCTCGGCATGCCCGTGGGCAGCATCGGCCCGACGCGCGGTCGTTGTCTGGCGGCTCTGCGGGCCGCCCTCGTGCTCGACCCCGCCTACAAGACCGGAGAGCTCTCATGACACACGCAGACGACCTGGACCGGCTTGCGGCCGCCGAGCTGGACGAGACCGACGAGCGGATTCTCGCCGAGCTGCGTGAGCTCTGGTCCGCCGGCGACCCGCCGCCCGGCGGCCTGACCGAGCGGATCCGCTTCGCGATGACGGTCGCCTCCCTCGAGGCCGAGGTCGCCCGCATCTCGGAGGAGAGCCTGGCCGGGTCCGGGGTGCGTTCCTACGAGCGCGCGAGCACGGTG
>JBHEPF010000090.1:0-12825 GCA_046260445.1 Dermatophilaceae bacterium | reverse complement strand
CCTCTCGCCCGAGGAGCGACGCCGACTCGGCACCGGCGCCACCGAGGGGCAGCGCACCGACTCGATCATGCTCGTCCACGTCCCCTCCGGCGACGGTCCCCGCGCGCTCATCTCGGTCCCCCGCGACTCCTTCCTCACCATTCCGGGTCAGGGCGAGAACAAGGTCAACGCAGCCTTCGCGATCGGCGGCCCCGAACTGCTCGTCGAAACACTCGAGCAGCGGACCGGGCTGCGGATCGACGGGTATGCCGAGATCGGGTTCGCGGGGTTCGCCGGCGTGGTCGACAGCCTCGGCGGGGTCGACATCTGCGTACCGTTCGACATGGACGACCCGCGAGCCCACATCAACCTCAAGGAGGGCTGCCAGACCCTCGACGGTCCGACCGCGCTCGGGTTTGTGCGAGCTCGCTACTCCGACCCGCGCGGCGACCTCGGCCGGGCCGAGCGGCAACGTCAGTTCCTCGGCGCGATCATGGACCGCGCGGCGACACCGCAGACGGTCCTCATCCCGTGGCGCTGGTGGGGCTTCACCCAGTCAGCGGCCGGTGGGATGGCGATCGGTGACCGAACCTCGATGATCGACATGGTGCAGATCCTGCTCACCATGCGGGGGGTCTCGGGTGGTCAGACGCTCAGCCTGCAGGTCCCGGTGGCGAACATGAACGCTCAGACGAGCGCCGGCAGCTCCGTCCTGTGGGACGACGCCGCCGCCGACCGCCTCTTCCAGCAGATCCGCGACGGCGAGCCGCTCGTCGCGCCCTCATAGCGGCCTTGCGACTCGCCCGCACAATACCCCTAGGGGTATTGTTTGGGTGGAATGACAGTCGACGCGAGAGGCGTGACCAGCGTGCACAGGGACCCGCGGCACCCCTTCTACTGGCACGCCTTCTTCCTCGCCGTGACGATGAGCTTCACCGAGGTCAACACGGTGATGCCCGCACTCGTCATGAAGGCCGGAGGAAGCCTGTTCGCCGTCGGCGCCCTGACCGCGATCATGCTCGGCCTCCCGCTCGTCTCCCAGCTCCTCTTCGCCGGGTTCCTCTCCACCCGAGAGCGTAAGAAGCCGTTCCTGCTGCTCGGCATCAACCTTCGGGTGGTCGCCCTCGCGGGAGCGGCCTACGGCATCGCGGCCTTCGGCACCGACGTGCGCGTCATCGGCGTCGTGTTCATCGCCATGACGGTCTTCGCGCTCAGCGGCGCCTTCGCCGGTGTGTCATACACCGCGCTCGTCGGCACGCTCGTCCACAGCACACAGCGGCGTTCGTTCTTCGTGCGTCGCCAGGTCATCACCACCCTCGGCCTGCTCCTGTCGGCCCTGCTCGTGCGGTTCCTGCTCGGCGCGGCGGCCTTCCCGGACGGGTACGTCCTCCTCTTCGCCCTCGCCTCGGGCTTCCTGTTCGTCGCCTCCCTGGGGTTCTGGGCGCTGGCGGAACCGGCGGCCAGCACGCCCGGCGCCTCGCGGGGGACGACGATGGCGGCGCTTCGCCAGGCTCCGCAGCTGCTCAGGGAAGACCCGAATCTTCGGGCCCTCATCGGCGTGGCGAACCTCGCCGCCCTGGGGTTCACCTCGATCCCCCTCATCACCGCTCTGGCCTACCGCAGCTTCGAGCTCTCGGCGAGCGCCGTCGGCACGTTCGTCGTCATCCAGATCATCGGGATGCTCATCTCCAGCCCGGTGTGGAACCGGCTGATCCGGGCCGGCGGGTTCCGGCTGGTCCTGCGCGCCGAGCTCGCCCTCATCGCGACGCTGTTTCCCCTCGCCCTCATCCTGGCGCAGTCGGCTCCGCTTCCCGCGTACGCAGCGCTCTACCTCCTCGCCGGCGCGATCGTCGCCGCCCAGAAGATCGCCATCGACGGCGTTCTGGTCCAGATCTCTCCCAACGACCGGCGCGCCCTCTACGCCGGCGTCTTCGGCGCTGCCAATCTCGGCGCCGCGGTGCTGCCTCTCGTCACCGGAGCGGTGGCCGGAGCGGTGGGGTTCACGTGGGTGTTCCTCGGCGCGTCCGTCGTCGCCCTGCTGGCTCTTCTCCCTCTCCGTGGGCTGTCGTGCGGCGACTGGTACCACGAAGCCTGATCAGGCCGTCTCCGGGTCGTCCTGGACGAGGTAGACCAACCCGCAGTCGTGCGGACCGGTGGCGCCGGGAACGCACAGGCTCCAGGGGTCCCCAAGGCCGGACGGGGCACAGAGGTTGAGGACGACGGGTGGCAGCCACCCGACGCACAACGCCGGTCGCGCTGCGAGGATTCCGTGGTCGGGTCACCACCTCCTCGCGAGACGTCAGCGTCCCGAGAACAGGTGCCAGAGGTGGCCGTGGTCGGCCCGGTCGACGAGCTCGGGCAGCACCTCGCGCTCGAACAGCTCGATGCCGGTCGTGTCATACGCCGCCTCGACGAAGTACGTGATCGCGTACGTCATCCCGCGCGACTGCAGGTCGGTGAGCGTCTCGACGATCTGCTCCGGGGTGCCGACCAGGGGGCCGTCGGCGAACGACCGCACGGTCGACTCCACGACGTCGTCGGGCAGACCTGCGGAGGCGTAGTGCGCCCGGATCCAGTCGAGCCGTCCCTGCACCTCCGCCTCGGTGCGACCGATGACGACGTTGAAGTTCGCGCTGCGCACGATCTCATCGAAGTCGCGCCCCACGTCCTTGCAGTGACCGGCGAGGATCTCGCTCTTGGCGCTGAACTCGTCGGGCATTCCGGAGAAGTTGGTGTAGTCGGCGTACTCGGCCGCGATGCGCAGGGTCTTCTTCTCGCCGCCGCCGGCGATCCACATCGGGATGCCGTTCAGCCGGCTGCCGGATGCGGACGTGCCCTGGAGCGGCCGCGGGAAGCACATCGCACCGTCGACCTGGTAGTGCTCGCCCTCGAGCGACCCATAGCCGGTCGTCCACATCTGCTGCATGATGTCGACCCCCTCGCGGAGCATCGCCAGACGCTCACCCGCCCGCGGGAAGCCGTAGCCGTAGGCCCGCCACTCGTGCTCGTACCATCCGGCACCGATGCCCATCTCGAGGCGCCCCTCGGAGATGACGTCGACGGTCGCCGCCACCTTGGCGAGGTAGGCGGGGTTGCGGTAGCCCATGCACGTGCACATCTGACCGAGCCGCACCCGGCCGGTGACTCCGGCGAAGGCCGCCATGAGCGTCCACGCCTCGTGGGTGGCCTCCTCGATCGGCCGCGGCACGGTGTGGACGTGGTCGTAGACCCAGATCGAGGACCAGTCCTCGTTGGCGTCGATGCGCCGCGCGAGGCCGGCCATGACCCCCCAGTGCTGCGACGGGTCGATCCCGACGAGGTCCTGCCGCCAGCCCTGGGGGATGAAGATCCCGAACTTCATGCTCAACTCACTCCCTGCGCCCGAGGTGCGGGTCGCATACCGTCTCATCTGCCTCTCATCCGGTGACGTTACTCTGCACGCGTGACACAGACGAACCTGCGAACCATCTCGGTCATCGGCACCGGCTACCTGGGGGCGGTGCACGCCGTGTGCATGGCAGACCTCGGGCACGAGGTCATCGCCGTGGACGTCGACGCGGACAAGATCGCGGCCCTCGCGGCGGGGCGGACCCCGCTCTACGAGCCCGGGCTGGAGGATCTGCTCGCGCGAGCGCTCGCCACGGGGCGGCTGACCTTCACGACGAACCTTGCCGAGGTCGAGCGCGCCGACGTGCACTTCATCTGTGTGGGGACCCCACAGGCACCGGGTGAGAACCGCGCCGACCTCACCTATGTGTATGCGGCGGCCGACGCCCTCGGTCCGCACCTGCGCCCGGGCGCCCTCGTCGTCGGCAAGTCCACCGTGCCCGTCGCCACGGCCGAACGGCTCCGCCGGCGCATGGCCACCGCCGCCGGCCGGCCGGCCTCGGAGGTCCGCCTGGTCTGGAACCCCGAGTTCCTGCGCGAGGGCTTCGCCATCGAGGACACCCTGCGGCCGGACCGGTTCGTCTATGGGGTGGCCGAGCCCGGGTCACCCGAGTCCGACGCCGACGTCGCCCTCCTCGACGAGGTGTATGCGGACTCCCTCTCGACCGGCACACCTCGCCTGGTCATGGACTACCCGACCGCCGAGCTCGTCAAGGTGGCCGCCAACGCCTTCCTCGCGACGAAGATCTCCTTCATCAACGCCATGTCGGAGGTGTGCGAGGCCTCCGGCGGCGACGTCGTCGCCCTCGCAGAGGCCATCGGCCACGACGACCGGATCGGTCACAAGTTCCTCGGCGCCGGAGTGGGGTTCGGCGGCGGGTGCCTCCCGAAGGACATCCGCGCCTTCATGGCCCGGGCCGGCGAGCTGGGTGCCGACCAGGCCCTGACCTTCCTCCGCGAGGTCGACGCGATCAACCTGCGCCGGCGCTCCCGGATGGTCGACCTCGCGCGGGAGGCCTGCGGCGGCACCTTCGCCGAGCGGCGCGTCGGAGTCCTCGGCGCCGCTTTCAAGCCGAACAGCGACGACATCCGCGACAGCCCCGCTCTCGACATCGCCGAGATGATCAAGGCCGCCGGCGCCGATGTCCGCGTCCACGACCCGCGCGCGCTCCCCGTCGCTCGCGCCCAGCGACCCGGCGTCGACTACGTCGACACCGTCGCGGAGGCGCTCGACGGCGCGCACGTCGTGCTGCACCTCACCGAGTGGCAGGACTACCGCGATCTCGACCCGGCGGAGCTTGCGAGCAGCGTCGAGAACCCGGTCATCATCGACGGCCGCAACAAGCTCGACCCGGCGCTGTGGCGGGCCGCCGGCTGGACCTACCGCGCGCTGGGACGGCCGAACATCTAGGGTCGAGCCTCACGACGCGAACCCCCTCCGACGTGCGCGCATGAGGCAGAGTGTCGGCATGGCGATCGCACACCAGAACGACCCCGACCTCATTGCCGCGCTGCTCGCCGACCCCGGCATCTGGGTGGTCGTCGGCCTCTCGAACAACGAGGAGCGCACGGCTCACCGGGTCGCGCGCTGGCTCAAGCACGAGAAGCACAAGGCCATCATCCCGGTCCACCCCAAGGCCGAGACGGTCTTCGGCGACGAGGGCTATGCCACGCTCGCCGACATCCCGGACCAGGACGTCAAGGTCATCGACTGCTTCGTGCGCAGCGAGCTCGTCGGCGCCGTCGTCGACCAGGCCATCGAGCACAAGGACCGGCTCCTCATCGATGCCGTGTGGATGCAGCTCGGCGTCGTCGATGAGGAGGCTGCAGAGCGCGCTCGCGAGGCCGGGCTCGCGGTCGTCATGGACACCTGCCCGATCATCGAGGCCCGCCGCCTCCGCGGCAGCGGCGCCGCCCGCTAGGACCGGGACTCGCGCAGAGCCTTCCCCTTGGCGTGGGCCACGTCGCGCAGCTGCTCCTGGTATGCGCTCATCGCCGCCCGCAGTCGCTGCGCCTCGTCCCCCTCGCCCGCTCCGAGGATGCGCGCGGCGAGCAGACCGGCGTTCTTCGCCCCGCCGATCGAGACCGTCGCGACCGGCACACCGCCGGGCATCTGCACGATCGAGAGCAGGGAGTCCATCCCGTCGAGGTACTTCAGGGGCACGGGCACCCCGATGACCGGCAGCGGGGTCACGGCGGCGAGCATGCCGGGCAGATGTGCCGCTCCCCCTGCGCCCGCGATGAGCACCCGCAGCCCTCGGTCGGCGGCGCGCGAGCCGTACTCGATCATCTCGTGCGGCATCCGGTGCGCGGAGACGACATCGGCCTCGTAGGAGATCCCGAGCTCGTCGAGGACCTCGGCCGCGGCCGACATCACCGGCCAGTCGCTGTCGCTGCCCATGACCAGCCCGACGACAGGGCCGTTTGCGAGGGTGCGTGCGGGGACGGCGCTCATTCGTCGATCACACCCTGAATGTAGTCAGCGGCATGCCTGGCCCGCTCGCGCAGGTCCTCGAGGTCCGATCCGCAGACATTGACGTGCCCGATCTTGCGGCCGGGCCGCACCTCCTTGCCGTACAGGTGCACCTTGAGCTGCGGGTCGCGGGCCATGAGGTGTCGGTAGGTGGAGTACAGCTCGCTCACGTCCCCGCCGAGGACGTTGGCCATCACGGTCCACCGGTCGCGGGCGTTTGGTGCGCCCAGCGGCAGGTCGAGCACCGCTCGCAGGTGCTGCTCGAACTGTCCGGTCACCGCGCCGTCCATCGACCAGTGACCGCTGTTGTGCGGCCGCATCGCGAGCTCGTTGACGACGAACCCGGGACGTCCGTCCTCGGTGGGGACCTCGAACAGCTCGACGGCCAGCACCCCGGTGACGCCCAGCTCCCCGGCGATCCGCAACCCCGCCTCGGTGACGTCGGCGGCCAGACGAGCGTCGAGGTCGGGTGCCGGCGCCAGGACCTCGGTGCAGATCGAGCCGGTCTGCACGGTCTCGACGACCGGCCACGCGGCGGCCTGCCCGGAGGGGCTGCGCGCCACGAGCACCGCGAGCTCACGGCTGAACTCGACCCTCTCCTCGAGGAGGATCGGCTCGCGGCCCAACCAGTCCGACAGCTCGTCCGATGAGGCGACGACCCGCACGCCCTTGCCGTCGTAGCCGCCTCTCGGGGTCTTCGCGACGATCGGCCACCCCACCCGGTCGCCGAAGGCCGTCACGTCGTCAGCCGTCGTCGCGCGCTCCCATGCCGGGCACGGGATGCCCAGCTCGCCCAGGCGAGCGCGCATCGCGAGCTTGTCCTGCGCATACCGCAGTGCCTCGGGAGAGGGGTGCATGGGCACCCCGGCCGCGGCGAGCGCCTCGAGGACGTCGTCCGGCACGTGCTCGTGGTCGAAGGTGACGACGTCGCAGTGGCGGGCGAAGTCGACGACCCGCTCGAGGTCGGCGTGGTGACCCACCGGGGCGTGCGCCGCGACGAGTGCAGCGCTGTCGGTGGACTCGGTCGAGAGCACGCTCAAGGTGATCCCCAGCTCGGCGGCCGGGCCGACCGACATGCGGGCGAGCTGGCCCGAGCCGATCATGCCGACGACGGGGAAACCCCCGGGCGTGGCCATAGGTGGAAGGATCGGCGGGTGGGCGGGATCAGCGGTCACGGGGCCCAAGAATAGTCTCGCGTCGCCTGAGAGCATGCTTCCGTCTACGCTGGGTCGGTGCCAGCGTCCCTTCGCGCCCTTGTCGAGCGCCTGCGTGCGGGGATCAGCCTCATCTATCGCGAGATGATCAAGTTCGGGGTCATCGGCGCCGTCGCCTTCGTCATCGACATCGGCGGCGCGAACCTGCTGTGGCACACGGTTCTCGAGTCCAAGGTGACGACGGCCAAGATCATCTCCGGGGCTGTGGCAACGCTCTTCGCCTGGGTGGGCAACCGGCTCTGGACCTTCAGACGCCGCCGCAGCCGAGCCCCGCTGCAGGAGGTCGTCCTCTTCTTCGGCGTCAACGCGATCGCCCTGGCGATTGCCGCAGGGATCCTCGCGCTCTCCCACTACGGCCTCGGGTTCCAGACCCGCCTCGCCGACAATATCGCGACGATCATCGGGATCGGCATCGGCACGATCTTCCGGTTCGTCGCCTATCGCTCCTTCGTCTTCGCCGGGGTCCTGCCGCCCCAGGATGACGCGGCCGGTCTGCTCAGGCCGACTCGTCCGGCGCCTCGCTGAGGAAGAGGGCGAAGACCGCAGGCTGGGCGGAGAGGAGCTCGAGCCGCCCGCCGTTGGCGGCTGCGAGGTCTCGGGCCAGCGCGAGGCCCAGGCCGCTGCCACCACTGGAGACCGCCCGCTCGAAGATGTATGGCGCGAGGTTCAGCGGCACGCCCTCGCCCTGGTCGCTCATCTCGAGGACGACCGACGGCCCGCTGCGGCGGGCCTCGACGTCGACGGTTCCTCGGCCGTGCCGGAGTGAGTTCTCGAGCAGCGTGGAGATGATCTGTGAGACCGCCGAGTGGGCGGCCGCCACATACAGGCCTCGCTCCCCGTGGACACGCACGCTGCGGCGGGCGTGCGCGAAGGCGGGCTGCCACTCCCGCTGCAGCGCGGCGAGGACCGAGTCGAGGGAGACCCGGTGCTGCTCCTCACCCTGGGTCCGCGAGCGCGTCAGGAGCTCGTCGACGACCTTGGTGAGGCGTTCGACCTGGTCGATGGCGATCCCGGCCTCCTCCCGGGCGACGTCGAGCTCATTCGTGGCCGCGATCTCGTCGAGCCGCATGAGCAGGGCCGTGAGCGGCGTGCGCAGCTGGTGGGAGGCGTCTGCGGCGAAGTCGCGCTGCTGAGCGAGCTGCCGGGCAATCTCAGCCGAGCTGCGCGCGAGCACCTCACTCACCCGGTCGATCTCGTCGATGCCGCTGTCGGTGCGGCCGATGCGAGGCTCACCCGCGCCCAGCCGATCGGCCCGTTCCGCGAGCTGGGTCATCGGTACGGTGAGCCGGTTG
This sequence comes from Dermatophilaceae bacterium, assembly GCA_046260445.1. Classification (GTDB taxonomy): domain Bacteria; phylum Actinomycetota; class Actinomycetes; order Actinomycetales; family Dermatophilaceae; genus F2B08. Next base: position 4,480 of record JBHEPF010000090.1, on the reverse strand, counting down.
GCCTGGCGACCGGCCAGCCGGCTGCTCACCGCGACGGTGACGAGCACCTGCAGAACGGTGACGGTCGCAAGCACTGCGAATCCCCGCGCCCCGCGCAGCGGCTCGACCAGGGCGAGCAGCTCGGGCTCCGCCAGCGAAAACAGCCAGACCCACAGCAGCACCCCGGGAACGATGAGGATGGCCATGACGGCGGCCACCGCGACCATCGTGCCGCGGACGAGCGCGGTGCGCACGCAGCGACCCTCAGGCTCGCGTGGTCACCGGGGCATCGAATCGGAACCCGACACCCCGCACGGTCGTGATGAAGGTCGGGGCGGTCGCATCGTCACCGAGCTTGCGACGCAGAACCGAGATGTGCATGTCGAGGGTCTTGGTCGAGCTCATCCAGCGGGTGCCCCAGATCTCTTTCATGATCTGGTCGCGCGGCACGACCTTGCCCTCCTCGCTCACGAGGAGAGCGAGGAGGTCGAACTCCTTCGGTGCCAGGTGCAGCTCGGTGTCGCCGAACCAGGCCCGCCGGGCGTCGGCGTCGATCCGCAAGAACGGGTCGGCTGCCGACGACTCCACCACTCCGCGCCGGAGCAGGGCCCGCGCTCGGGCGAGCAGCTCGGCGAGCCGGAACGGCTTGGTCACGTAGTCGTCCGCGCCCGCATCGAGCCCGACGACGGTGTCCACCTCGTCGGCCCGCGCGGTGAGCACGAGGATCGGCAGCGTCGAGCCCTCGACCCGCAGCCGCCGGCACACCTCGAGGCCGTCGAGCTCCGGCAGTCCGAGGTCGAGGATGAGCAGGTCGGTCCCGGCCTTCGCCGCGGCCAACGCGGCCAGCCCGTCCGCGGCCACGTCCACCGTGTAGCCCTCCCGCAGGAGTGCGCGCGCAAGAGGCTCGGAGATGGCCGGGTCATCCTCGGCGAGCACCACACGCGTCATGCCTTGCATGGTATGCGCTTCTCGCCTCCCGGCGCGGGACCCTGCACTATGCGGACGAACGCCGCTCGCCGGACCGGCGCAGCTCGCCGGGGCGGACCGCCCCGATCCCGCGCAGGATCCGTCGTCGCGCCGGCACGACCTCGAAGCCGCTGACGCTGCCGAGCAGCGCAGCGAGCGGCTCGTCGACGTAGACCCGGCCACTCGGCGTGACGGCGGTGAGCCGGCTGGCGCGGTTCACGGTCACACCGAAGACGTCGCCCAGCCGGGAGACGACCCGACCGTGCGCCATCCCGACCCGCATCGCGGGCAGGAGCGGCTCGTCTTCGAGGGCCTCGACCAGGTCGAGCGCGATCGCGGCCGCTGGAGCGACATCGGTGTGGACGAAGAGGACCTCGTCACCCACCGTCTTGATCACCCTGCCGCCGTGCGCGGTGACGACGTCGGACGCGAGGGCCTCGAAGCGCTGCACGACGGTCGCGAGCTGGCGCTCGCTCATCCGGCGCACGAGGCTCGTGAAGGACACCAGGTCGGCGAACCCCACGACGCGGCGCGGCTCGCTGCTCGCCTCATCTGGGGTGGCGTCGGCAAGCATGCGCGTGACGGCGGCCGCGAGGTGGCGCCGCCAGGCGAAGACGAGCAACGGCTCGAGCTCCCCACTGATCCGGACCAGCTCGCGGGCCGCAGCCTCGGCGATCTCACGGTTCGGGATGGTTCGGGTGTCCTTGACGCTGGCCGAGGGGTCGACGCCGTGGCTCATGTCGCTCTCCGTCGGGCTCGAGCCGGTCATCTCGTGGGGGGTGAAGACCTCTGAGATGAGCTGGGTCTGCCAGACGGCGAGCCGGTCGGTCGTGCGGGCCAGCGCCCGGGTCATCGCCAGCGCTGTCTCCTCCGCCACGCCGTCCTCGAGCAGGGAGTGGACCCGGCGCAGCGCCTCGAGGTCCGCGGTGGTGAAGATGGCCTCGTCGTCCTCGACGAGCGGGAAGCCCAGGGCGTGCCAGAAGCGGTTGGTGACAGAGTCCGGCATCCCTGACTCGGCGGCGACCTCCGGCCGGGTCATGTGCGGCGGCTCGCCGAGGATGAGCTCCGCCCAGGACACCTCTGAGCCGCCTTCCGGCTCGGGTGGCCCCATGTCGCTCGTCACCCCTCCACTCTAGAGAGCGTCACCGCACATGGGTCACGTCGCCGGCGGCCAGGGTGCGCCGTGCGCCGTCGAGGTCGAGCACGAGGTGGCCGTCTGTGTCGACCTCGACAGCCCGGCCCTGCCGTCGACCTTCGGTGCCGAGGTCGACGTGCACCTCGCGCCCGAGGGTCGCGCACGAGCGGCGGTATGCCTCGCGCACCCTGTCCGGGTCCGAACCCCAGTCGGTGACCACCTCGGCGAGGTGGGCGAGGAGCCGCAGGAGGAGGTGCTCTCGGGTCAGTCCGTCGGGATGAGCCCCGGTGAGCAGCCGGAGCGACGTCGCCGTCGGGACCGGCAGCTCGACCTCGTCCTGGTCGACGTTGAGCCCGATCCCGACGACGACCCCGGCCGGGGTGAGCTGGCAGAGGATCCCGGCGAGCTTGCTCCCCTCCTGGGGACTGCCCGCGGGTGCCAGGACGTCGTTCGGCCACTTGAGCGAGGGGCGCACCGCATACACCTCCTCGATCGTGTCCGCGAGGGCGAGTCCGGCGAGCAGCGGCACCCAGGCGGGAGCCGTCGGGGTGGGCACGAGGGCGGAGAAGGTGAGAGTGGCGCCCCGCACGGAGGTCCAGGTGCGGCCGAGCCGGCCCCGTCCGGCGCTCTGGTGCTCGGTGACGAGGACGGTCCATGGGCGGGCCCGACCCACGGCGGCCGCCCGGACCAGATCGGCGTTCGTCGAGGCGGTCTCGTCGACGAGTATGAGGTCGGTCCACGGAGGGGTCAGCCGGTCGGTCAGTGGTCGGACCTGCAGGGGCGCGCGCACGAGGTCAAGGCTAGGCTGACGACTATGTCGACCGCTGCACAGAGCCCCACACCCCCCGCCGGCGAGGAGAACGACCTCACGACCACCGCCGGCAAGCTCAAGGATCTCAAGCGCCGCGTCTACGAGGTCGCCCACGCCGGGTCCGAGCGGGCCGTCGAGAAGCAGCACGCGAGGGGCAAGAAGACCGCGCGGGAGCGGATCGCGATGCTCATCGACGAGGGCACCTTCATCGAGATGGACAAGTACGCGCGGCATCGCTCGAACTCCTTCGGGCAGGAGAAGAACCGGCCGTACGGCGACGGAGTCGTCACGGGGTACGGCCAGGTCGACGGGCGCACGGTGGCGGTCTTCGCCCAGGACTTCACCGTCTTCGGCGGCTCGCTCGGTGAGGTGTTCGGCGAGAAGATCGTCAAGGTCATGGACTTCGCCATGAAGATCGGCTGCCCGGTCGTCGGCCTCAACGACTCCGGCGGTGCGCGGATCCAGGAGGGTGTCGTCTCGCTGGGTCTCTATGGCGAGATCTTCATCCGCAACGTCCACGCCTCGGGCGTCATCCCGCAGATCTCGCTCATCATGGGCCCGTGCGCCGGCGGCGCCGTGTACTCCCCCGCGATCACCGACTTCACCGTCATGGTCGACCAGACCTCGCACATGTTCATCACCGGTCCCGACGTCATCAAGACCGTGACCGGCGAGGACGTCGGCTTCGAGGAGCTCGGCGGCGCCAAGACGCACAACACCAAGTCGGGTGTGGCCCACTACATGGGCAGCGACGAAGAGGACGCGATCGAGTACGTCAAGGGGCTCCTGTCGTACCTGCCGAGCAACAACATGGAGGATCCGCCCGCCTATGAGAGCGTCGGTGAGGACCTCAGCGCGACCGAGGACGACCTCTGGCTCGACACCTGCATCCCGGACAGCCCGAACGTCCCCTATGACATGCACACGATCATCGAGCACGTCGTCGACGACGGCGACTTCCTCGAGGTGCAGCCGCTGTTCGCGCCCAACATCCTCACCGGCTTCGCCCGCGTCGACGGCATGTCGGTCGGTGTCGTCGCCAACCAGCCGATGCAGTTCGCGGGCTGCCTCGACATCGACGCCTCGGAGAAGGCCGCTCGGTTCGTCCGCACGTGCGACTGCTTCAACGTCCCTGTGCTGACCTTCGTCGATGTGCCCGGGTTCCTTCCCGGCACCGACCAGGAGTGGGACGGCATCATCCGCCGCGGCGCCAAGCTCATCTATGCCTATGCCGAGGCGACCGTGCCCAAGGTCACCGTCATCACCCGCAAGGCCTACGGCGGCGCCTATGACGTGATGGGCTCCAAGCACCTCGGCGCGGACATCAACCTGTCCTGGCCGACCGGCCAGATCGCGGTCATGGGTGCCCAGGGCGCGGTCAACATCCTGTTCCGCAAGCAGCTCGCCACGGTCGCAGAGGAGGGGGGCGACGTCGACGCGACGCGGCAGGAGTTCATCCAGCACTACGAGAACGAGCTCGCCAACCCGTACATCGCCGCCGCGCGCGGCTATATCGACACGGTCATCTCCCCGTCGAACACCCGGATGAACGTCACCCGCGCGCTGCGGGCACTGCGGAGCAAGCGCCA
>JBHEPF010000153.1:0-8949 GCA_046260445.1 Dermatophilaceae bacterium | reverse complement strand
CTGCGTCATGGGTATGTACTCCGGCACCTTGGTCGTCATCGACCAGCCTCCCGCCGCTACCGGCTGAAAGCTCGCGCCCACGACCCTGCGCTCAACGTCCGCGTGAAACTGCGACGCCAAACAAGGTGTGACTGAGCCGGGACTATGACCCCGCTCCACTCACACGTTGTCCCAGGTCGGCGGTCATTTCCACCCCCTCGGATGGCCCGCTGCGCACTGCATCGTCCGTACGGTCGAAGGATGACTCCTCCCGTTGCCCTCGTCGCCGGCGCCTCCCGCGGACCGCGAGGCCGTGCAGGCGCTGGTGCGCGACCTCACCGACGGGCGCGGCGCGGACGGCGTCGTGGACGCGGTCGGCATGGAGGCGCATGGCAACCCGGTCGCCGAGAAGGCCATCGGGGTCGCGAGCCGGCTCCCCAAGCCCGTCGCGCGGGCGGCGATCGCGAACGCCGGCATCGACCGGCTCAACGCGCTGCATCTGGCGGTCGACTGCGCCCGCCGTGGTGGGACGGTGTCGGTCAGTGGGGTCTATGGCGGGTCGGCGAGCCCGATGTCCCTGATGGACATCTTCGACAAGGGCCTGACGATGCGGCACGGCCAGTGCCACGTGCGGGCCTGGACAGATGACCTGCAAGAGCTGGCCACGCAGGCCAGGGACCCCCTGCAGCTCGAGGGATCCGCGACGCACCACGCGCCTCGACGACGACGCCGACATGTATGGCGTGTTCCAGGCCAAGGACGAAGACTGCACCAAGGTGATCCTCAAGCCCTGAGCCGTTCGCCTGCGATCAGGCGCCGCTCATCGGCACCCTCAAGGTGAGGCCTCGCTAAGGTGGGGCCACTCGGGAACCCGACACGGGAGCCACCCCATGGAAGCCACGCACGACCGGTCCGCCGGACGCCCGCCCCGACACGGCCTCATCCTGCCCAACCCGGCCGTCGGGGATGATGCCGCCGCGATGGTGCACTACGCCGTCGCCGCCGAAGAGTCGGGATGGGACGGGGTCTTCCTCTGGGACGTGCTCATCTACCCTGCAGCCTCCGACGCTCTCGGCGCCGCAGGCGACCCGGAGCCCTTTCGACCCGAGACCTACGCGGCCCAGATCGACCCGATCATCACGCTGGCCGGCATTGCCACCCGGACGGAGCGGATCACCTTAGGGACCTGGATCGTCCCGGTCGCCCGGCGGCAGCCGTGGCAGCTGGCGCGGGACCTGGCCACCTTGGACCGGCTGTCGCACGGCCGTGTCCTTCTCGGTGTCGGGCTGGGGCGGCGCGCGGAGTACGACCTCTTCGGCGAGGAGTGGGACCCCAGGCGCGTCGGACGCCGCTACGACGAGACCCTCGAGCTGCTCGCCCGCTTCTGGAGCGGCGAGCGGGTGACCTTCCACGGCGAGTTCTACGACGTGCACGACGTCGCCCTGCTGCCGACGCCGGCTCAGCGGCCACGGATCCCGATCCTCGTGGCGGCGTTCTGGCCGAACAGGAAGCCGGTGCGCCGCGCCGCCCGCTGGGACGGGCTCATGCCGGTCGTCGATCCCGACCCGGAGGGGGCGGCCCTCCGCAACCTGCTCTCCTACTTCCGCGAGGTGTCGGACACTCCCGGTGAGGTCTTTCTCTACGTCGACGCCGGCGCCACCACGGCGGAGCGGGTGGACCGCTACGGAGAGCTGGGCGTCACGTGGCTCGCCTCCGACGTGATCTCCGGCGAGCGCTCCACGGCGGACAACCTCGAGGCCGTGCGTCGGGGCCCTCCGCCCTGGGGCTGAACACCATCAGCCTCTCGCCATTTCGGGAGGTGGGCAGGCGGCTCAGTGTGGCCGACCCGAGGCGTGTCGTCACGGCTAGGGTGGCCGACGACGAAGGGAGTGCGCGGTGGAGCATGGCGACGTGCCGGGCGTGTCGGCCCAGCCCGCGCCCGGACACCGGCCGGCCCGGCGCCCTGGGCTGAGCAGGGAGTCCTTCAAGCCGACCCAGCTGCGCAAGGACGCCCAGGCAGGTCTCGTCAACGCGGTCGTCTCGGTGCCCGACGGGCTGGCCGCCGGGGCGCTCGCGGGAGTCAACCCGGTCTACGGGCTCTACACGTCGGCGACCGCCGCGATCGCCGGCGGGATGACCGCGATCTCATCGCGGGAGGCGCGCTCGATCTGGTCGGCCGGGCTGCAGGCGCGGCTCACGATCGCAGTGACCTTCTTCGCGACCCTCGTGCTCTCCATCCCGCTCGCGGTCGCGGCCGGGTTCGTGCTCTCGGTGCTGATCTATCTGGCTCGATCCGGGTCCGACGTCCGCGTCGTCGAGGTGTGCCTCACCGAGGACGGCGGACTGGTGGAGCGCGACGAGGTGCCGCCGCACGTGCGCGACGGGGAGGTCATGGCGCTCTCCGTGCGCGGGTCGATGTTCTTCGCCGGGGCACGGGCGCTGCAGGAGCGGCTGCCCGAGGCGCGCACGTCACGGAACGCCGTCGTGGTGCTGCGGATGCGCGGGCACGAGGAGATCGGCGCGACCTTCATCGACATCCTCGACGACTACGCCGAGGACCTCGAGGCCGGCGGCGGGCGGCTCTATCTCACCGGGCTGAGCGAGCGGATGGCGCGCCAGCTGCGGCTGTCCGCCAAGCTCGACGTGGGCGAGACGGTGCATCTGTCGCATGCCGAGCCGCTAGTCGGCGCGGCCACCGTGGCGGCGGCCGCGGACGGGCGGGCGTGGTTGCGGACGCGGCGGGACGAGCCGGTCGAGGAGCGCGGGCACGAGCTCCGGCGTCCACAGGCACCTGTCCTGCCCGAAGGTGCGCTGCGGGTCACCGAGCGGTCCGGCGGGAGTCGCGGGCAGGACTGAGCACGGCGGCTGTCGGTCAGTCGCCGCGCTCGCGGCTCAACGGTTGCGGTTCACCCGCGGCCGACAGCGGCTCAGTCGGGGCCGATCACGCCGTGGTCGGGTGCGCGGCCGCTCGGTGCTGCTGGACGCGCCACCAGTCCATGGCTATCGCAGCACACGCCGCGCCTGCTGCCGGCACCGCCAGAGACAGTCCGAACGGGGCGGTGACTCCGCCGAGGAACATGCTCACGATGGCGACGGCCACGATCACCGCGACTACACCGAGACGCAGCACGTCGCGTCGCGGGTGCTCCTTCGTCCCAGCCAGATCACGCACAGCCGCGATGACCGGCCTGGCAAGGAAAGCGATGATCGCCAGCGTCGCGATGATGACGAACTCCCAAGGAACCCCATCCCTCGGGAACGGGCTCGGAAGGATGCGTGTCAGGGCAAAGGTGACGGAGAACGCCACTTGAGCCAACGCGCCCCCGACCACACCCCCGACGACAGCGGCGATCAGGTCGCGCCACCCCACCGTGCGGCCGTACACAAGCCACGCGAGGAGCGGGGCGCCCAGCACAATGACCCGCGTGGTCAATGCGACGACCAGCTCGAGGCCGACCGGCGACGTCCACGGCTCCATCGCTGCGCCAGACTTCAGGTAGGCGATGAGCAGCTGTACCCCGGTCCCGGCGAGGATGACGACACCCGCATACAGGAACGCATCCGCAGCGAGGTGGTGACGCTCGCGGCTCACAACTGCGGATCGTTGCAGTGTCTCAGTCATGTGTGACACCTCCACACAACCGTCGACCAGGCGGCTGCTGCCTCAATTCTCCTCCCGCGCCGACCAGCCGCGTCGCGCGTGTGACCCAAGAGACCGGGTCACAACAACGAGTGATTGAACCGGTGCCAGGACCCCGGTCCAGTCACTCGTTGTTGGCGCCTGCGTGGGGACCTTCGATCGGGCGCCCGGGCCAGTGATGCTCCTGCCGCCGAGGACGACGTCCGGCCGGCTCGGGGCGGCGACCGACGTGGCGCTCGCGCGGGTGGCAATGGCCGTTGCGCTAGGAGCGGTGCAGGCCTCAGGTGCGGCATCGGCAGCGCCTGCCGACGCCTACGGCCGGTGGAGCGGAAGCAACGCGGTCAGCTCCGCTCCATGGCCGAGTCCCTGGCTGGTGGCGGTGAGGCTGCCGCCGTGGGCGTCGATGATGGCTTTGCTGATGGTCAGGCCGATGCCGGTTCCGGTGCGGTCTCGGGTGCGGGCGGTGTCGGCTCGGTAGAAGCGTTCGAAGACGTGGCTGAGCTGTTCGGCGGTGATGCCGTCGCCGTTGTCGCTGACTGTGAGGGCGGCTTCGGTGCCGACGCGTGAGGCGGAGAGCGTGACGAGGCCTCCGGGTGGGGTGTGGCGTAGTGCGTTGGTGAGCAGGTTGGCCAGGACCTGCCCGATCCGGGTCCGGTCGACCTTCACCTGTAGTCCGGCACTGCGGGAGACATCGACGACGAGGTTGACGCCCTTGTCGGCGTAGCGGTCCCGCATCGCATCGTGTGCGGTCCACAACAGGTCGGAGACGGGGTGGGTGTCCAGGTCGAGGGCGAGCCGACCCTCTTCTGCGCTGGAGACCTCGTCGATGTCGTCGGCGAGTCGGGCGAGTCGGTGGGTCTGCTCGCTCAGGACCGCGCGGGACTCGGGGCCGACGTCGGCGATGCCGTCGTGGAGGCCGTCGTGGTAGGCGTCGAGGGTCGCGATGGGGGTGCGCAGCTCGTGGGCGAGGTCGGAGAGCATCCGCCGGCGGGTGTCTTCGGTGCCTTCCAGGCGGGAGGCCATTGCGTTGAAGGCCTCGGCGAGGGTGTCGAGCTCGGTGCCGGAGCCGACGTCGGGGACGCGGGTGGCGTAGTGGCCGCGGGTGAGCTCGCGGGCGGCGCCGGTCATCTGCTCGAGTGGGTGCCGGAGCCGGCGGGTCAGGAACCAGGTGACGGCGGTCGCGGCGAGCAGGGCGATGAGCAGCCCGACCCCCAGCGAGATGAGGGAGGCCTGGCGGTAGCCCATCTCGATGTGGACCAGCTCGGGGGAGTTCTCCTCGTGGCCGGACTGCAGGAGGTGGTAGTGGAAGATGGGCGGACCGACGAGGGTGGCGACCAGTGCGGTGGTCAGGGCGCCGGCGAGCAGGACCAGGCTCTGGCCGGCGAGCAGCCGGGTGGCCAGGCCGCGGGGTCGGTGGTCCTTCTTGGCGGTGCTCATCCCTTGCCCATCCGGTAGCCGATGCCGCGCACGGTGACGACGTACCGGGCCGTGTCGGGGTCGTCGCCGAGCTTCCTGCGCAGGTGGGCGATGTGGACATCGACGAGGTGCTCGTCGCCCACCCAGCCGCCTCCCCAGACCTCGTCGATGAGCTGCCGTCGTGAGAACGCCATGCTCGGTCGGGCGGCCAGGGTGATGAGCAGGTCCCGCTCGGTCGGCGTCAGCGAGACGGGGTTGTCGCCGAGGCGCACCTCGTGTGCCGCGGGGTCGACGCGCAGATCGCCGAACTCCCACGCGGGCTGTCCTGAAACGCCGACAGGTGCCGAGCCGGTTCGTGGCCGGCGGAGCACGGCCTGGACGCGGGCGACGAGCTCGCGGACGCTGAACGGCTTGGTGATGTAGTCGTCGGCGCCGACGGAGAGTCCGATGAGGGTGTCGATCTCGTCCTTGCGGGCGGTGACGACCAGGATGTAGCAGTCGGAGAAGGTGCGGATCTGCCGGCAGACCTCGATGCCGTCGAACCCGGGCAACCCGAGGTCGAGGATCACCACATCGGGGGAGAGGGTGCGCGCCGCCTCGACAGCCTCCGGTCCGGTATGCACGACGCTCGTCTCATAGCCGGCGCGCGAGAGGTAGGCCGCGACCATCCCTGCCAACGCCTTCTCGTCCTCGACGACGAGGACCCGGACGAGCGGATCAGCACCGGGTGCATCAGAACCGGGTGCATAGGACGGACTGCTGCTCACACACCCAGTCTCACCCGCCTGGTACGTCGGACGATACGTCCACGCTCGTCGCCGGTACCGATCTTCGTCAAACCTCAACCAATCCGCTGTCTGGTCTACGTCCGGCCGGCGCACGCTGAGGAGTGACAGACAGAGATCAGGGACACGACGGTGAGAGGAGCTCGGTGATGATGTGGGGCGACGGGTACTGGACCGGGTGGATGTGGCTGGTCATGGGGGCCGGCACGCTGGCCTTCTGGGTGGTCGTCGTCCTTGTCGTGCGAGCTCTCCTGCCGAACGGCGGCCCTCAGAACAACGAAGCGCAGCGACCCGACGCGGTGACGCTGCTCAAGGAGCGGCTGGCCCGCGGAGAGGTGACCCCGGAGGAGTACGAGCAGCGGCGTCGCCTCATCGTCGACGGTCACTGACCGGCTCTCGCCCACCCACATACACACAGACACGCTTCCGCTCAGCCGCGATGATCCCCCTGGAGCACGCCACATGAACCGTCACCACCTGCGCTGGACCGCTGCCGTCCTGGGAGCGAGCATGCTCGGTGTCCTGACCGCGTGTGCCAGCACGCCGGACACCACCCCGCCCCCTGTCGCCGCCACCGCGACGGCGGCCCCACCGCCGGCTGCGTCCGATCCGGCCGCCTCGTCCAGCCCTACCCTGCCGGATCCGACCGCTCCGATGGAGCTGAGCGTGTCCCACATCCACGCGGCTCTGCGGGATCCGCAGACCGGTGCGCTGTTGCTGGCCACCCACGAGGGTCTGTTCCGGCAGAGCGGGTCCGAGCTGCAGCAGGTCGGTCCGGTCATCGACCTGATGGGCTTCGCCGTGGACCCGGCCGGAACGCTGTATGCGTCTGGCCACCCCAGCGCCGACGCGGGACTGCCCGAGCCGGTCGGCCTCATCACCTCCGACGACGACGGCAGCACCTGGCAGGTCCTCTCCCGAGGCGGCGAGTCGGACTTCCACGCTCTCGCGGTGAGTCCGCAGGCGGTGGTCGGCTTCGACGGCGCGCTGCGCACGACGAAAGACGGCCGGTCGTGGACCACCCTCGCCCTCGACCGTCCGGTGATCTCACTCGCCGCGTCCCCGCAGAGCGGGACTCTGCTGGCGACGACCCAGGCCGGACTGCTCCGCAGCGACACCGACGGCGCGTCCTGGGAGACTCTCACCCCGCCCGAGGCCGTGATCCTGGTGGCCTGGGCGGACGACACCACCGCTGTCGCCGCGACGGTCAGCGGACGGCTGGCCAGGAGTGACGACGGTGGCCTCACGTGGACCCTCGGCCCGAAGAGCATCGGGCCGGTCGGAACGCTCTCCGCTCAACGCGCAGCCAACGGCATGGTCGAGATCATCGCCGCCTTGGACAGCACCGTGATCGCGACAACCGACGAAGGCGCCAGCCTCCAGGTCCTCGTCCGGTAGGACCCACCTGCTGCGGCACGCGCGGACCTCACTCGACCTTCATCGATTCCCAAGGGCGTCCGAACCGCATCTCCACACCCACCCACCAGTCTGGCGATCCAGCCCCGAATCAGGAGTACTCCCCATGCCTTCCACCGTGTCCCGACCCATCGCCGTGGCTGCAGCCGCACTTCTCGCCGCAGCGATCCTCAGCGCGTGCTCGACCAGTTCGGATGACTCCATGCCAGGCATGGACGCCGGCGGCACCTCGACGTCGAGCGACATGCCGAGCGACATGGCGAGCGACATGGCGAGCGGCTCAGGCACGCCGGATGACGTGATGTTCGCGCAGATGATGATCCCCCACCATGAGCAGGCCGTCGAGATGGCCGACACGGCACTGGACGCGACGACCTCGTCGCCACAGGTTCGTGAGCTGGCGCTCGACATCAAGGCCGCGCAGGACCCCGAGATCGAGACGATGCGCGGCTGGCTCGACGCGTGGGAGGCGCCGCACTCAGCCGACTCCGGCATGGACCACGACTCCGGGATGATGGATGAGACCGAGATGAGCGCCCTGCACGAGGCGCAGGGACCCGAGTTCGACCGGATGTGGCTGACGATGATGATCGAGCACCACGAGGGCGCGATCACCATGGCCCAGGACGTCCGGTCCACGACCGAGGACGAGGAGGTCGCAGCACTCAGCGAGCAGATCATCGCGGCCCAGGAGGCCGAGATCGGCACCATGCAGGCACTGCTCGACTCGTGATGAGCCCGCACCACCACCGTGGCGGCGGCTGCAGAGGGGCAGTCTCGACAAGGTGTGACTGGAGCGGCGTCAGGACCCCGGTCCAGTCACTCGCTGTTCTGCGCAGACCTGGTCTAGCGCATTCCGGTCCTCGCTCTGGCCCGGTGAGCAGCGCATACCTCTAATCTCGTGACATGGCGCGTCGATGGCAGACGGTGACGGTCGAGCTGGTGCGGGGGCGTGGGGAGACCTTCGACCCGACGCCCGGGCGAGTGATGCTCCTGCCGCCGCGGACGACGTTCGACCAGCTCGGCGAGGCGATCGACGTGGCGTTCGCGCGGTGGGACTTCAGTCATCTGCGGCAGTTCGTGCTCCCGGACGGCGCAGTCGTCCTCGACGAGGAGGCCGCGAGGGATGAGCAGGCCACGCCCGTGGGTGCCATCAGCCGTACGGTCCTGCTCAGCGAGCCGGTCAAGACGCATGTCTCCACCGTCGGCGACCGCTTCTCCTACGTCTTCGACTTCGGGGACGGCTGGATGCACCTGTGCACGTTCGACGGCCACGCCGACCCGACCGACGTCTATGGACCCGACCCGACCCGGCCGGTGCCGATCTGGGGCTGGGGGACGATCCCGGACCAGTACGGCCGCCGCTGGCGTGACGACACCGGGGACGAGAATGGCGAGTCCCCTGCGCCGCCTGAGCTGGACGACACGCTCATGCCGCTGGGGGGTATGCCGCGGCCGGCTCTCCCGATCGACCTCGCGCCGGTGCGGGTCGCCTGTGCTGCGGGCGACGTCGATGGGCTGCTCGATGCGGTCGTCGGGGTGGACCTCGACCCGGCGCTGCAGCAGCTGGGCGCCTCGACCCTCGGGTTGTACCGGTCGGTCCCGGGCGCCGAGGCGGACCGGCTCGCGCCGTTGCTCATCTCGCTGCACGCGCGGGCGATGGGTCGCGGCTGGGACGGCGACGACCTGCTCGCCGAGGACATCATCGCCACG
>JBHEPF010000123.1:0-9319 GCA_046260445.1 Dermatophilaceae bacterium | reverse complement strand
GGGCTGGGCGTGGGCATACTGCATGGATGGCGAGCCCCTCGAGGAGCCCGCGCGCAGGACGTGCATGACGCCGCTCTGGCTATGCCGCACGTGACAGTCGAGCAGGCCAAGGACAACCCGGTCTACCAGGTGGGAGGCAAGTCGTTCGTCTTCTTCCGCAACCCGCGCAAGGACGCGTTCGACCCAGAGACGGGAGAGCGCTACGACGACGTCATCGTGATCTGGGTCGGCGGCGAGGACGACAAGCAGGCGCTCGTCCAGGACCCGGCCACCCCGTTCTTCACGACACCGCACTTTGACAAGCACCCGTCGGTGCTTGGTGCGTGACTTTGACAAGCACCCGTCGGTGCTTGGTGCGCGCCAGCCGCCTCGGCGAGGTGCCGTTCGACGAGCTGGTCGAGCTGGTCCAGGATGCCTGGCTGAGCCGGGCGTCGCGGCGTCGGGCCAAGGCGTGGCTTTCCGAGCGAGGGCTGGGATAGGGCCACGGGCAAGTCCAAGCCGACAACGACGTTCTATGCGGGTGTCACGTCTCGGCATGCGGACGGTCACGCGGGTCCACACATGCGGCGGTTCATCGCCTCCGCACCATCCGGCGCGGGCGCCCGATCTGGCACGTATCTGGCACGCGAGGTCAGACGAAAGCCCCTTGACACTGCGTTTCCGCAGGTCAAGGGGCTTTTCGCACGGGTGGCAGGTGAAGGATTCGAACCTTCGAAGCTCTCGCAACGGATTTACAGTCCGCTTCCATTGGCCGCTCGGACAACCTGCCGGGTGCGCATGGAAGGATAGCAAGTCAGCGGCGCCCGAACTAAATCGGGCGGTTGAGCCGTTCCCTTCGACACCCCATCCACGCGCCTCCCACGCGACACCCACCGACACCCCAAGGAGCCGGCACCCATGGCAGACAGCAGCTTCGACATCGTCAGCAAGTTCGACAAGCAGGAGGTCGCGAACGCGGTCAACACCGCAGCCAAGGAGCTCGCCAACCGCTACGACTTCAAGGGCGTGGGCGCGCGGGTCGAGCTCGTCGGCGAGGTCATCAAGATGGAGGCCAGCACCGAGGAGCGCTGCAAGGCCGTCCTCGATGTCGTCCAGACCTGGCTCGTCAAGCGGGGCGTCTCCCTCAAGCACCTCGACGTTCCGGAGGCCGGGCCGCGCCTCTCCGGCAAGGAGTACAAGCTCGACGCGCCGCTCAAGGAGGGCATCTCCTCCGAGAACGCCAAGAAGGTGACGAAGATCCTCCGCGACGAAGGCCCCAAGTCGGTCAAGACCCAGATCCAGGGCGATGAGATCCGCGTGACGAGCAAGTCGCGCGACGACCTGCAGAGCGTCCAGCGTCTCCTCAAGGAGAAGGACTTCGACTTCGCGGTGAGCTTCACCAACTATCGGTGACCCGCTCAGGCATCAGCGACAGCCGGCCCACCCGCGCGGAGCGGATGGGTCGGCTCTCCTATACCCGTCAGCACACCCGGGTGCTGCTCGGCTCCGGGATGGGCTGGGCGCTCGACGCGATGGACGTCGGCCTCATCTCGTTCGTGGGGCTCGCCATCGCCACCCAGTGGGACCTCACCCGCACCGAGCAGTCCTGGCTGCTCTCGATCGGCTTCGTCGGGATGGCGCTCGGCGCCACGGTCGGCGGGATGCTGGCCGACCGTTACGGCCGGCGCACGGTGTTCTCCGCGACCCTGGTCATCTACGGTCTCGCGACCGGCGCCTCCGCGCTCGTCACCGGGCTCGCAGTGCTCCTCCTGCTGCGGTTCCTCGTCGGCCTCGGGCTCGGCGCCGAGCTCCCGGTGGCGTCCACGCTCGTGAGCGAGCTCTCGCCGACGCGCATCCGCGGCCGGATGGTCGTCGTCCTCGAGTCGTTCTGGGCGCTCGGCTGGATCCTCGCCGCGCTCATCGGGTTCTTCATCGTGCCGATGTCCGATGACGGCTGGCGCTGGGCCTTTGCCGTCGGTCTCGTGCCCGCGCTGTATGCGGTGGTCATCCGCTGGGGCCTGCCGGAGTCGCCCCTGTTCCTCGAGCGCCGTGGCCGGGTCGAGGAGGCCGAGGCGGTCGTGCGCTCCTTCGAAGCCTCGGCCGGGGTGGAGCCGGAGGCGAGCGGGCCACTGGCGCCTGTCCCGGCCCGCCGTCCCGCGGAGCTGTGGTCCCCTGCCTTCCGCCGTCGCACCGCCGGCATCTGGATCGTGTGGTTCTGTGTCAACTTCTCCTACTACGGCGCCTTCATCTGGCTGCCGACCCTGCTCTACGCGCAGGGCTTCGACCTGGTCCGCTCGTTCGGCTACACCCTCATCATCACGCTCGCCCAGCTGCCCGGGTATGCACTGGCCGCCGTCCTCGTCGAGACCTGGGGACGGCGACCCACGCTGGCGACCTTCCTCGTCGGGTCGGCCGTGGCCGCCATGGGCTTCGGCCTGGCCGGGGAGGTCTGGCAGATCCTCCTCGCCGGGTGCGCCCTGTCGTTCTTCAACCTCGGCGCCTGGGGCGCGCTCTACGCGATCACGCCGGAGATCTACCCCACCTCGCTGCGCGGGTCCGGTGCCGGCGCGGCGGCCGGCTTCGGCCGGATCGCCTCGATCGCGGCACCGCTCCTCGTCCCCGTCATCCTCGCGGCCTGGAGCAGCACCGCTCTCTTCGCGATCTTCGGTGCCACCTTCGTGGTCGGGGCGACCGCCGCATACCTTCTCCTGCCGGAGCAGGCGGGCGAACGGCTCGACACGACCTAGACGCTGGGCCGTGGCGGTGGTGTGATGGCTGTCATGGTCGAGCTCACCCAGATCGTCGAGACCGAGTCCGCACGCTTCCTGAAGGTGATCCGACCGGTCGATCCCGCTGCCCGGGTGCCCTCCTGCCCGGAGTGGTCGGCGGACGACCTGCTGTGGCACCTGACGGAGGTGCATGCCTTCTGGACGGGGGTCCTGGGAGGGGGCGCACTCAGCGACGAGGAGGCCGAGGCCGTAGAGGCGGCGGCTCCGGCCCGACCCGAGGACCGTGACGCGCTCGTGCGTCTCTATGAGGAGTCGACCGCCGCCCTGCTGAAGCAGCTGCGGCACCGTGAGGATGCTGAGCCGGCGTACTTCTGGCTTGACACCGCCCGCACCGTCGGCTCCACACGCCGGATGCAGGCGCACGAGGCGACGATGCACCGGGTCGACGCCGAGCTGGCCGCTGGGACCGACCCCGGGTCGTCGGACCCCGCCCTGGCCGCGGACGGGATCGCCCATGTCGTCGACGTGATGTGGGCCTGGTGGAGCACCCAGCCCGGGTTCGCGTTCACCCCCCAGGGCGGTGTCGTCACCCTCGTCGCGACCGATACAGGTGGGGACGCGGGCGGTCCCTGGAGCCTGCAACCCGGCCGGTGGCGCGGGACCGGGCAGTCCGGACGCGGCTACGACGAGCCCGGGGTCGTCATGGCAGAGGAGGGGGCCGAGGCGGTCGCCGAGGTGAGTGGCACGGTGAACGAGCTCTACCGCTGGCTGTGGGGACGCGCTCCGGAGCCGGCGACGTCCGGCGATCCCAGGGCTCTGGATGCACTGCGGGAAGCTCAGGCCAAAGGCGTGCAGTGACGTCGACTCGTACCCCGAGACCGTGCCGTGTCGTGTCCGTGGCCATGGCCGTGACCGTGACAAACACGCCGCGCCCCTGGTCCCGCACGAGGCGGGTCAGGAGCGCGGTGGCGGACGCTCGCTCAGTGCGAGCGCGCAAGGCGAGCGGTCAGCGGGTCTCGCGGTGCGCGGTGTGCTTCCTGCATCGCGGGCAGAACTTCGCCAGCTCGAGCCGGTCCGGGTCGTTGCGGCGGTTCTTCTTCGTGATGTAGTTGCGCTCCTTGCAGTCCGTGCACGCCAACGTGATCTTGGGGCGGACGTCGAGGGACTTCTTGGCCATCGGGGGCAACCTGCTCTTTCGGAACCTGCGCAGCGTGTCGTGAACTGCATGTCGTGAACGTGTGTGCTCATCGCGAGCACAAGGGTCAATGCTACGCGGCGTGAGTGCCGTGGGTGAAATCCAGTAGCGGGAGCGGGGCTCGATCCCGCGACCTCACGATTATGAGTCGTGCGCTCTAACCAGCTGAGCTATCCCGCCGTGAGCCCTCCAGCACCACACGATCAGCATCCACTGATCGGCGTGACGCATGCCGGACCGGAGCCCCCTGTCGGAATCGAACCGACGACCTTTTCCTTACCATGGAAACGCTCTACCGACTGAGCTAAGGGGGCGGGCTCGGTGCGAACACCGTGCGCCGCACGAGAGTACACGAGCCCGTCGGTTGTCACAAAAACCTCCGAGCACCTGCCGCCGGCGCCTCACAGCTCGCGCGGCACGCCCTCACGACTGACCACGACGTCGACGGCCTCGACGTAGCCGCGCGGG
Organism: Dermatophilaceae bacterium; assembly: GCA_046260445.1. Lineage (GTDB taxonomy): Bacteria > Actinomycetota > Actinomycetes > Actinomycetales > Dermatophilaceae > F2B08. The sequence continues at coordinate 4,948 of JBHEPF010000123.1, read as the reverse complement.
CCGTGCCCGACGATGACGTGGTCGGCGACGCCGCTGATGAACGAGTGCTTCCGGAAGTCCTCCCGGGCGTGGATGTCGGTGATGTGCACCTCGACGATCGTCCCCTCGACGTTGCACAGAGCGTCTCGGATCGCCACCGAGGTGTGCGTCCATCCGCCGGCGTTGACGATGACGCCGTCCGCGCTGTGCCGGACCTCCTGGATCCAGTCGATCATCACGCCTTCATGGTTGGTCTGGCGGAAGTCGAGGTCGTGACCGCCCCGTTCTGCCGCCTCTCGGCACATCCTCTCGATGTCGGCCAGCGTGGCCTGGCCGTAGAGATGCGGCTCCCGCTCACCGAGCAGGTTGAGGTTCGGTCCGTTGAGGACGACGATCGAGGGGCGCGGGTGCTCGGTCATGTCCCCAATCTAGGGCGCGGCGACCTGACAGAGTGGGCCGCATGCAGCGCTCCCCTGCCCCCTTCCCGACACTGGAGCAGGTGCTCGCCCTGCCCAGCGCATACTCGCTCGTCGTTCCGCCTGAGTTCACCGACGGCAACGGCCACCTCAACATCGCCCGCTACATGCAGATCCACAGCGACGGCGGGTGGGCGTACTTCGCCCGCTTCGGCCTCTCCGAGGAGTCGGCCGCCGCCGGCGGACCGACGACGTTCGACGTCGAGCATCACGTGGTCTATCGCCGCGAGGTCCTCGCCGGACAGGAGGTGAGCGTGCACGTGCGGCTCGTCGATCGCACCGACAAGGCGTTGCACGCCGTCCAGTTCCTCGTCAACCGGACCACCGGCGAGATCGCGAACACCCATGAGGCGGTCAGCCTGTCCATGGACCTCGCGAGCCGCTCCATCGCGCCCATCCCGGCCGACCTCGCGGGACTGCTCGACGCGCAGCTCGAGGCGGACCGTGCGCTGTCGTGGGAGCCGCCGCTCAGCGGAGCCATGGCCATCCGGCGCGGGGAGGGCTAACGTCGATCGCATGTCCATGCGCTGGTACTCCGTCGTCGTCGACTGCCACGACCTCGCCGCCCAGGCCCGCTGGTGGGCCGAGACCCTCGACTATGCCCTCGTCTTCGACAGCGACACCGAGGCGGCGATCGTCCCGAGATGGTCGCGCCTCGAGCCGATGGAGGACCTCGAGACGTTCCGGCACGAGCCGCAGGGCAACGAGTTCTGCGTCCTCTCCGCACGCACCCTGTGAGGGAGGTCGCCGACGACCTCGGTATGCCGTGCTCGCTGCCAGCCGGCCCGCTCACCCGGGTCGTCTCTCTTGTTCCCTCGCTGACCGAGGCGGTCGCCGTGACCCGGCCGCAGTCGCTTGTCGGGGCAACCGACTGGTGCACACATCCTGCCGACCTCGACGTGCCCCGTGTGCGAGGAACGAAGAACCCCAACGTCGCTGCGATCGTCGACCTCGCCCCAGACCTCGTCGTCGCCAACAAGGAGGAGAACCGCAAGCTGGACGTGGTGCGTCTGAGGGACGCCGGCGTGCCGGTCTGGGTGACGGTCATCGAGGACGTCCCGCAGGCGATCGCCGCGATGGAGCGGCTGTTCGACGAGGCCCTGGCGTGGGGCGTTCCGGACTGGCTGGCGGAGGCCGGTCGGCTGTGGGCCGGCCCTGCTGCCCAGCTGCTGGCGCGCGTCGCGGTACCGATCTGGCGGGACCCGTGGATGGTCGTGGGGTCCTCGACCTTCACCGGTGACCTGCTCGGGCGGGTCGGTCTCGACAACCTCTTCGGCGGCCATCCCGAACGCTACCCGCACATCGAGCTCACTGACATCGACCGCGACGACGTCGCCGTCCTGCTCCCCGACGAGCCCTACGAGTTCAGCCCGAAGGACGGTCCCGAGGCCTTCTCGCGGGCGTCGACCCGGCTCGTGAGCGGACGGCTCATCACCTGGTACGGACCGTCGCTCGTCGAGGCACGCGAGGCATTGGACACACTCGCCCACGAGGTCGCCGCCGGCTAGCCACGCGCACGGGTGTGCGTGCTAGACAAGGGGCCATGCAGGGACGACTCGAGAGTGGACGATTCGACGGACAGACAGCCATCGTCACCGGCGCGAGCCGCGGGATCGGGCTGGCCATCGCGCAGCGCCTCGTGGCCGATGGCGCGAGGGTCGCGATCACGGCCCGCAAGCCGGAGGCGCTTGAGGAGGCCGTGGCTCAGCTCGGAGCCGACCGGGCCATGGCGATGGCGGGCAACGCGGCCGACCTGCAGCACCAGCGCGAGGTCGTCGACCGCGTCGTCGGTGAATGGGGCCGGCTGGACTTCCTCGTCAACAACACCGGGATCAACCCCGCCTACGGCCCGCTCACCGAGCTCGACCTCGACGCGGCCCGCAAGATCATGGACGTCAACGTCATCGCCGCGCTCGCCTGGGTCCAGCAGGCCCACCGCGCGTGGATGAAGGAGCACGGTGGCGCGATCGTCAACGTCGCGAGCGTCGCCGGGATCCGGCCGGCACCCGGCATCGCGTTCTACGGGACGAGCAAGGCAGCGCTCATCCATCTCACCGAGGAGCTCGCCGTCGAGCTGGGACCGACGATCCGGGTCAACGCCGTCGCGCCGGCGGTCGTGAAGACGAAGTTCGCGACCGCGCTCTACGAGGGCCGCGAGGAGCAGGTGGCCAAGCCCTACCCGCTCAAACGGCTCGGCGTGCCGGATGACATCGGCAGCGTCGTCGCCTTCCTCCTCAGCGCCGACGCCGGGTGGATGACCGGTCAGACGCTCACCATCGACGGCGGCGTCCTGCACACCGGTGGGGTCTGACATGGCTGACCTGTCGATGGCGGACAAGGTCGTCGTCGTCACCGGTGCGGCCGGCGGGATCGGCGCGGCGATCGCCCGAACGATGGCCGACCTCGGCGCTCGCGTCGTCGTCTCCGACCTCGATGCCGAGCGTGCTCATACCGTCGCGGCCGAGATCGGCGGCACCCTCGTCGCCGGGGACGCCGCGACCGAGGACGGGGTCGCCGCGCTCATCGAGGCCGTCCAAGAGGAGGTCGGGCCGATCGACGTCTGGTTCGCCAACGCCGGCGTCGACCTCGGCCAGGGTCTGGACGCCGCCGAGGACGACTGGGCCCGTAGCTGGGAGGTCAACGTCATGGCCCACGTGCGGGCGGCTCGTCTGCTCGTGCCGGGCTGGCTCGAGCGCGGCGAGGGCTGGTTCGTCTCGACGGCCTCGGCGGCCGGCCTGCTCACGATGATCGACTCCCCCGCATACTCGGTCACCAAGCACGGTGCGGTCTCCTTCGCTGAGTGGCTCTCGGTGACTTACCGACACAAGGGGATCCACGTGCATACGATCTGTCCGCAGGGAGTGCAGACGGCCATGCTCGACCGCGCAGGCCCCCTCGCGGCGGTGCTCGGCCGGGACAGGGTACTCACCCCCGAGGAGGTCGCCGAGGCGACCTGGGATGCGATGGTGCAGGGCCGCTTCCTCGTCCTGCCCCATCCGGAGGTCGGCGACTACTACCGCTCTCGTGCCACCGACCCCGACGCCTGGATCGGCGGGATGAACAAGCTCCAGCAGCGCCTGGAGGCGACCACCGCCCGATAGGTATCCCCAGGACTCAAACTCAAGCGGCACGAACCGCCCTATTGCCAGGCCCCTGCGCCGGCGGCGGCGAAGCGGGCGCGGGAGCTCAGGGCCTCGCGTAGCTCGCTCAGGCTGTCGACCATCGCACGCCGCACGCCAGGAGTGAGGTCGGCGCACTCGAGGGCCTCGACGATGACCTGCTCGGTCTCGCTGTCGACGAGCCGGTTCGGGAAGGCCAGCGTCGCCACGCGCTGGAGGGCGTCGTCGCCCATCGTGGCCGCCATCGCGGGCACGTCCCGGACATAGCGCTCGCGGTATGCGGTGAGCAGCTCGAGCGGCCCGCTCCCCCAGAAGCTGCCCGCGATCGCGTTCGCCTCGTAGTTGGAGATCGCCGGGTTGCCGGTGAGCTCGTCCCATGCCCACGACTTGGCCGCCTCGGTCGGGATGCTCGCCCTCCCCGAGAGCGCGGCGAGCTTGCCGGTGAGGGTGTTGTCGCTGCGGCGCGCGGTCGCGATCCCGTCCTCACCGAGCCAGCCGCGACGGGCGAGCGCTCCGACGACGAGCCAGCGGAAGTCGCTGTCGTGCTCGAGACCGGAGGGAAGTCCGTCCCCACCCGCCCAGCGCTCGAGCAGACCGCGGTCGTGGCTGGCTCGGGCGAGTGCACGTGCCGCTGCGAGCGCGACACTCGAGCCGGGTTCAGCCGTCTGGAGCCGGAACGAAGCCGCGGCGGCCAGCGTCTCCTCGGCGCGGGTCTGCTCGTCCTCGGCCACGAAGCACGGGATCACCCGCGCTGCGAGGTTGCCGACGGTCCGGCCCAGGATGGCGGCATGGGTCTCCGTCGGCCACGCCGCCTCGACGAGCCGCACGAGCCGGCCCGGTGCGATCTGGGAGCGGTAGACACCCTCGATGACGGCTCCCCAGAGCACCGCGCGGACCTGCGCGTCCTGGATCCGGGGCATCAGGTCCGGGATGACGTCGTGCTGGCTCTCCGGCAGCTCGATGGTCGCCCAGGTCAGGTCGGTCGCGTTCGGCAGGGTGATCGTGCCACCACGGACGACGTCCGGCACGGCTGCCTCGTTCGCGACGAGGGCGAGCGGGGCGGTCAGCACTCTCCCGTCCGCGTCGATGCGGCCGATGTCGAGGGTATGCGGACGCCGGGCCGGGTGGTCGGCCGGCGGTGTGCGGTGCACCCGTCCGTCGTCGTCGACGGCGAGGACGTCGACCCCGGCAGTCCGGAGCCAGCCCTGCGCCCAGTCCTCGAGGGAGATGCCTGCGGCGTCCTCGATCGCGGCGAGGAAGTCGGCGAGCGTGCCGTTGCCGAAGGCCTTGTCTCGCAGGTAGTTCCGCACGCCGGAGATGAAGGCGTCGTCCCCGATGTGGGCGATGAGCTGGCGCAGGACCGAGGCGCCCTTC
>JBHEPF010000096.1:0-10028 GCA_046260445.1 Dermatophilaceae bacterium | reverse complement strand
TCGCGCGCGAAGACGGAGGCCGAGAGCTCCGGCGACAGGCCCCCGTCGCCGCGCTCCTCGATCAACCCACCGTCACCGTCGAACGCCCGCACGCACGCATCCCCTCCCGGGACCCGACTCACCACGATCGGCACCTGGCAGAGGGTGAGACCGACCGATCCGGTGGGCAGGTCCACCTGCAGCTCCTGGCCATCGACGTCGACCGCCGCGAGCTCGGCATCGTCCTCGGTCCAGTCGACCGGACGGATCGCGCCGGCGTCGACATGCAGCCGCCCACCGGACAGGCACAGGCCCAGCTCGGCCCACCGCGCGAGCATGTCCTCCTTCACCTGGCCCGTCATGCCCGGCTGGCGGGCACCCCGACCGGCAGGTGTGTGCGAGTAGGCGTCGTGCGGAAACGCACCGTACTCCTGCGCCGTCTTCCGATAGCCCAGCCCGTCCCGGACCTGTTCGTATGCGGTGGCCAGCCCCTCCACCAGCCCCGGATCCGAGTCGGTGGAGCGACGGGCGGCGTCCAGCTGCTCCCGCACCGCGAGGAGCAGCTTGGAGACCATGTGCCAGTAGATGCTGCCCACACCCTCGTAGGCGAAGAAGCTGCTGCTCCGACCGGTGAACTCGCTGTGCTTGAAGACCTCCTCGAAGATGTCGAGGACGTCCGCACCGCTCGACTCGACCAGGGGAGCGAGCGCGGCCTCATCGGCCATCCGTGCCAGGACCGTCGAGACGTCCTCCGCGTTCTGCAGAGGTGAGGCGAAGTGCACTCCCCCATGACGGTCGGCGACGACGAGCCGATGGTCGGACCGCTCGAGCAGGACCGTGAGCAGCGCGTTCTGCCTGTGCCGTGCTGCAGGAACGATGTTGCGCTCCAGGAACGACGAGATGTGCTTCTCGGGATAGAGCTGGTAGCTGCGGGCGTCCTCGCGGTACAGCCCACTCGACGGCATCGCCTCGAGCAGGACGAGCGCGTCGGCGGGAGTGAGGACACCCGAGGACAGCACCGCGACCTGGCCCTCGAGCATCTGGTCCAGGTGCTCGACCCCGGCGGCACCCGGCCGTAGCGCAAGCAGGTTGTAGGCGTGGAAGAGCCCGTCGTCCCGGCGCGCGATCCGCACGGTGTGGGCGAGCCACGCCCGAACCGCCTCGAGGTGCCGACGCACCTCGTCGGAGGTCAGCGTGGAACGCCCCGTCGACGGCTTGAGCGCCCCGGCCCGGTAGGTCGTGCCGATCGCACCCAGCTCATCGAGCATGGCCCGTCGGGAGGAGTCATCGATCCCACCCTCGGCAGGCGGCGGCGCGTCGGTGAGCACCGCGGTGACTCCGTGCACCGCATCGGCCAGCGCCGCGGGAACGTCGTACGGCCGATCGGGAAGAACCTCGAGGAGGTACTCGACGAAGCGGTGGAGATATGCGACGGTCACCACGGACAGCCCGCGCCCGACCAGAGCGTTGTTGGCGTCGTTCCACTCCGGGCGCTGGGTGTTCATCCAGATGCCGCCCTCCGGAACGAAGTTCACCATCTTGGCGGTGAGCAGGATGAGGAGCTTCTCGACGAAGCCCGCGCGGACGAGCTCGCCGTCCGGGTCGACGAGGAGCCTTCCGTCGCCGCCGATCTCGCCCACCCGGGCCATCGAGCGAGTATGCCGGTCCTCGTCGAAGCCGACCGTGTTCTTGGCATCGGCGAGCAGCTCCTCATAGGGAGCGATGATGTACGGCACGTCGACGTGCACGAAGTCCCCGCTCGCGAGAAGGGCGTCATGCCGCTCGGGGTACTGGCCCTTGAGTAGCTCGAGCAGGCGCAGCAGGTAGATGATCTGGTGGTCGCTCCAGTAGCCGATGTTGGACCACGGGTCCTCCGGCTCGGGGACCTCCCAGTCCACTCCGTCGCGGGAGATGCGATAGGGGTTGTAGCCGTCGACCGTCGTCGCATTGACGAACGTGCGCACGAAGGACTCGGTGAGCTCCGGGAAGGACCATGCCAGGGCCTCCCAGTTCTGGAAGATGTCGCGCCAGTTGCCCTGATGCGCCAGTCTCGGCGCTCCGGAGTCGTCGGTCAGCCGGATCTCGAAGATGTTCCAGGGGCGCGACGGGTCCCCGTGCCGGCGGCTGAAGGTGAGGGGCAGGTACTCGGCGACCAGTCGTTGCAGGTCGGGATCGTCCACGTCGGCGAGTCCGGTGCGGAGCTCCTGGATGGTGAGCTCGTCGGGGAGCTCCTCCAGCCGCGAGGCCCACCGGTCGGCGACCCGTCGGTTGCGGGTGGCGAGGAAGTCGCAGACATCGGCACGCTCGATGCGGTAGCCGTGGGGCGGAACCCCTCCTCGCATGATGTTGAACATCGTGCTCGACGCATGGTGGGCGTCGGCCAGCGGTTCGCCGCTGCGCGTCCAGCCGTCCGCGGCGCCGACCAGGGCCCGCAGCCGAGCGCGACCCTGGGCGATGTCGGCCTCGAGGTCCTCGGCCAGCCGTGCAGGTTCCCGCAGCCGCTCCCGGAGGTCGATGACCGCTGGCGCATCGAGACCCGTGTCGGTCACGACACTCCAGCGAGCCGGCTCCTCCGGTGTCACCCGTCGGGCGAAGCGGATGAGGTATGCGGCGCGCTCCCCTCGCACCTGTGTGCGCCCGGGATCGTCACCCTGCGGGGTCAGCACGGAGGTGGAGATGAAGTGCTCCTCGACAGGAGCCGCCACCTGCCACATCGACGACACCGCGAGGGACTCCGCTGCTTCGGCGCGGTCGGTGAGTCGGGAGTTGAGCCGGACCCAGGCAAGACCCGTGGCAGGGTCGATCTCGGTCACCTTGTAGGCGTCGAGCAGTGGACCGAGCTCGCGCTGGGTGCGGGCGGTGACGCCGGGCGGAAGCACATTGCGGATGCCGTCCAGGACTGTGACGTCGATGCCCCGGGCGTCGGCGCACGAGAGTGTCACCGTCCTGACGAGTCCGAAGGTGGGACTCACGCGCCAGGTGACCCGGACGGTGGCGGAGAGGTCGGGGCGCTCCTCCTCGAGATGGACGACGTCACCGAGATCGGTCTTGAGGAGCCGACGGTGCACCGCCGGCAGCTCTGGGCGGACCGGGTGAAACGGCCACCACTCGCTCGTCACTCCCGCAGCGTCCGTGACCTGGAGCCGGGTCACGCCGCCGGTGTTGTCGGCGGCATCGGCGACGAGGTCCTCGGTGCGGTAGGGGAAGATCGCCCGGTCCGCATTGCGTCGACCTGCCGTGATGCCCCCGTTGCTCGTGAGATAGGCCCAGACGTCGGAGGCGCTGGTGAGGGTCATCAAGAAGGTCGGGAGGGACTCCGCCGCGTCGATGACGTGACAGGTCTCACCGTCCACGAGGGTCCGACTGTCGAGGTCAACGGCGACATCTGTGCTGATCATGTGACATCCGATCTATGAGAGAGCGCTCTCATCGTGTCAGCCGGAACTTCCGCATGCAAGAGATGTTGGCAAATTCACGCACAACCTCACATGAACAAACTCTTGACACGTCTCATTCCTGTGAGTAATGATAAGTGGCATGAGAGAGCGCTCTCTCTCACGTCGGTGCGGACGTCCGCCTCGACTGACCGCAACACTGGAGGCACACATGCGCACCCCGTCCCGACGCAGAACCCTGGCCCGAATGGCGGCCCTGACCACGGCTGTCGGCCTCGTCGCCGCCTGTGGCGGTGGCTCCGAAGACTCGACGGGCACCGAGGGTGCCGGCGGGGACTCCACCGAAGCGATCACGCTGACCGTCGCCACGTTCAACGAGTTCGGCTACGAGGAGCTCATCACCGAGTACATGGACCTCAACCCCAACATCAAGGTCGAGCAGAAGAAGGCCGCGACGACCCAAGAGGCTCGCGACAACCTCAACACCCGGCTCGCCGCCGGCTCCGGCCTGAGCGACATCGAGGCCGTCGAGGTCGACTGGCTTCCCGAGCTGCTGCAGTACCCGGACCAGTTCACCGACCTGGCCTCCGACTCCGTCGAGGGCCGCTGGGTCGAGTGGAAGACCGAGCAGGCGACGACCACCGACGGCAAGCTCATCGGCTACGGCACCGACATCGGCCCCGAGGCCATCTGCTACCGCGCCGACCTGTTCGAGGCGGCCGGCCTGCCGACCGACCGCGAGGAGGTCGCCACGGCTCTGGGCTCCACCTGGGACGACTACTTCGCCCTGGGCGAGGAGTTCGCCGCGGCGTCCGACGTGCCGTGGATGGAGTCCGCCGGCGCCGTCTACAACGCCATGGTCCAACAGCTCGAGTTCCCCTATGAGCAGGAGGACGGCACCGTCATCGCGACGGAGAACCCCGAGATCCGCGCGCTCTACGACCAGGTGCTCGCAGCCTCCGAGGCCGGCCTCTCCGCGAACCTCGCTCAGTGGAGCGACGACTGGACCGGTTCCTTCCAGCGCGACGGCTTCGCCACGATGGTCTGCCCGAGCTGGATGCTCGGCGTCATCGAGGGCAACGCCGCCGGTGTCGAGGGCTGGGACATCGCCAACACCTTCCCCGGTGGCGGCGGCAACTGGGGCGGCTCGTTCCTCACCGTCCCCACCCAGACCGAGCACCCGGAGGAGGCCAAGGCGCTCGCCGACTGGCTGACCGCTCCCGAGCAGCAGATCAAGGCCTTCCTCTCCAAGGGCACCTTCCCGAGCCAGCTCGAGGCCTTGGAGTCCGAGGAGCTCACCGGAGCGACCAACGCGTTCTTCAACGAGGCACCGACGGGTGAGATCTTCAGCGAGCGTGCCCAGGCCGTGGAGGTCGTGACCTTCAAGGGCCCGAAGTACTCCGGCATCAACGACGCCATGCAGGCGGCCCTCGGACGAGTCGACGTCGACAAGGTCGACGACCCCGAGTCCTCCTGGGCCAAGTTCGTCGACGCCGTCGAGGCTCTCGGCTGACAGCTCGCCGGGTCGCCACCTCCACGGAGGTGGCGACCCGGCGACCCAGTGCAAAGGAGCACTCATGGCAACGGTCACCGAGACGGCGTCGAGCACGACGCCGACGGGGACGACGCCGACGGGCCCAACCCCGAGGGGCACCCGCAGGCAGCGTCTCTCCGCGCTCGACGTCAAACTCTCCCCCTACCTGTACATCTCCCCCTTCTTCGTCCTCTTCGCCGTCCTCGGCCTCTTCCCCCTGATCTACACCTTCTGGGTATCCCTTCACGACTGGAACCTCATCGGTGGCAAGGGCGACTTCGTCGGGATGGCGAACTACTCCCAGGTGGTCCAGCAGGAGTTCTTCTGGAGAGGGATGCGCAACACCTTCTCCATCTTCATCCTCTCCGGCGTGACGCAGACCCTGGGTGCACTCGCCCTCGCGGCGGTGCTCAACCAGAACATCCGGGCCAAGACCTTCTGGCGGATGGGCGTGCTGCTCCCGTTCGTCATCGCCCCGGTCGCCGTCGGGGTCATCTTCTCCAAGATGTTCGCCGACCAGTCGGGCTTCTTCAACGAGTTCCTCGGATACCTCGGGATCTCCCCGATCGCCTGGCACGCCGGCGTGATCGAGAGCCATGTCGCCATCGCGACGATGGTGAACTTCCGATGGACCGGCTACGTCACGCTCATCTTCCTCGCCGCGATGCAGGCTATTCCGACCGAGCTCTACGAGGCGGCGGTGCTCGACGGTGCCAACCGCATACGGCAGTTCGTCTCCATCACCGTTCCCATGCTCCGGCCGACGATCATCTTCGTCGTCATCACGGCCACCATCGGTGGCCTCCAGATCTTCGACGAGCCGCGGGTGTTCGACCAGAGCGGCCTCGGCGGCTCGGACCGGCAGTGGATGACGGTGACGATGTACATCTACGAACTGGGTTGGGGTCCCACGAAGAGCTTCGGCCGAGCGGCCGCGGTGTCGTGGATCCTCTTCCTCATCATCATCCTCGTCGGGGCCGTCAACTTCTGGATCACCCGCAGGATCTCCTCCGGTGACGCCCAGAAGGCCCCGGAGCCCCTTGCCGCCGCGAAGGACGCGAAGGAGAAGACCTCATGAGCACCTCCAGCCACCTCGCGGGCGGCATCGCCGGCACCGGGGCGGCCCGCGCCGTCAAGCGCCGCGACGATCGGACCCGTCGTCGGACCAAATCCAAGGCGGGTAACCGGCCCGGCTGGGTGACGTACACGATCCTCGCCGTGGTCATGGCCCTCTCGGCCTACCCGCTGTACTACTCGTTCCTCCTCGGCAGCTCGGACCCGGTGACGATCGCGCAGAACCCGATCCCCTCGCTCATCCCCGAGGGCAACTTCATCGACAACGTCGTGCGTGTCGTCAGCTCGGACATCAAGTTCTGGCAGGCCTTGCTCAACAGCGTCATCGCGGCAACGATTATGGCCGCCTCGGTCGTGTTCTTCTCGACCCTGGCCGGGTTCGCCTTCGCGAAGCTCCGCTTCAAGGGTCGGGCGCCACTCCTGGTGTTCGTCGTGGCGACCATGGCCGTGCCGACCCAGCTGAGCGTGGTCCCGCTGTTCATCCTGATGGCCAAGCTGGGCTGGACCGGACGTCTCGAGGCGATCATCATTCCCGGGCTCGTCACAGCGTTCGGCGTGTTCTGGATGACCCAGTACCTCGAGTCGGCCTTGCCGTTCGAGCTCATCGAGGCGGCCAGAGTGGATGGCTGCTCCATGATCCGCTCGTTCTGGCAGGTGGCGCTTCCGGCGGCACGCCCGGCGGCGACGATGTTGGGCCTGTTCACCTTCATCGGCTCGTGGACGGCGTTCTTCTGGCCGTTCATCGTGCTGGGATCGACGAACCCAACGTTGCCCGTGGCCATCCAGCTCCTCCAGGCGTCCTACTTCAAGGACTACTCCCTCATCCTGGCCGGCGTCACGGTCGCGGCGCTGCCCCTGGTCGTCGTGTTCGTCTTCGCCGGGCGCCAGCTCGTCGCCGGTGTCATGCAGGGTGCGGTCAAGGGCTGATCTCTCCCCCAGAGACCAGCACGAGACAGGCAGGGAGCCAACGAACCGACGGCGTCCACCCGGCAGCGCATGTCCGGGCGGGCGCCGTCATCGTACCCTCGTGGGCGGTGGGTTGCTGAGTGCTCTGGGGAGAGTGCCACCGCCCACGAGTAGGTACACGCGACCTCTCCTCTCCTCTCCTCCACCTCTCCGGTCGAGAGTGCACGACTTGCCGTGTCGGGAGCAGCGCATACGGCAAGTCGTGCACTCTCGACAGAAGGAGGAGGCAGCGGCTGACGCCGTCCCACGCCCAACTCGGGGAGTATGGGCGCATGCCAGAGCAGCCCAGCGAGCCCCCCGTCCTGCGCGAGACCCTCGACCGCATCGCAGTCCTCACACTCGACTCCCCCGCCAACCGCAACGCCCTCTCTCGAGCGATGGTGGCGGCCCTGCGCGAGGAGCTCGAGACGGCCGGTGGCGATGAGTCCTTGCACGGAGTGCTCATCCGGTCCTCCCACCCGGTGTTCTGTGCCGGCGCCGACCTCACGGAGGCCCAGAGCGTCGACATGGTCGAGTCGGCCCGGGGGATCATCGCGCTGCAGCGGGCGATGGCAGCCTGCCCCGTCCCCGTCGTCGTGCGCCTCGACGGCCCGGTGCGGGCTGGCGGCATCGGTCTCGTTGCGAGCGCGGACATCGTCGTGTGTTCGCGAGAGGTGTCGTTCGCGCTCACCGAGGTCAGGCTCGGGCTGGCGGCCGCGATCATCTCGATCCCACTCAAGGCCAAGGTCGCCGCGCGGGTGCTGGCCGACTGGTCGCTCACGGCTCGGACCTTCACCGCAGAGGAGGCCCGCGACGCCGGGCTCGTCACCCACATCACCGCCGGCGAGCAGGTCCCGCACCGGGTCGAGGACGTCCTCGACGAGCTGCGCAGCGCCGTGCGTCAGGGGCTGGTCGAGGCCAAGGCCATCCTCACCCGCGACCTGGTCTCCGCCTTCGACTCCGAAGGGGAGGAGATGGCCCAGCTCTCCGGGCGGCTCTTTCACTCGGATGCCGCGCAGGAGGCTTTCCGGGCGCGCAGCTCGCGCTGACCGCACCCCGGCGGACCTACCCGACCGAGTCGAGAGTGCACGACTTGCCGTGCGGTGGGTCACGCATACGGCAAGTCGTGCACTCTCGACGCGAGGGAGAGGCGGCGTGCAGGGGGTGAGCCGACGGGGCGCTGGGTGACCGTCCGACGCAGCACGGGACCGTACTGGCGCGAACCCTGCCGGGTCCCTACTCTGTGAACATGCGTTCACCCCAGTCGAGAACGAGCGCCTCCTCGTCGACCGGGCTGATCGTCGTGGTCCTCGCGCTGTGCGGCACGCTCGTCTCGCTCCAGCAGACGCTCGTCCTGCCGCTGCTGCCGGACTTCCCCGAGATCCTCAACACGACGAGCGACAACGCGTCCTGGCTGGTGACGATCACCCTGCTCACCGCGGCGGTGGGAACGCCGATCGTGACCCGCCTCGCCGACATGTTCGGCAAGCGCCTCATGCTCATCGTCTGCATGTGGGCCGTCATCGTCGGATCCATCGTCGCCGCGCTCTCGGCCAACCTCGCCGTCGTCATCCTCGGGCGCGGCCTGGCCGGGTTCGGGGCCTGTCTGGTGCCGGTCGGGATCAGCATCATGCGCGACCACCTCCCCGCCGACAAGGTCGGCTCCGGTGTGGCGCTCATGTCCGCAACGCTCGGCATCGGCGGTGCCGTCGGGATGCCGTTGGCCGGGGTCATCTACGACAACTTCGACTGGCACGCCCTCTTCCTCGTCTCCGGGGGCTTCGCCGTCATCATGCTCGTCGCGGTCCACCTCGTCGTGCCCGAGTCGACGGTCAAAACGCGTGGCCGGTTCGACTACCTCGGCGCGGTGCTGCTCTCCATCGCGCTCACGAGCTTCCTCCTCGCGGTGAGCAAGGCGGGCACGTGGGGCTGGGCCTCGCCGCGCACGCTGACCCTGCTCGTCGTCTCCGTTCTCGTCCTGGCCGCCTGGGTTCCGTGGGAGCTGCGCACCGGGCAACCACTCGTGGACATCCGCACCTCGACGCGTCGCACCGTGCTCCTGACGAACGCTGCCTCGGTCCTCGTCGGTTTCGCGATGTTCGCCAACTTCCTCACCGCTGCCCAGCAGGTGCAGATGCCCGTGGAGACCGGCTACGGGTTCGGGCTGTCCGTGACGGCCACCGGGCTCGTCATGTTGCCGAGCGGGATCCTCATGGTGGCCATGGCCCCGCTCTCGGCCACGATCATCACGCGGGCGGGTCCGCGGGCGGCCCTCATCGCCGGCGCACTCATCATGGCCGTCGGCCTCGTCGTGCGGGCCCTGTTCTACGGCTCGATCGTCGAGGTCATGATCGGCGCGGGCATCGCATCCCTCGGCACCGCACTGGCCTTCGCCGCGATGCCGACGCTCATCATGCGCGCCGTCCCGATCACGGAGACCGCATCGGCCAACGGCCTCAACACCCTCCTGCGGTCGATCGGCACCTCCTCGGCGTCCGCCCTGGTCGCCGCCGTCTTCGCCGCATCCGTCCTGTCGGTGGGCTCAGAGCAGGTGCCGACGCTGACCGCCTACCAGATCGTCTTCTGGGCCGCGACGGCCGCCGCACTCGGCGGGGCCTTCATCGCCGCCTTCATCCGCCGACCGACGCGGGTCGAGGACGGGGAGGTCCTACCCGTCCCGTCCGGGGAGCGCTTGTGGGTCAAGGGCGAGGGCGAGCTGCCCGAAGTGCTTGCAACGGGCCGGGTCATCGGCCCGAGGGGCGGGCCGCTCAAGCAGGCGGTCGCGACGGTCCTGCACCCGGACGGCCGGCACGTCGACTGGGGCCGCACGGACAACGACGGCCGCTACACGCTGGCGCTGCCCGAAGCGGGCCGGTACCTCCTCGTCGTCTCGGCAGAGGGCTGGGCTCCACAGTCCACGCTGTGTCACCTCGACGCGGGCGAGGCGGAGACGATCACGATGCAGCGGCGCCTGCTGCTCTCCGGCCACGTCACCGACAACGGACGGCCCCTGGGCGACGTCATGGTCTCCCTCATCCGGCACTCCGGGGAGTATGTCGGGACGACGACCGCTGACGAGAGCGGCGCATACGAGATCGGCC
>JBHEPF010000046.1:0-13119 GCA_046260445.1 Dermatophilaceae bacterium | reverse complement strand
ACGGTGCACGGCTCTGGCCACGGATACCCGGCGGGCCTATCCGCACTCGTCATGCTAGTCACCGCGGAAGACGTTCAACGCCATCCCGCGGCATTGCTCACACCACGCCGCCGCGACAATCGGTCAGGTTCAACTCAGCCGCCTGAGCACGGAGGTAGCACGCTGACTCACTTTGGTCACGGCACAGCACAGCCCGCTACGCGGCGGATAGACGCACCAAATTGCGTCGGCAGACCTCACTTCATCAGGACTTTGGTCCATGGCTCGCGTCTCAACGTGTCAGGGACCTTCGGTGGTCCCGGGACCAGACCGATGGGTTGTCAGGCGAGCATGCTGCGGAGCATCCACGCGGTCTTCTCGTGGACCTCGAGCCGTCGCACGAGTAGGTCACTGGAGACCTGGTCCGGTGCACCCTCGGCCACCGGCAGGATCTCGCGGATGGTGCGGGCGGTCGCCTCATGGGCTGCGACCAGCCGGCGCACCATCTCGAGGGCGTCGGGCACGTCGGTGTCCTCGGGAACAATCGAGAGCTCCGCGAACTGTCGGTAGGTCCCGGGGGCCGGCGCCCCCAGCGCGCGGATCCGCTCGGCGACCTCGTCGACCGCCAGCGCCAGTTCCGTGTACTCGTCCATGAACATCGCGTGAAGCGAGTGGAACATCGGGCCTACGACGTTCCAGTGGTAATTGTGTGTCTTGAGGTAGAGCGAATAGGAATCTGCCAGAACCCGCGACAGTCCGTGGACGACCTGCTCGCGCTGGTCATCGGCGATCCCAATACTGACCGAACTACTCATGTGAGACTCCTTCTTGTGTGACCCGATGTTGACGTGACCTGCTCTAATGATGAGCGGGGCTGAGGCCCGGTGGTAGGGACATCAATCTTCCCTGTTGAGCAAGGCTTCGGCGGCAGCCCGCCCGGACAGGAATGCTCCTTCCACCCGGGCACCGCCATACCCGTCTCCGGCGAAGACCAGTCCCCCTCCGGCCCGCACCACACACGGCTCGGGATGGGGATGGACCAATGTCGCGTAGCGCCAGCGCTGAAGGCTTGCGCCAAGGATCTCAGCCCCCCCGAGCCACGGCGACGCGGCGTGCAGCAGATCGATGGTCAGCCCATCGTCGTCCTGCTCCCACCGGGCCGTCGCGACCTCACTGCTGGTATGCAGGGTGACAGCCGGCAGCCGCGACACACCCTTGGCCATGTTGTCACCGATCCACGACCAGGTCGGGTCGTCCCGGAGCTGAATGCCACCCGGGGAGGGTACGGACGGCGGGTCGCCGAGGGCGACAAGCAACGAGATCGTCGGCTCATAGGCCACCTGGGGAATCGTCGCCTGCCCGGCGACCAGGACCGCCGACTGCGGTGCCGGCGGGGTCAGCACCACGACATCAGCCTCGAGCACGCCGGCCGAGGCCCGCGCGGTCGCGGGCCAGGACACCGCCCAGCGACCTGCGACCTGGCGCACCGCGTCGACGTGAACCGACTGCCGCACGTCCAGACCCACGGCCATGCGCGCCGCCAGCTGCCCCATCCCGTCCGCAGCGACATACCGGGGATGCCCGTCGTCTCGGGAGAAGCCGCGACACCACTGCCGCACCGCGCCGGACTCGACCCATTGCGCCACCACCCTTGAGAAAGCCTCACTGCGGGCGGTGAAGAACTGGGCGCCGTAGTCAGCGAAACCGCCACCGGTGAGCTGTCTGGTGGCCAGACGGCCCCCCGCGCGACGGCCCTTGTCCAGCACGGACACCACATGTCCGGCGTCGGCGATCAGCCGGGCGGCGGTGAGCCCTGCCATGCCCGCTCCGATGACGACGACCCGCAACGGGCCAGCAGCTGTCACGAACGATCGAAGACTGGATGGCGCCAACGGAACGCGACGACCCCATCGAGACAGGCCGGGATACCCTCGAGCACACCGCGGTAGCGAGGAACCAGATCCAGCTCGGACCACAGCCGGTTAGAGGTGAGCCGCAACGGGAGGTTCCATCCCTTGATCGTGTCCGCGGAGACCATGGTCGGTCCGAGCCGGCCCAGTACCGCCCCGGCCACGGCGCCCCCGCCGGCGGCGAGCCGGCGAGGTACACGCAGTACCCGGGTGTCGGGGGCGAAGGACGTCAGGATCTCGAAGAACTCGTTCCAGGTGACGGTCTCATCGTCGGCTACGGGTGCGGTGCCCGACCACCGCTGGAGCGCAGCGCCGATGAGCACCCTGGCCGCATCCTCGACGTGCAGATGGGGGAAAGGGTTGTCTCCGGGACCAGGGAAGAGCACCTTTCGTTGGCGCACCTGACCGAAAAGGAGGCTCTGGGGCCCGTAGACGTGCGGCAGCCGAATGCTGGCGAACGTCGGCCCGCCCGCTTCGGTGGTCCGTGCCAGGGCCGCTTCAGCGTCGAGCTTGGCCTGCCCATAGGCCAGTGCTGGGCTTGCCGCAGTGTCGTCGCCGATGGGTGTCGACCCGTCGTAGACGAACATGCTGGACCCGTACACGATGTGGCCGACGCCGGCCTCGGCTGCGGCGCGGGCAAGTTGGGCGGTGCCCTGCACCACCGTCGGAAACAGGCGAGAGTATGGCTCGAAGGTGGCGCGAGCGCCCAGGTGGATCACCACGTCAACCCCCCTGACCGCCCGTTCAAGGGACGGGGTGGAGGTGAGGTCGCCGAACACCGGTTCGACATCGAAACCGGCCAGCAGAGGCGCCCGGGAGGGCCTGCGTACCATCACCCGGGTCGGTTGCCCCGCTGCAGCGAGTTGTCGCACAACCTCGCTCCCAATGAACCCCGTCGCGCCCGTCAGCAGGATCGTCACACGAAAGATCCTACTTCGGCGAGGGCATGGTCACGCCCTCCACGCCATGAGCTGACCCCGTCTCACCCAGCAGCGCCCAGATGCCCAGTAGGCATTCAACTTGACTGCCGACCCGGCATCCTGCAGTCCGCGGTGCCACCGAGACCTACGACACGAAGAAGCAAGGCCCGGCGTTATGCGGCGAAGACGGGCAGGTTGGGAACCATCCGCAAAACGCGGAGCAGGACGCCTTCCTGACGAGATTCGGTGTCGGTCATCATCGGTCCCTTTCGTGGTCGGTGCGGGACCTTCACTGTGCTGCTCAAACTGTCCCGGGTGACAGAGGCATTCGATGTGGGGGGACAGCAATGGACACAACGGTCGACCGGATCGGCGAGGTCGTGATCGAGGCTCTATGAGCCGCGGACTACATGGAGTCCACGATCGGTCAGTACGAGAAGTTCATCCGGTACTTGAAGGTGTTCGTCGCCGCCCGCGGCGGTGGTCAGGTGTACACGCCCGCGCTGGGAGCGGCGTTCGCGGCGGGGACGACAAGCCCGCGCACCGGCCGGTTCAGCAATCAGCGACGCATCGACTATCGCCGGCTGGTGACGTTGTTCGACGGATGCCTGGCGACCGGGACGGTTGATCTGTCGGTACGTAAGCGCGGTGTCGGCGGACCGCGCCCGAAGGCGCCTGCGTTCATCAACCTCGATGCTGCCTGGGAGGCGGAGATGACCGCTCAGGGGGGTCTGGCGCCGGCCACCGTCTCGGCGTACGGGCGCATCGCCCGTGAGCGCGACGCTGGTGGAGCGGATGGACCGCAAGGTCTCGACCAAGAAGGGCAACGCCCTATACCGGCGGCGACAGGCGATCATCGAGCCCGTCCTCGCACAGATCAAGGTCGCCCGCGGCATCCGGGGGTTCTCCCGGCGGGGCAAGGCCGCGGCGGACTCGCAGTGGAAGCTGATCTGCGGCACCCACACCCTGATCAAGCTCTACCGTCGGGTCCTTGCCGACCCCTCGGCTGCGCCCTACAGCCGGATCGGGGTCCCGGCCGCCGACTGAACCAGCCCCCGTGAGCATCACAGCGCCCCCCCCTCAGCGGCTCTCCTGGCCCCACAGACGTCATCGAACCGCAGCAACGGCCACGCAAAGACGCCGCACCTGACCACCATCCCGCCGCGGCCTCGGCGCGACACCGCGCTTCACAGCATCGCCCCCGTCAACCTCCCCAACCTTCGCGCAACAGGCTCGCATGGCCCCATAAAACTCCTCCAGGCCACCAGGGGCGTGCAACTCGTACACGCGCGCAGGTTCTGGTCCGGGTTGCCGAACGCGTGCATGGCGCCGGCTGGTTTCAACAGGAAGGAGTTGCGTGGACGTCAAGGACGGTGTCATCGAGCAGTGCGACGATCCGTCCTTCGAGGACGAAGGTCACCTCGTCTTCGCATGAATGGGTGTGGGGTCCGATGTACTGCCCGGGAGCGAGGTTGCCTTCCACCACCGAGAGGCTTTCGTGGGGCAGATCATGCGTCCCGACCTGTAGGGTCATATCCGAATTGAGGGCTCGCCCCTGGCCAGGATTGACAACCGGTATTCCCCGATGGTGACAGGTCCGCGCCAGACTCACAGCGCCACCTCGACCAGTACGGCGAGCAGACCCACTACCGCCCAGAGCATCACGCCGGTCATGGGGACCGAGAGCCGGGCAACGTGCATGCCGGCGGCGCCGGACGGCTGTGCGACCGTGCAGGAGGCTCGGGCCGTCAGCCCTGCTGCGGAACCGGACAGGTCGAGATGCCGAGGAGGGAGTAGAGCGGGCAGTAGCCGGAGACAGCCGTGAAAGCCGCCATCCCTGCCACGCCGAACAAGCCGATCCCGAGGGGGTTGAAGATGCCACCGACGGCCATGCCTGCACCGAGCGCGGTGACTGCGATGCCGGCGCGGATCATGCGGTCGAGGTCGCTCTCGTTGACGGTCATGACAGGTCTCCTTGTGAATCGAGGGGTGGACTTTCCTGGGTAGACAAGGCTTATACCCCCAGTGGTATTCCTCCGGCTCGGTGTGACGTCGCTCATGCCCCGCAGCGCCGACGCCGGAACAGGACCTCGCACGACCACCAGACACAGAAGCTGCCATCGATCCAGCCCAGCCCTGCCCCGTCCAGAAGAGGCCATGAGCACGAGGACGACTCCGAGGACCAACGGCAGGCAGCGATCGACTCAGCCCCGCAGGCTAGTGCTGCGCTATCGCGACCAGGAGCGGGCTGCGCGACGAGCCCGAGAAACCACGTCAATGTGCCCGGTCGGAAGAGGCATCGCCGCGCGATAGCCGGCAGAATGACGCGGGTTGAAGCGCGCGCTCATGCCGATGGTCAAGTCTGCCGCTTCCCCTGCACTGGTTTTCGTTATACGATTTGTTCATGGCGAGTGATGACCAAGTGACGCATGAGCAGATCCAGAAGTGGGCGGATGAGGCCGAGGCTGGGTATGACGTCGAGGAGTTGAAGCGGCGCGGGCGGGGGCGTCCCGGGCGTGGGGCCGAGCCGATGCAGGTCGTCGCCGTGCGACTCACGGCTGAGGAGATCGCGGCGCTCGACGCCTACGCCGCGCGCGAGCACCTGTCCCGCTCCGAGGCGATCCGACGAGCCCTGGCCGGCTACGCCGCGTGAAGGTCCACCGCAGTGCGCTCAAGCACGGCGTGCTGGGGGGCGGTGGCCCGGTCGACATCGGCGAGCACCGCCGCGCTTGCAGGTTCGCCTCCCGCAGCAGCCCCCCACACTCCGCGGCGCCGTTGTACGAAATGGCTGGGTGTCTTGGTCAGCCATGGCGGGTCTCCCCCACCGGGTCGCCGAGGTCGATGATCACCTCGGAGGCGCGCGCCGGCAAACATCGAACGAGACACCGTGCAGGAACTGTTCGGCCTCGGCCACCTCATCCAGGCGCGCCCGGTCCGCCTCCTCGAGCAGAGCGACCATCTTCCCGACCACCGGTTCCGCACCAAGGGCCAGGGAGTGGTGCTGCGGCCGGCGGCCGATCTGGGTCGAACCCAGATCGGCCGCCTCCGTCAACAGCGCGATCACCTCCATCCACGCCTCGACTGCGCCTGGGGTCCTCACTGTCGCCATCACGCTTCTCCTCACGTCCTGTGCGGTCTTGCCTTGTCGTTGGGTTCTCATCCAGCCACGCCAACCTCAGGTGGTCACCAGGGCCGGCGAAGCGGTGTGGATAACTCGAGCAGCCGCTGAGGAACGAAGGCTGGGGCGAAGGCTGAAGCCGTACATAGGCATACGCATCAGAACTCTCCGCGAGGATTCACCAAGCCAGAAGGAGCAGCAGGAAAATGCGAAGCACACCGCAGTGCGCCACCCGGCGGGGTCTGAATGGTCATCAACGTCATCGTGCCGACCGTGCCCCCGCGCGTCGCCGACTCTGCTCTTCCCTAACCGGGTCGGCCATCGCGATCGCCTGCTCACCGAACTGATCGACGGCACCCCCGAGAGCCGGCCGCACGCGCCCCCACCTGCTCATCACGAGAGCCCTGGCCCTTGAGACGCGGGCATGATTGACAGGGACACGCTGTTCCGCTTGTTCGCCCGGGCAGCCCATGCCGCTCCATCCTGAATCGCGCATTTGCGGTCACGATTGGACACGTATTGGACACGCGGAGGAAATCAAAACACCCGCAGACCCTTGTTTGTGCAGGTCACCGGGTGTTCTTGAAGAGTGGACGTGAAGGGACTCGAACCCATGGCCTCTCGCGTGTGAAGCGAACGCTCTAACCAACTGAGCTACACGTCCGTAGTGGTGCGAACACCAAGCGCAGACTTTACCTCACAGCCACAGGTGCTCCCGCAACCACGTCTCGTAGGGCTCGGGTGCCAGAGCGACGGACTCGGAGAGCCGGACGACCACCCACACCGCGACCAGGACGAAGGCGAACGTGAGCAAGCCGAGCAGACCCCGGACAAGCCAGTTCTGGGTGAGCACCCACGCGTTCCAGAGCACGAGCTTGTCGCGGACGAAATCCAGCAGCCGCTGAGCGCGGTCGAACTCCGAGGCCCAGATGAGCAGGCCGATGATGACCATGAACCAGCCCGGGCCGGGCAGTGGGACGAGGATGAGCCCAAGGATGACGATGGCGAGACCGGCGAACAAGATCATCCATCGATAGATGCGATAGCTATGCGCGTTGGCACGGATCTTCGCCCGCCACGCGAAGTCGAGCTCTGAGCGATACCGTGGATCTGATGGGCGGAATCGGCGCTGTCGTCCGATGTGGCGTTCCGTCATGGATCCATCGACCGGGCGCTGTGCCGGACGAACGACTCTGCGGCAGCGGTGGTCATCGCACCGCCTGCGAGTTCACGGTCGTCGACGCGGTCCACCGGCATGACGTTGCGGATCGAGGAGGTGATGAACACCTCGTCGGCCTCGGCGAGCCCCTCGACCGGAAGCGCCTCTTCGCGGATGCGTATGCCGTCCTCACGACACCACTGCAGCACCAGCTCACGCGTGATGCCGGCAAGAGCTCCACTCGTGAGCGGCGGCGTGACGATCTCATCGCCGAGGACGACGAAGATGTTGCTCCCCGTCCCCTCGCAGAGCTCGCCTCGGGTGTTGGCGAAGATCGCCTCGCTCGCTCCGCGCTCCTTGGCGTATGCGAGCGCGATGACGTTGTCCGCATACGAGGTGGTCTTGAGTCCGGCGGTCGCGGCGCGCTCGTTGCGGGTCCACGGAACGACGACCACTCCCCCGCTGGCCGGTGTGGGCGGCATCGCCCCGACGGTGACGATATAGGTGTAGCCGCTATCGCCACGGTCGGAGCCGAGCGGCCCGAGTCCTGCGGTGACCGTCCAGCGCAGCCGACCGAACTCCACTCGCTCCTGAAGCACCGCGGCAATGCCCGTCTCGACGACGCTCCGGTCCGCGGGACCCAGGCCGAGCCCGGCAAGGCTGCGATCGAGCCGGTCGGCGTGCCGGGTGAGGGCGAACACCGCGCCGTCGACGACTTTCGCCGTCTCGAACACCCCGTCACCGACGGTGATGCCGTGGTCGACGGCGCTGATGGCTCGGTCCGCGGGGTCGACGAGCCCGCCGTTGACCCATACCCGGATGTCACTGCTCATGCGCCCTAGCCTCCCAGATCATGTGCTGTCACGTGGGACGACGTCCCTGGTCCTGAAGCGAGACCCACGAGACGACTGGCCTTGAGCTCGGTCTCGGCCCACTCCCGGGCTGGGTCGGATCCCCAGGTGATGCCCGCTCCGGTTCCGAAGCACAGCTCGAGTCCGGCATCACCGTCGCGGACGAAGAACGACCGGATTCCGACGGCGAGCTCCGCGCGGGTGCGACCAGGGTCGCGCGTGTCGACCCATCCGACCGCTCCGCAGTATGCGCTGCGCGCCTCGGTCTCGAGGTCGCCGATCGTGCGCAACGCACTCGACTTCGGCGCACCGCTCACCGACCCGGGCGGGAAGGTCGCGTCGAGGATCTCAGTCCAGGTGACGTTCCTGCGGAGGCGACCGGTCACATACGACGTGAGGTGGACCAGGCCAGGGTGCTCCTCCAGTGCGCAGAGCGCCTCGACCTCGACCGACCCCGGCTCGCAGATGTGTGAGAGGTCGTTGCGGACCAGGTCGACGATCATGACGTTCTCGGAGTAGTCCTTGGCCAGCAGCCGGTCCGCCGTCGTCGCGGTCCCCTTGATCGGCCCCGACGTGACCGTCGTCCCGTTGATGCGCAGGTACAGCTCGGGAGACGCGCAGACCACGCCGACCCCGGCGGTCCGTGCGTCGACGACCCCCGCGTACGGGGCCGGGTTGCCCAGGGCAAGGACATCGGCCAGCGCGCCCAGATCCGGCCAGCTCGGCACGGGCTGGCTGAGGACGCGGCAGAGGTTCACCTGGTACACCGCGCCTGCGGCGATGCGCCGACGGATCTCCTCGACACCCTCCTCGTATACGTCACGCGCCATCGAGGTGCGCCACTCCCCTGTGAGCCCCGTCCAGGGCGAGTCGGCGGGGTCGGCCCGGCCGCCGCATACCTCCTCGAAGCGGACCGCGGTCACCGTGCCCTCGAAGGTGACCACCACCGCCCACCACCCGGGCGGGAGGTCCTCGAGCGAGTCGCGCACCTCGGCGACACCGTGCGCGGTGACGGAGCCGAAGCGCGCATGGTCCACGCCGGTCATCGTACGTGCGAAGCCCTCCCCCTCACCCCCTTCGGGTGATCTGTGCGGACACGGAGGCGGACGGGGCCTGGCCTGGGCTAGCGTGACCCCGGCGGGCCCCGCGCGGACCGCACCACTGTGCGCATACCGGTCGAGGAGGCCACTGATGTCGACCGAAGCAACCATCGTCTTCGTCGTCGTGGTCGCGGCCCGGTTCCTCGTGCCTCTGCTCATCCCGCGCTACCCCCTGCCGGCGATCATCGCGTGCCTCATCCTCGACGGGGTCGACCAGACGATCTTCCAGGCGTTCGGGTTCGACCCGCCCGGCTACCAGAACTATGACAAGGCGATGGACCTGTTCTACCTGTCCATCGCCTTCCTCACGACGATGCAGAACTGGACCCGGTCGGCTGCGGTGCATATCGCCCGCTTCCTCTTCTTCTACCGGATGCTCGGGGTGCTCGTCTTCGAGCTCACCGGGACCCGGGCCGCGCTGCTGATCTTCCCCAACGCCTTCGAGTACTTCTTCATCTTCTACGAGCTGGTCCGGCTGCGTTGGGATCCCCGACGGTTCAACACGCGGTTCTGGCTGCTCTCGGCCGCGGCAATCTGGATCCTCATCAAGCTGCCCCAGGAGTACTGGATTCACGTCGCCCAGCTCGACCTCACGGATACGTGGGCGGATGTGCCGTGGTTCGCGCCCGCGGTCATCGCCAGCTTGCTCATTCTCGGGGCGCTGCTGTGGTTCGTCGTCCGCCCGCGTCTGGTCGCTCCGGACTGGCCCTGGCGGATCAGCCCGGAGCCGCTGCCCGCCGAGATCGACACCGCGGCCAGGCGCGACGCATGGATGGCCAAGAACCTGAAGCTGATCTCCTGGTGGTCCTTGGAGAAGGTCGCTCTCATCGGTCTGCTGGCGACCGTGTATGCGCGGATCCTGCCCGGCCTCAACGTGTCCACCCTGCGGCTGTTCGTCGGCATCGCGCTCTACGTGCTGGCAAACGTCGCCGTGTCGATCCTCGTCGCGCGCCGGGTGGGGAGCCGGACCGGTCTGTTCGCGGCGTTCGCGGCCCGCGTCGGGGTCAACGTCGCCTTGGTCCTGCTGGCCCAGGTCATCCTTGGGGCAGGCGCGTTGGCCCTGTGGGACACCCTCTTCTTCGTGTTCCTGCTGTCGCTGCTCATCACCTACCACGACCGGTTCGCGCCGGTAGGCGCGGTGCGAGCCGAGCATGACAGAGCCGACTCAGCCCTGACATCCCGCTGACGACGGGACCGGCCCGCCTGGGCAACGCGACTCAGCGGCTCTGTCGCCCGATCCCCCGAGTCGCCGGGCCCTCGATGACGTCTCCGGCCGCGGTGAAGCGCGAGGCGTGCAGGGGGCAGTCCCAGCTCTCCTCGGCGTCGTTCCACGCCAGGATGCCGCCGAGGTGCGAGCACACGGCACTGACGGCGCACCGCTCGCCGTCCACCTGCGAGACGGCGGTGGGGGCGATCGGCCCACCGGTGACCCGCCCCTCGCCCTGGTCGATGTCGCCAGGCAGCACCAGACGCGCCCGGTCACCCATCAGCCGGGCTCCGACTCGAGCGTTGTGCACCGCGGCCTCGGCGGCGCCCCGCAACGAGGCGGTGTTTCCCCGCAGCGCCGCTGCGTACGTCGGGGGTGTGCCCGCGATCTCCCCGGTGATGATGTGCGCCGCGGCCGCTGCGTTCGTCATGCCCCACTTGTTGTAGCCGGTGGCGACGAACAGTGCGTTGTCGGTGCCGGGGACTGCACCGATGCGCGGCAGCGCCCCGGCGGCTCGGTAGTCCTGCGCCGACCAGGCCCACACCAGGTCCCCGACGGCGAGGTTGGCGCGTGCCCACTGGTCGAGGTCGTCGACACACTGCTGTGTCGAGATGCGCGCCCCGACGGCGTGGCCATTGCCTCCGACGAGAAGCAGATCTGCCTCGCCGGTCGCCGTCGCCGGGGCGGTGCGCAACGAACGGGACGGATCGTCGAGCGACAGGGACATGCTGCTCGGGACCTGGGCCAGGTCCGCCTCGTAGGCGAGCACGTAGGACCGCTCACCGTGCAGCCGGGCGAAGTCGAGGGTACGGTCGAGAATGGGCGTCTGGGTCGCCAGAACCACTCTGTCGCCGCTGACCTCGCCCGCCTCGGTCTCCACGCGCCACGGCCGTCGCCACGACAGGCCGGTCACCCGCACACCCTCGATGACGCTCCCGCCGAGCGCCTCGAGCTCGGCGCGCAGTGCCCGAAGAAGCGCGAGTGGATCCACCTGCGCCTGGTCCGCAAGCGCGATGGCTGCCTCGACCTCGAACGGGAGGTCGTGACCGCTGACGGGCTCAGCCTCGAGCCCTGCCTGCTGAGAGGCCGACAGCTCCTTACGCACCTTCCGGGCACCGGACGGGCTCACGGCATAGGTGATCGCGGTATGGGTCTGGAGGTCGACCCCGTGCGAGCGGGCAAGATCGAGCAGCCAGGTCTGTCCGTGCCGGTTCGCCGCGACGTATGCGGCTGCCGCCTCGACCCCTGCCCGGCTCCGGATCGTCTGGAGGAGCGACCCCTGCAGCAGACTGACCTTGGCGTTGGTCCGTCCGGTCGTCCCCGACCCGACGCGGCGCGCCTCGATGACGACGGGCTGGATGCCTTCTTGGGCCAGGCGCACCGCTGTGCTCAGGCCGGTGATGCCTGCACCCACGATGACGACCTCGGCCCGGTCGGGCAGCGCCGTCGGCGTCGCAACGTCGACGGGCGACTCCTGGCGCCGTCCCCACCACGCCGAGCTGAGCCCGATCGGCGTCCGCTCGAGACCTCTCATCATTCTGCTCCCTCCGAGTCTCAGCAAGTCAGCGCGGCGAGCGTGCTGTCCACATGATCATGGACAGGACCTGCGCCACGCATACCACCCATCGTTTCAGGTCCAAGGCCGTTCTGTCCGCTTGGCCGATGGCCGGCTCGCTCATCGTGCAGGTCAGCCCCGCATCCGAGACCTACACATGCGTCAGGGTAGAGGAGTCATGTGGTTCCGACTCGTCGCCGACGCTGCCATGGTGGCCCACTTCGCCTTCCTGGCCTACCTGGTCGTGGGCGGGTTCATCGCATGGCGATGGCCGCGGACCATCTGGACGCACATCGCCACTGCTCTGTACGGGCTGTTCAACGTCCTGATCGGCTGGGAGTGCCCGTTGACCCACGTGGAGAACTGGGGTCGCGAGCGGGCCCGCGACGCCACCCTGCCCGGCACCGGATTCATCGACCACTACCTCGCCGGCGTCATCTACCCGACGGAGCACGAGGCCCTCGTCCAGATGCTGGTCGCCGTTGTCGTTCTCCTCTCGTGGATCGGGTTCGTCGTTCGTCGCCGACAACAGCGACGACGAGGCGCCCGATAGGGCTGGGCGATTTCGACGGGCAGGCGACCCGGCCGCATACTCACTGGGTGAAGAACCTCAGCGAGCGGATCCCGGTCGAGGCGGATCCGGACAGCCTCTACGAGGTCTTCGCCGAATGGCTGTCGGACCAGGGACTCACCCCCTACCCACACCAG
The DNA here is from genome assembly GCA_046260445.1 of Dermatophilaceae bacterium. Lineage (GTDB taxonomy): Bacteria > Actinomycetota > Actinomycetes > Actinomycetales > Dermatophilaceae > F2B08. The sequence goes on along the minus strand of JBHEPF010000046.1, from coordinate 612 downwards.
GACGAGGCGTTCCTCGAGATCCTCAGCGGGAGCAACCTCATCCTGTCCACGCCCACCGGGTCGGGGAAGTCCCTCGTCGCCACCGCCGCCCACCTCACCGCACTCGCCGAGGACCGCGTGTCCTTCTACACCGCGCCCATCAAGGCGCTCGTGTCGGAGAAGTTCTTCGCGCTCTGCGCGCAGTTCGGCGCCGACAACGTCGGAATGATCACCGGCGACGCCTCGGTCAACGCAGACGCTCCCATCATCTGCTGCACAGCGGAGATCCTCGCCAACATCGCGCTACGGGAAGGCTCTAGTGCTGATGTCGGGCTCGTCATCATGGACGAGTTCCACTTCTACTCCGAGCCCGACCGCGGCTGGGCGTGGCAGGTGCCGATCCTCGAGCTACCACAGGCGCAGTTCGTCCTCATGTCGGCGACGCTCGGGGACGTCACGATGTTCCGTGACGACCTGACCCGACGCACCGGACGGTCGACGGCGGTCATCAGCGGCACCGAACGTCCCGTCCCCCTCGAGTTCTCGTATGCCCTGGCTCCCCTTCACGAGACCATCGAGGAGCTTCTCGGGCGTGACCGCGCTCCCATCTATGTCGTCCACTTCACCCAGGCG
>JBHEPF010000163.1:0-32242 GCA_046260445.1 Dermatophilaceae bacterium | reverse complement strand
AGCACGGGAACATCCCGCTGTGAGCGCCTCTCACCCAGCACCTGAGCGGCCGCCGCTGCGGCTCGTGCGCGGCGACGCCACCCCGGAGGAGATCGCCGCCATCATCGCCGTGCTCGCGGCGGCCTCCGGCGGGGACTCTGCCGCGGGCGGCGGAGGCCGACGACCCTCGCGATGGGCCGCCCCGGCGAGTCGCATACGTCCGCCTGTCCTGCACGGCCCCGGCGCCTGGCGCAGCTCCGCCCTCCCCCACTGACACGTCACCAACCTGGCAATAGGGCGGTTTGTGCCACCGTCTGAAGGCGGCCCCGATGGCAGCCCAGACCCCAACCTGGCAATAGGGCGGTTGGTGCGACCTGTCTGGTGGTCGAGAACGCCCTATGCGCTGAGCACCTGGCCGAAGTATCGCCGGTACTCCTCGCTGCGCGGAGGGAGGGCAAGACCGAGATCTGTCAGAGCGTCGACTATCTGAACCAGGGTTTCGTCACACTTCCGGTAAAGCCCCTCTGCCCGGACCACGATGATCAGCCACCCGCGTCGACGTAGCCAGGTACGGCGGAGTTCATCCCGAGCTCGCTGCCCGGGTTCGTCATGCCACCGCCCGTCGTACTCGATCGCCAGCAGGATCTCCGGGTACGCCAGGTCGAGTCGGTAGATCGGTTCGCCGTCGTCGCTTCTCACCCAGTGGTTCACAACGGGCTCGGGCAGACCGGCGAGCACGAGGAGCAGCCGCAGATGGCTTTCGGGAACCGAGTCGACACGCTCGCGCACGAGCCCCGCGGCCTCACGCCCGCGCCGGTACCCGTGATGAGTCCATGCGCGCGCATACGACTGCAGTTCGTCAACGGTGATCACCTGACGCTTGACGAGTACGTCCCCGAATGCAGTCAGCTCAACGACGTCGAGATGGACAGCCAGGTGCATAAATGTCATCCCTGGACCGGTGACGGGCAAGCCATGTCGAGCGGACCTTTCGAGGGGATAGGTGAACCGATGAACGGAGATCTCGGGACGGCTCACCTTCTTGGTCGCACGGTAGGCGAGATGGATACTCGATGAGCCTGGAGCCGATGCCGACCAGAGGCACGCCGCGGTGAAGTGACTGAGGACGCCGCCAGGCGGCGCGATGAGCAGTCCAGCCCGCGCCCGAACAACGAGTGAGTCGGGGATGCGAGAGTCGATGAAGACCCCGCGTAGTACCGACCTGTACCGAGCGCTGTAGAGCGTACGCCGGCGAATCCCCAGCGTCTTCGCCGTCGAGCTGGTGAACGGCGTCTCTGTGCCGGGTGTGATGCCTGCGTTGGGGTCGGTCTGCGCCTGATGCATAACGGCATGCTGGCGCCGTTTCCTTAGATGGCTGGAAGTTATCCACATCGCTGAGGCAAGGTGGCATCAACCGCCCTATTCCCAGGTTTGTGTCAGTGGAGGAGAGCGTCCCGCAGGACGTCGAGGCCGACGGAGCCGAGGTCTAGGGCGCGTCGGTGGAAGGCCTTGAGGTCGAAGGCGTCTCCCTCACGCGCTGCGAGCTCCTCGCGGATCTGCAGCCAGAGCCGCTCGCCGACCTTGTAGCTCGGCGCCTGTCCGGGCCAGCCGAGATAGCGGTCGAGCTCGAATCGGAGGAACCGCTCGTCCATGTTGGCGTGGGCGTCGAGGAACCCCCACGCCTTGTCGTAGGTCCACTCACCGCCACCGACCTCGGCCGGCGCCTCGAAGCCGCAGTGCACTCCAATGTCGAGGACCACACGCGCGGCCCGCAGCGACTGCCCGTCGAGCATCCCGAGATAGTTGCCCGGGTCGTCCATGTAGCCGAGCTCGGCCATCAGGCGCTCGGCATAGAGCGCCCAGCCCTCGCCGTACCCGGACGTCCATGACATCAGGCGCCGCCACGGGTTGAGCAGGTCCCGCCGGTAGATCGTCTGCGCGACCTGCAGGTGATGCCCCGGGACGCCCTCGTGGTAGACGGTCGTCAGCTCACGCCACGTGCCGAACTCAGTGACCCCCTTGGGCACCGACCACCACATCCGGCCCGGCCGGGCGAAGTCGTCGCTCGGCCCCGTGTAGTAGATCCCACCGGTCTGGGTCGGGGCGATCATGCACTCGATCCGCCGGACCGGCTCCGGGATGTCGAAGTGGACGTCGGCGAACCGCTCGATGACCTCGTCGGCCTTGGTCTGCATCCAGGCCCGCAGGTCCTCGGTTCCGTGCAGTAGGTACGCAGGGTCGGCGTCGAGCGCGGCCACCGCCTCCTTGACCGACGCACCCGGACGGATCCGCTGCGCCGTCGTCTCCATCTCAGCGACGATCCGCGCCAGCTCCTCCTGGCCCCACGCATACGTCTCCTCGAGGTCGACGGTCGCGCCCAGGAAGTCCCTCGAGTGCAGGGCATAACGCTCCCGGCCGACGGCGTCGGCCTCGGGAGCCCGCGGGAGCAGGCTCTCGCGGAGCATCTCACCGAGCCCCTGGTATGCGCCGGCCGCCGCCGCGACCCCCGCACCGAGATCGGAGCGCACGTCGTCGCTGAGCTCGCCGTCCGCGGTGCGCGCGCGGTCCACGAGGCGTTCGAAGTAGCCCTCGGATGCCGTGAGGTCGGCGCACTGCTTGATGCAGGCCTCGACCTGGCGGCGGGCCGCCAGGTGGCCGCGCGAGGCCGCGAGCTCGAGCGTCTCCTGCCAGCCCTGCAGCGCCGCGGGCACCGCCCCCATCCGACGACCGATCGTGGCCCAGTCGTCGTCCGTGGCAGTGGGCATGAGGTCGACGATCTCGCGCACCAGCTGCAGCGGCGAGGCGATGACGTTGAGCGTGCGCTCCTCCTCGCCGCTCACGTAGAGCTCCTCGTACAGGCCCAGTCGCTCCCGCATCGCCGCGACGGTGACCTCGTCGATCTCGTCAACCGGCTCCACGTCGGCCAACCGCGCCAGGGTCCTCCGACGCAGCGTCGCGTGCTCCGCGATGCCCGCCGGAGAGAAGTCATCGAGCTCGTCCTCACGTCCGTGGATGCCGAGGTAGGTGGCCTCGATCGGGCTCAGGGCGACGCTGGCGGTGAAATGGTCGGTCGAAACGGCATCGACAGCCGTCGGGGGGCGAGCGGTTCCTGCAGTCATTCTGTCGACGCTACCCGAGGGCGGCGCACTAGGGTGGCCACGTGTCCGTGCCGATCCACCTCGTCCTCGCCTCCGCCTCCCCCGCCCGGCGCAAGCTGCTGCTGCAGGCCGGTATCGAGCCCACGGTCTTCGTGAGCGACGTCGACGAGGCCGCTGTGGAGGCCGACGCCCGGGAGCGCTACGGCGACCTCGGCCCACCGGACCTCGCACTCCTCCTCGCCAAGGCCAAGGCAGAGGCCGTCGCCGCCGAGCTGCAGGGCAACCATGTCGTCGTCGGCTGCGACTCGGTCCTCGAGCTCGACGGGGAGATCCACGGCAAGCCCGCTGACGCCGTCGAGGCGATCGCCCGCTGGCAGGCCATGAGGGGTCGAACCGGCATCCTCCACACCGGCCACTGGGTCGTCGACGACCGGGACAACGGCTCGGGCGGGACGCTCGGCGCGAGCGCCGACACGATCGTCCACTTCGCCGACCTCGACGACGACGAGATCGAGGCCTATGTCGCCACGGGCGAACCGCTCCGGGTCGCCGGGGCGTTCACCATCGACGGCCTGGGCGCCCCGTTCATCCGCGGCATCGAGGGCGACCACACGAACGTCATCGGTCTCTCGCTCCCCCTCCTGCGCGAGCTGCTCCGCGACATCGGGGTCCGCTGGAGCGACGTCACGACTCCACGGTGAGGTCGCCGTAGATGGACCGCGCCTGGGTGAGCGCGGCGACATAGCCGGCCCGCTCGACCCGGTCGCCGTCGGCGTCCGCCCCGACCGCTAAGGCGCCGCGGACGGTGTCGAGCGACGCGAAGCCCTTACGCTCGGCCCACCCTTCGAAGCCGCTGAGCAGGTCCGCCGCATACGACGGTCCGTGCCGCAGCAGGGCGGAGGCCGTCATCACCACGTCCGCTCCCGCGAGGAGGTATGCGGCCACGTCGCCTGGCTCCTCGACCCCCGTCGTCGCAGCGAGGGAGCACGAGCCGAGCCGTCCATGGAGCAGGGCGATCCAGGTCCGCGCCAGGCGCCCCTCGTCGCTTGTCGAGAGGGTCGGCAACGGATGCACGGTGAGGGACTCGGTGTCGACGTCGGGCTGGACGAAGCGGTTGAAGAGCACCAGCCCGGCCGCGCCCGCCTCGGAGATGGCGAGCGCGATCGAGGCGGTGGAGCTGAAGAAGGGACTCAGCTTGACCGCGACGGGCACGGACACGGCCGCGACGACGTCGCTGACGATGTCGAGGTGCCGGGCCTCCACCTCGGCCCCGGTCAGGGACGTCCGGCCGGGCACGGCATAGATGTTGAGCTCGATCGCCGCAGCGCCGGCGGTCTCCATCGAGCGCGCGATGCCGGTCCAGCCGCCGGGGGTCGAGCCGTTGAGGCTCGCGATCACGGGGATGTCGAGGGCGCTCGCCGCCCGCTCGACGTGCCGCAGGTAGGGCATGGTCCCGCCGAGGTCGACATCCGGCCCACCGGGCAGATACGTCTGCGCCTCGTTGAACGCGTGCTCGTGCCGCTCGGTCATCGCCAGGTCGGCGAGCTCCTGCTGGCGCACCTGCTCCTCGAAGAGCGACTGCAGCACCACCGCCCCCACGCCCGCGTCCGCGACGGCGCGCAGGGCGTCGAGGCGCGACGTCACCGGTGAGGCCGAGGCGACCAGGGGGCTGCGCAGGGTGAGACCGAGATAGGTGGTCGTCAGGTCCATGACCGGCTCCTTCGGGCATCAGGGACGAACTGGGCAGCGCTGCGGGTGGCCATCTCCTCGTAGACCGCCCACCGCTGGTCGACGGCCTCCTGGCCGAGGGCGAGCAGGCGCTCGGCCTCCTCGGGGGCGGCGTTGCGAAGCATGCGGTAGCGCAGCTCGCGATAGATGTAGTCGGAGAGCGGGATCGACGGCCGGGGCGAGTCGAGCATGAACGGGTTGCCGCCCGCGTCGCGCACCGTCGGGTCGTAGCGCACGAGCGGCCAGTGGCCCGACCGCACCGCTCGCTGCTGCTGGTTCAGGCCTTCGCTCATCTCGATGCCGTGAGCGATGCAGTGGCTGTAGGCGATGATGATCGAGGGGCCCGCATACGCCTCCGCCTCGCGGAACGCACGCAGGGTCTGCTGCGCATCGGCGCCCATCGCGACCCGCGCCACGTAGACGCTGCCATAGGCGATCGCCTGCATCGCGAGGTCCTTCTTCGCCACGGTCTTGCCGGCTGCGGCGAACTTGGCGACGGCGCCGAGGGGGGTGGCCTTCGAGGACTGTCCCCCGGTGTTGGAGTACACCTCGGTGTCGAGGACGAGGACGTTGACGTTGCGGCCACTGGCCAGGACGTGGTCCAGGCCGCCGGAGCCGATGTCGTAGGCCCAGCCGTCCCCGCCGACGATCCAGACGCTGCGCCGGACGAGGTGGTCCATGACGCTGCGCAGGTCGGCGACCCGCGGGTCCTCGATCCCGGCGAGTCGGCTCTCCAGCTCGGCCACCCGCCCCCGCTGGGCGGCGAGCTCGGACTCGCGCACCTGGGGCGCATCGAGGATGGCGTCGACGAGCTCGCCCCCGACCTGCTCGCGCAGCTGCCCGAGTCGCGTGCGGGCCAGCCGGGTATGCAGGTCCGCAGCGAGCTGCAGGCCGAGACCGAACTCGGCGTTGTCCTCGAAGAGCGAGTTCGACCAGGCCGGGCCGCGTCCGGCGGCGTTCGTCGTCCACGGCGTCGTCGGCAGGTTGCCGCCGTAGATCGAGGAGCAGCCCGTGGCGTTGGCGACCGTCGCGCGGTCGCCGAACAGCTGGGTGAGGAGCTTGAGGTAGGGCGTCTCGCCGCAGCCGGAACAGGCACCGGAGAACTCGAACAGCGGCTCGAGGAACTGCGTCCCGCGCACCGTCCCGAAGTCGACCCGGGAGCGGTCGTTCATGGGCAGGCTCTCGAAGAAGGCCACCTCGGTCTCGCTGGCCTCGTGTCGGGGGCCGGCGGGGACGAGGTTGATCGCCTTGAGCGCCCCGCCGGGCACCGGGCTCACCGGGCAGGCCTCGACGCACAGACCGCAGCCGGTGCAGTCCTCCGCATAGACCTGCAGGGTGTAGCGCGCGTCGGGCAGCCCGGCGGCGTTGAGTGGTGCGGAGGCGAAGCCCTCCGGGGCGCCCTCGAGGGCGCCGTCGTCGTAGAACTTTGCCCGGATGACGCTGTGCGGACAGACGAACCCGCAGTTGCCGCACTGGATGCAGCTGCCCGGGTCCCACTCGGCGACCAGGTCGGAGATCCGCCGCTTCTCGTATGCGGTGGTCCCGCTCGGATAGGTGCCGTCCACCGGCATCGTGCTCACCGGCAGGTCGTCCCCGCGCCCGGCCATCATCGTGGCGGTGACGTCCTGGACGAACCGTGGTGCGTGAGCCGGGACGAGCGCCGGGGGCGAGGTCAGTGACGAGGCGCCGGCGCTGACGTCGACCTCGTGGAGGTGGGCCAGGGTGGCATCGACCGCAGCCTCGTTGCGGGCGACGACCTCGGGGCCACGCCGTGCGTAGGTGGAGCGGATGGCGCCCTTGATCCGGTCGATCGCCTCCTCGCGCGGCAGGACCCCGGAGATCGCGAAGAAGCAGGTCTGCAGGACGGTGTTGGTCCGCCCCGGGAGGCCGGCCTCGCGGGCGACCAGGTCGGCGTCGATGACGAAGAGCCGCAGGCCCTTGGCGACGATCGCGTCCTGCACCCCGCGGGTCAGGCTCGACCACACGTCATCCGTGGGCACGCCCGTGTTGAGCAGGACGACCGCACCCGGTGCCGCGACGGCGAGCACGTCGAGGGTGTCGAGCAGGCCGTCGTCGTGGATGCCGACGAACCCCGCGGCCGACACGAGGTAGGGCGCGGCGATCGGGTGTGGTCCGAAGCGCAGGTGGGAGACCGTCGTGCCGCCGGACTTCTTGGAGTCGTAGACGAAGTAGGCCTGGGCATAGCGGTCCTCGTCGGCGCCGAGGATCTTGATCGTGTTCTTGTTCGCGCCGACCGTGCCGTCCGAGCCGATCCCGTAGAAGACCGCCCGGATGGTGTCCTCGTCTTCGATGTCGAGGCCCGCGTCGTAGGGGATCGAGGTGTGCGAGACGTCGTCGTTGATCCCGACGGTGAACCGCCGGGGAGGGACGTCGAGGGCGAGCGCCTCGAAGACCCCGCTCACCATGCCCGGGGTGAACTCCTTGGAGGAGAGCCCGTAGCGGCCGCCGACCACGCGCGGCATGGTGCTCCGGTCACCGGTGGCGACCGCCTCGGAGAGCGCCGAGACGACGTCGAGGAAGAGCGGTTCGCCCTCCGAGCCGGGCTCCTTGGTGCGGTCGAGGACGGCGACGGCGCGCACGGTCTCGGGAAGTGCCGCGCACAGGTCGGCAGCCGGGAACGGCCGGTACAGCCGGACCAGGACGACCCCGACCCGCTCTCCGGCGCCGACGAGGTGACGGACCGTCTCGGCCGCCGTCTCCCCGCCCGACCCCATGATGACGATGACGCGGTCCGCGTCGGGTGCCCCCGCATACTCGATGAGGTCGTAGTGGCGGCCGGTGTGCTCCCCCAGCTCACGCATGACGTCGCGGACGATGCCCGGGGTGCGCGTGTAGAACGGGTTGACCGTCTCCCGGGCCTGGAAGTAGACGTCCGGGTTCTGCGCGGTCCCGCGGACGAAGGGGTGCTCCGGACTGAGCGAGCGGAGCCGGTGCTCGCGGACGAGCTCCTCCGGGACGAGCTCGCCGAGGACGTCGTCACCGATGAGGTCGACGGTGCTCAGCTCGTGGGAGGTGCGGAAGCCGTCGAAGAAGTGGATGAACGGCACCCGGCTGCGCAGCGTCGCGGCGTGCGCGACGAGGGCGAGGTCGTGGGCCTCCTGCACCGATCCGGAGGAGAGCAGGGCGAACCCGGTCTGCCGCACGGCCATCACGTCCTGGTGGTCGCCGAAGATCGAGAGTCCCTGCGCAGCAAGGGATCTGGCAGCCACATGGAGTACGGTCGAGGTCAGCTCGCCGGCGATCTTGTACATGTTCGGGATCATGAGAAGCAGGCCCTGTGACGCCGTGAACGTCGTCGACAGGGCGCCGCCCTGGAGTGCTCCGTGCAGCGCGCCGGCTGCCCCGCCCTCGCTCTGCATCTCGACGACGGTCGGGACCGAGCCCCAGATGTTGGCCACCTCGTGGCTGGACCACTCGTCGGCGAGCTCGGCCATCGTCGAGGACGGCGTGATCGGGTAGATGCTGCACAGCTCGCTCAGCTTGTATGCGACGCGCACCGCGGCCTCGTTGCCGTCGATGGTGACCCGCCGGGCGCGGCCGGCCTGCTCGCCCATCATCGGCGCGCCTCGTTCGGGGCGATGTCCGGTGGCGGGAGGAAGACGTTGACCGGCAGCGGCTCGCTCTCGCCGATCATCTCGATGGCATGGACCGGGCACTGCCGGAAGCACGCCCGGCAGCCGGTGCAGGCGTCGTAGTCGAAGCGGTAGCGATGCCCGACGCCGAGCTTGATGACCGCGTCCTCCGGGCAGGCGCCGAGGCAGCCGTCGCACTCGAAGCAGTTGCCGCAGGACAGGCACCGGCCGGCCTCGAAGCGAGCCTCCTTCGGCTCCAGGCCGGAGACGACCTCGTCGAAGGCGGCCGTCCGCGTGCCGGGGTCGAGCTCGACCTGCTCGCGGCGGGTGTGGTCACCGAAGTACCAGAGGTGGAGGAGGTCGAGGTCGGCCTGTGGGTGCTTGGGCGGCGGCACGTACATCTGCGCACGCAGCCAGGCGTCGATGTTGCGCGCGGCCTTCTTGCCGTGCCCCACGCCGACCGTCACGGTGCGCTCGCTCGGGACCGCGTCCCCGCCGGCGAAGACACCGGGCGCGCCGGTCATCAACGTCACCGGGTCGACCTGGACGACGTCGCCGTCGAAGCCGATGCCCGGCAGCGTCGACAGGAAGCGCGTGTCGCTCTCCTGACCGAGCGCGAGGATGACGGTGTCGGCGGCGAGCGTCTCGTACTCGCCGGTGCCGTGCGGGCGGCCGTTCTCGTCGAGAGCCTGGATCTCGACGGTGAGGTCGCGCTCCCCCATCGAGGCGATGGTGCGCAGCCAGTTGATCCGGATGCCCTCGTCCTCGGCGTCGCTCGCCTCCTCCGCATGGGCGGGCATCTGCTCGCGGGTGCGTCGGTAGACGATGATCGTGTCGTCGGCGCCGAGGCGTCGGGCGACGCGAGCGGCGTCCATCGCGGTGTTGCCGCCGCCGTAGACCGCCACCCGTCCATGGATCTCGGGCTGCTCGCCTGACTCGACACCACGGAGGAACGACACGGCGTCGAGCACCCGTCCGGCGTCCTGGTTGGGGATGTCCACGCGCTTGGACAGGTGGGCGCCGACGGCGACGAACGCGGCGTCGAAGCCGTCGTCCGTCATCTCGGCCTGCAGGTCGGTGACGACATGGTCCTGCTCGAAGTGCACCCCGAGCCGGTGCAGCCGCCGGATCTCGGCGTCGAGGACGCGCCTGGGCAGCCGGTAGCTCGGGATCCCGTAGCGCATCATGCCGCCGGCGAGTGGGCTGTTGTCGCGGATGACGACCTCGTGGCCCAGCATCGTCAGGTGGTAGGCGGCGGACAGTCCGCTCGGACCGCTCCCCACGACGAGGACGCGCTTACCGGAGCGCCCCTGCGGGCGGGTGAAGGTCCAGTCGCGGTCGATCGCGAGGTCGCCGAGGAACCGCTCGACGGCATGGATGGAGACCGCCCCGTCGAGCTCGGCACGGTTGCAGACCGTCTCGCAGGGGTGGTAGCAGACCCGCCCGTGGACGGCCGGGAAGGGGTTGTCCTTGGTCAGCTCACGCCAGGCGTCCTCGTGCCGACCATCCTTGGTATGCGCGAGCCAGGCCTGGATGTTCTCGCCCGCCGGGCAGCCCGCGTTGCACGGCGGGAGCAGGTCGACATAGACGGGCCGCTGGGTGCGCACCGGGCCGGCTCGGCGCCGACTGGTACCCAGAGATGACAGGGGCGTGATGTCGCGCCGCTCGTTCACTGCTGAATCATCCTCGCTTCACGCCGGACGCCACGCGAGGAGCCGCGCGACCCTGCACTACAGACTGTAGTACCAGAGCCGCGACCATGGCGCGGGCGGGTGCGTTGTCCCCGCGCCCGGGCAGGACAGGGGAGAATCCCTCTCGTGGAGCTCGCCGTGCTACTCGTCGCCCTCGTCGCCACGGTGATCGCTGTCACGAAAGCCTGCGAGCACATACCCGTTCCACCGCCGCTGGCCCTGCTCGCGGTGGGGGTGCTCGGGTCGTTCCTGCCCTTCGTCCCGAACGTCACCCTCACCCCCGAGATCGTCCTCTTCGGCATCCTTCCACCGCTGCTCTACAGCACGGCGATCACGACCTCTCTCTACGACGTCAATGCGCACAAGGTGACGATCGTCAGCCTGTCCGTGGGCCTGGTGCTCTTCACCGCACTCGGCGTCGGCCTGGTCGTGTATGCGATCCTCCCGATCCCCTTCTCCCTCGCCTTCGCGGTGGGGGCCATCGTGGCGCCTCCGGACGCTGTCGCGGCGACAGCGGTGGCGCGCAGGATCGGACTGCCGCGTCGGATCACGACGATCCTCGAGGGTGAGGCGCTCGCGAACGACGCCATCGCCCTCGTGTCGCTGCGCACGGCTCTCGCGGTCTGGGTCGCCTCCTCCCAGCTGGGCGCCGGGGACGCGGTGAACCCGTGGACCCCCGTCGGCTCCTTCCTCTGGGCGGTGGCGGCGGGCATCGGCGTCGGCCTGCTGGCCTCCGTCGTCATCGGCGCGGTCCGACGCTTCATCCACGACCCGGTCGTGGACACAGCGCTCTCCTTCCTGACCCCCTTCGTCGCCTACGTCCCCGCGGAGCAGATCGGCGGCTCGGGGGTGCTCGCCGTCATCGCCTGCGGCTTGGTCCTGGCTCATCGTGCTCCAGTGCTGCAGTCGGCGGCCTCCCGGATGTCGGAGCGGACGAACTGGGCGGCGGTCACCTACATCCTCGAGAACGCCGTGTTCCTCCTCATCGGTCTGCAGATGGCGGCCATCCTGCGGGCCGTCGAGGCGGGAGGGCTCTCGGTGATACGCACCGTCATCCTCGGGCTGGTCGTGCTGCTCACCGTGCTCGTGCTGCGCCCGATCTACATCTTCCCGATGGGTCGGCTGTCTCGGAGTTTCGACGGCGACGAGGAGCACCAGTCCCGCTGGCGCGAGATGGCCATCGCGTCCTGGGCCGGTATGCGGGGAGTGGTCACCCTGGCGGCGGCCCTCACCCTCCCCCTCGACGTGCCGTTCCGCAATGCCCTGGTCATGGTCGCGCTCATCGTCACCGTCGGCACCCTGCTCGTCCAGGGCCTCACCCTGCCGGTGCTCGCCCGTGCGCTCGGGGTGCGCGGACCCGACGTCCGAGAGGACGCGTTGCAGGAGGCCGCCGTGCTCCAGGCCGCGACGGCGGCCGGGCTGCGCGCCGTCGAGGAGGAGCCGACGAGCGCCGTGGCCGGCGACGTCGTCGACCTGCTGCGTCGCCAGTCCACGGGACGCGCGAACCGGGTCTGGGAGCAGCTCGGCCACGCGGCCGGCGGCGCGGGAGAGGAGACGCCGAGCCAGGCATACCTGCGCCTTCGGCTGCGCATGCTCGCGGCCGAGCGCGAGGAGGTACTGCGGATCCGCGACGGCGGACAGGTCGACAGTGCCGTCCTCGACGCGGTGCTGGGCCAGCTCGACGCGGAGGAGGCCGCGCTCTCGTTCGCCAGCAGCCGGTCCGTCGCCGTGCGCGACGAGGCCCTCGCGACCCCCCTGCGCTTGGTCGAGGAGTGCGAGCATCTGCTCGAGGAGCCGCCGAGCGCGGTCCCGCTCACCCCCGAGGGGTGCGGCGCCTGCCTGCGCGAGGGCACCTCGTGGGTCCACCTGCGGCTGTGCACCCGCTGCGGCGAGGTCGGGTGCTGCGACTCCTCCGAAGGCCGGCACGCCCGAGCGCACTTCGAGGAGACCGGTCACCCCGTCATGCGCAGCCTCGAACCGGGCGAGTCGTGGCGCTGGTGCTACGTCGACGAGGCCCTCGGCTGACCGGCTCGGTGGGTGGTGTCTAGCCCAGGTCGCGCCAGTAGTCGTTCGCGGCGGCGATCGTCGCGAACTCCACGGCCACGACATGCGCGGCCATCGTCAGCGAGTCCGCGTCCGAGGCATACCCCGGTCGCAGCGACTTGCGCATGTCGACATCCGGCTGGATCGCACCGATGCTCTTGCGTGCCATCGCCATCGCGAGCTCACGACCCTCCTGCGGCGTTGCCGTGATGAGCGTGTTGCCCGGGATGAGCTCCATGGTGTGAACCTTCCTCGTCGATGCTCGAGACTCCCGCCATCCCTGGCGGCCACCACCGATCCTGCCACGGCAGGCCGTCCATGGCCCCGCCGGCCGACCTCAGACCGGCGGGATGTCCCGGCGCTTGGCGGCGAAGTGACGGTCCCGCTGCCCCGCATACCGAAAGCGCTTGAGCAGCTCCTCGCGCAGGTCGGCCGGGTCGATGACGTGGTCGAGGACGAGGTCGGCGGCGAGCCGCTCGAGGTCGACGTCCTCCTCGTACTCGCGCCGCTTCTCGGCGATGTAGGCAGCCCGCTCGGCCGGGTCGGTCAGCTCGGCGATCTTGTTGGCGAAGACCGCGTTGACCGCGGCCTCCGGACCCATGACCGCGATCCGCGCCGTCGGCAGCGCGAGGGTCGCGTCCGGTGCGAAGCCCGGCCCGCCCATGGCATACAGACCTGCTCCGTAGGCCTTGCGCACGACGACGCAGATCTGTGGGACGGTCGCCGAGGCGACGGCCGAGACCATCTTGGCGCCGTGCCGGATGATGCCGCCCCGCTCGACCTCGGAGCCGATCATGAAGCCCGGCACGTCCGCGAGATAGAGCAGCGGGATGGAGTATGCGTCGCACAGCCAGATGAACCGGGTCGCCTTGTCCGCGCTGTCGGTGAAGAGGACGCCCCCCTTGACCGCGGAGTTGTTCGCGACGATCCCGACGGTCTCTCCGTCGAGGCGACCGAAGCCGATGACGAGCTCGGGGGCGAAGAGCGGCTTGATCTCGAAGAAGCTGTCCTCGTCGACGATCCCGTCGATGACGTCATGGACGTCGAACGGCTGGCTCTCCCGCTCGGGGACCGTCTCGTCGGTGAGCGGCGTGGCCGGCCCCTCGGGGTGGTAGGCCGGAGGGTGGGTGCGCCAGTTGCCCGGGACGTAGGAGAAGTACAGCTTCGCGAGCTCGATGGCCTCGGCGTCGTCGTGGACGAGCAGGTCGCCGACGCCGCTGACGGTGCAGTGCATCCGCGCACCGCCCATCTCCTCCAGCGAGACCGTCTCGCCCACGACCATCTCGGCCATGCGGGGGCTGCCGAGGTACATCGAGGCGTTGCCCTCGACCATGATGATGAGGTCGCAGAAGCTCGGGATGTAGGCGCCGCCCGCCGCGGACGGGCCGAAGAGACAACAGATCTGGGGCACCTTGCCGGACAGGGCAACCTGGTTGTGGAAGATCCGCCCCGCACCACGGCGGCCCGGGAACATCTCCACCTGGTCGGTGATCCGAGCCCCGGCGGAGTCGACGAGCCAGAACACCGGCAGCTCCTCGCGCAGCGCCATCTCGGTGGCCCGCACGATCTTCTCGACCGTGCGCGCGCCCCACGACCCCGCTTTGACGGTCGGGTCGTTCGCGATGATGATGACCGGTCGGCCGTCGACCGTGCCACGACCCGTCACTACTCCGTCGGCGGGCAGTCCGGGCGCCATGGCGTTCGCATACCGGCCGTCCTCGACGAACGACCCCTCATCGAGCAGCAGCGCGATCCGGTCCCGCACATACAGCTTGTTCTGCTTGGCGAGCTTGGCCGCCGCCGCCTCGGGTGGCGCGGCCGAGGCCCGGTATGCGGCGTGCAGCCGCTCCCGCACGTCGTGGACTCTTGGGTCGATCCGCGGGTCGCCCTGCGGGCTGGTGCTGGACTCGCTCACGCAGGCAAGCCTAGGCCGCGGGCGATGACCATGCGCTGCACCTCGGAGGTGCCCTCGCCGATCTCGAGGATCTTCGCGTCGCGGTAGAAGCGGGCGACGGGGTACTCCTCCATGAAGCCGTTGCCGCCGAAGATCTGGGTCGCGATGCGGGTCGCGCTCACGGCCGCCTCGGAGGTGTAGAGCTTGGCGATCGAGGCGGCCTGCTTGACCTCGGCGACGCTCTTGCGCCCGGCCTCCTGCTCGTCCTTGAGCCACGCTGCCTTGTAGGTGAGCAGCCGCGAGGTCTCCTCCATGACGGCGAGGTCGGCGATCTGGAACGAGACACCCTGGTTGACGGCGATCGGCTTGCCGAAGGCGAGGCGGGACCGGCTGTATGCGGTGGTCTCCTCGAGCATGCGCGTGATGAGCCCGAGGGCGAGGGCGCTGATGGCGATCCGGCCGTCGTCGAGGGTCTTGAGGAACTGCTTGAAGCCCTGGCCGCGCTCCCCGAGCAGGTTGTCGGCCGGGACCCGGCAGTCGCTGAACGACAGTCCGTGGGTGTCGGAGATGTTCCAGCCAAGCTTGTCGTATGCGGGGGCCACCTCGAACCCGGGCGTGCCGGTCGGGATCATGATCGCGGAGATCTCGGCGTTGCCGTTGTCCGTCGTGCCCGTACGTGTCGTCACGGTGACGACCGAGGTGATGTCGGTACCGGAGTTCGTGATGAACGCCTTGGCGCCGTTGACCACCCACCCATCACCCCTGAGCTCGGCCTTGGTCCGCGTGGCACCGGCGTCCGAGCCCGCGTCGGGCTCGGTGAGGCCGAAGCCCGCGAGCGCGCGACCGGCGACGAGCTCGGGGAGGTAGGTCTGCTTCTGCTCGTCGGTGCCGTAGGTGAGGATCGGGTTGATGCCGAGGCCCACCCCCGCCGAGAGGGTGATGCCGATGGACTGGTCGACCCGGCCCAGCTCCTCGATGGCGATGCACAGGCTCGTGAAGGCGCCACCGTCGGAGTCCTCGAGCGAGCCGCCGTACTGCTCGGGGACCACGAGACCGAAGAGTCCGAGCTCGCCCATCTTCGGGACGAGGTCGGTCGGGAAGTGGTGCGCGCGGTCCCACTCGTGGACGTGTGGCTCCACCTCGCCCATGGCGAAGTCGCGGACGAGGGAACGGAACTCCTCGTGGTCGGGGCCGAGCTGGAACATCGCGGGGTCTCCTCTGAGCGCTTGACGTTTACGTCAACGTAAAGCATGATCTGGGGTCATGGCAAGCGGCTCTCCCCTCCCCCTCCCGTCTCCACAGTCGAGAGTGCACGACTTGCCGCCCGGCGACCCGCCTACACGGCAAGTCGTGCACTCTCGACTGGAGGGGCAACGCACCTGGACCATCGCGCAGGTCGCCGAGGAGTTCGGGGTCACGCACCGCACGGTTCGCCACTACGAGGAGCTCGGCCTCATCTCCCCGCAGCGAGAGGGGACCAAACGCCTCTACCGGCGGCGGGACCGGACCCGGCTCGGACTCATCCTGCGCGGCAAGCGGCTCGGGTTCCCCCTCGAGGAGATCCGCACGATCATCGACCTCTACGACGCGCCCCGCGGCAGACGCTCCCAGCTCGAGTACGTGCTCGGCCAGATCGACGAGCGCCGCGCCGACCTCGAGCAGCGCCGCGCCGACATCGACGCCGCTCTCACCGAGCTCGACGGGTTCGAGGTCCGCTGCCGCGAGGAGTTCATGGCGCAGGAGTGAGTCACTCTCGCGACACGTCCTCCGTCGGTCGCCCTATGCTCCGTCGATCACGCGAGCCGCTGTTGCGCAAGTGAGCACCTGTCACGGCTTCCCGCGGAACGTCCCCGCGGCGTGGGACAGTGGTGACATGAGCGATGACGGCTCCACCGACGAGCGCTCGGCGCTGGCCTGGATCATGTCCGGCACCGTGGGTGCTCTCGTCGTGGGCGGCTTCGCCAAACGCCTCATCGACAAGCGCCGCGACCGCGCCTTCGCCGAGGCGGCCGAGCAGGAGACCGAGCAGCGGGACACCGAAGGGCTCGAGGAGGCCGAGGGCCACCCCAGCTGAGGCGGCCCCGAACGAAGCCACGAGTTGACATAGCATCGGCCCCGTGAGCACCACGTTCGAGTCGCTGACCCGCTACAAGCGCCGGTACGACCTGCGGGAGCTCTACGCCGCAGCCGTCCTCCTCCCCCACGCGATCGCCGCCCTGGCCGCCAACCGGCGAGAGCCCGTGATGGACGGGCGAGCCGTGGAGCGGATCATGCTCGCTGTCACCGAGGTGAACGGGTGCTCCGCCTGCTCATGGGCGCACACCCGGATGGCCCTGCGAGAGGGCATGTCCGGTGAGGAGATCAGCGCCCTGCTGTCCGGAGACGGCGAGCTGGTGCCCCCTGAGGAGGCCATGGGGGTGGTCTTCGCCCAGCACTACGCCGACTCCCGCGCTCATCCCGACAGGGCCGCGTTCGACACGCTGGTCAACGCGGCCGGACCCGAGCGGGCGCGCACCGTCCTCGCGGCCGCCCAGGTGATGCAGGTGGCGAACATCTACGGCATTCCCCTCAGCGCGCTGCACGCCCGGCTGCGCGGCGCGCCGTATGCGGAGTCCACGCTCGGCTACGAGGTGGGGATGCAGGTGGCGGGGGCTCTCGTCCTTCCCGCGGCACTCGCCCACGGGCTGGCGCGGTGGGCGTCGGGTGCGCCGGCGGCACGGTTCGGCACGCCCGAGGGCGAGCCCGGCTGACCCGGAACCTCCTGGCCTGGCACGGAAGTTCGACCTTGGCCCGGCAATTTCTAGCGCGTTGTCGAACTGCCGCGCCACCCCACGAAGTTCTGGGGTTATGGGGCACGGCCGAGGTTCCGCGTCGCCTGGGCCGCCTCGGGGTGGGCAGAGTCACGGGAGGCCGCGATGACCCGCGGACCGGCAGGGACGACAATGGGCGCATGGCAGACAGTGACAAGCACCGCTCGGTCCTCGCGTACGTCGTCGGCGCCGCTCTCGGCGGCGTCGCCCTCGCCCTGACCGCCTGGGTCGGCCTGCGACGACGGCGCGACGATCGACCCGCCGACGCCCGGCATGAGACCGACATCCCCGACGAGGACCTCGTGTGACGGTGCGCGCCGCATCCGTCGACACCGTCCAGGACGAGCTCGAGAAGGCGGGCTACCTCGCGAGCGACGCCATCGCGACGACCGTGTTCCTCGCCGAGCAGCTCGGCAAGCCGCTCCTCGTCGAAGGCCCGGCGGGGGTCGGCAAGACAGAGCTGGCCAAGGCGGTGGCGCGTGCCCGCGGCGCCCGGCTCATCCGGCTGCAGTGCTACGAGGGCGTCGACGAGGCGAGGGCGCTCTACGAGTGGAACCACGCCAAGCAGCTCCTGCGCATCACAGCAGAGCGCGCGGGCGGCGGCAAGGGGACGGAGGACTCGGGCTGGAGCTCCGTTCGTGACGACATCTTCACCGACGAGTTCCTCCTCGCGAGGCCGCTCCTCGCCGCCATCCGCTCCGAGGAACCGGTCGTCCTCCTCATCGACGAGCTCGACAAGGCCGACGTCGAGATCGAGGGGCTGCTGCTCGAGGTCCTCAGTGACTTCGCCATCACCGTGCCCGAGCTGGGCACGATCGAGGCTACCCATATCCCCTTCGTCGTCGTCACCTCCAACGCGACCCGGGAGCTCTCCGAGGCGCTTCGACGGCGCTGCCTCTTCCTCCACATCGACTACCCGACCCCGGAGCTCGAGCAGCGGATCGTGCAGTCCGCGGTCCCGGCACTGCCCGACTCACTCGCCGAGTCCATCGTCCGCCTCGTCGCTCGACTCCGGGAGCTCCCACTGCGCAAGTCACCGAGCATCTCGGAGACGATCGACTGGGCGCGCACCCTCATCGCGCTCGACGTGAGCGACCTCTCCCCCGAGATCGTCCGCGAGAACTTCGGTGTCCTCCTCAAGCACCGCGACGACATCGAGCGCGCGACCGCAAGCCTCGCTGTGAGCTGACCTCCGCTCCCACCATGACGCTCACCCAGCCGCCGATCCACGGGCACGTCGTCGACTTCGGGCGGGCACTGCGCGAGCACGGCCTCGTCGCCGGTCCGAGTGAGCTCATCGACGCCGCCGCGGCCGCCGAGACCCTCGGCTTCGAAGACCGGGAACGGCTGCGCGCCGCCCTGGCCGCCGCCCTCCTGCGCCGATCCGGCGAGCGTCGCGTCTTCGACGAGATCTTCGACGTCTACTTCCCCCGCGCCATGGGCGAGTCGACAGGCCGCGCCGAACCACCTCCGCCGCTCGACACGGCCGATGACCGCCGCGAGCACGCCGCCCGGCTCCGCGACGCCCTCGCCCGTGCGCTCGCCGGCGGCGACCGGGACGCGCTCCGGCGGCTGGCCGAGCAGACCCTCGTCGACCTCGGCCGCCTCCCGAACGAGGCGAGCGCCGGGGCCTTCTCCGCCGCCCAGGCACTCGACACCCTCGCGCCCCAGACCTCCCTGGCCGCGGCCATGCAGGCCGGCACCGGCACCGACGGACCGCTCTTCACCGCCGCCTTCCAGCGCGAGGAGCTGCGCAGCCGCATCGGCGAGTTCCGCGCCGCCGTCGAGGCCGAGGCCCGCCGCCGCAACGCCGAGGTCCGTGGTCGCCAGCGCATCAGCCGGTATGCGGTGCGCCCCTCAGCGGACCGCACCCTCTTCATCCTCGCCGGACCCCAGGAGCTCGCCGAGCTGCGGGCCACGATCGGACCCCTGGCGCGCAAGCTGGCCACCCGCCTGGCGTCCCGGCGACGCCATCAGCGCGGCACGATCGACCTGCGCACGACCCTGCGCCGGTCGATGGCGACGGGCGGAGTGCCGATGCGTCCCGCATACAAGCACCGGCCGCCGCACAAGCCGGACCTCGTCGTGCTCGCGGACTTCTCCTCATCGGTGGCCGGCTTCAGCCGGTTCACCATCCTCCTGCTCCAGGCGCTGCAGGCGCAGTTCAACAAGGTCAAGGTCTTCGGCTTCGTCAACGTCTGTGCCGACCTCACCGACCTCTTCGCATCGGCACCGCCGGGCAGCGACCTCACCGAAGAGGTTCGGGACGTCCGCGAGATGACGCGCTGGCACAAGAACAGCGACTACGGCTCGGCGTTCGCCGACTTCGTCGAGCACCACCTCGATGCGGTCACCCCTCGCTCGACGGTCCTCATCCTCGGCGATGCTCGCAGCAACCACACCGACCCCCGCACCGACGCGCTGCATCTCATCGCCGAGCGGGCGCGGTCGGTCATCTGGCTCAACCCCGAGCCGGCCCGGTCCTGGGGCAGCGGCGACAGCGAGTCCGCGACCTACAACCACATCGTCGACATGCACGAGTGCTCGACGATCGGGCACCTCCGCGGCGTCGTGTCGCGACTCCTACCGGTATAGCCGGTCCAGGCGCCGCTTCTCGCGCCAGCTCAGGTCCTCGACCCGGCGCTGGGGCCGACACGTCCAGTACGCCAGGGCCGCGACGATGAGCACTCCCATGAGCCCGAGGAGCAGGCCACCGAGGGGCTGGGATCCGATCATGTCCTCAGCGTAGGACTCGTCCAGCCCTTGCGTAGAGTCCCGGCCCCTCAGCCGGCCGGCTGCAGGTCGACGATCGTCGCGTTGCCCCACCGGTCGACCCGGATGGTCGCGAGCGCCTCCTCGTTGCGCATGCTGCGCTCGATCTCGGCCGCGACCGACTGCCCGACGAACCAGCTCTCGATGCCGCACTCGAGCCGCCAGCTCCCGTCATCGCACCGGAGGTACAGCCCGTCGGGCTGGGTCCGCTGGACCCGTCCGCCCACCCACACCGCGCCCTCCTGACGGAGCGGGACGTATGCGGTGCCACGCGGGTCGTCCCCGTCCCACGTGGAGCTCTGGTCCGGCAGGTCGGGGTAGGAGAGGTCGACGTAGGCGCCCCGGAACGGGTCGATGGGGTCGACCGGCCCGACCCGCAACGTGATCTCCGTGCCGGACAGGCGCGGCGAGAGCTGGGGAGCGACCGCGATGAGGACGAGGAGGAGCTGGATGCCGAGCACAGCGGCGAGGACGACCCAGCCGCGTCGGTCGATCGGGAACCGACGGCTCCGCCGATCCTGCTGGGCCTCTCCCTGAGGGTGGTCCTGGTGCGTGCTGGTCATGACGACCGCACCTCCGTTCCGATCCGGCGACGGGCCCGCTCTGCGACCACGCCCGTGATGATCATGATCGTGCCGACGGCGAGGAAGAGGGTGGCGCCGGAGATGATCGGCGCGAAGACCGCGAAGCTCTGGAAGGTCGTGAAGACCACCACGCCGATGGTCGCGGCGGCCGAGACGAGTGGCAGCTCACGGCGGGCACCCACGACGGCCCAGCCGCCGGCGATGACAAGGAAGACGACGATCGCGAGCCCGGTGCGCAGCCACATCTCGCCGGTGAGCTGGTCGGGGACCATCCCGTCGGAGAACCGCATCGGGCGCCAGAGCCCCATCAGCACACCGAGCATCAGAGCGGTGACCGAGAGAGCGAGCTCGACCTGCTCGTCCCGAGTCGACCGCCACAGCGCTGCCGCTCCCAGGCCGAGGACAAGGACGATCCCTACGGTCAGACCGTCACTCCACCCCCGCGAGCTGTCGGAGAAGGGCAGAGCCGCCGCGAAGGTCCCGATGAGGGACATGACGGCTCCGAGCGTGAGCCAGAGCCGGCCGAAGGGACGCCAGCGCTCGGGGTGGAGCGCTGCCAGGGCGACACTCGCGACCGAGGCGAGCAGCACGGCCCCGGTGAACGTGGCGATACCGGTGCTCGCGTCCATGACCTGCCAGACGTACCAGACCGCGAGGACGGTGATCCCGACGAAGGCGGCGGCGCGGGAGCGGCGGGCGTACGCATACAGCAGGACACCCAGTCCCCACGCAAGCAGCAGGTGCGGTCGGTAGGCGGGCACCTGCACGCTCTGCGCCGCCTGGAAGACCACGGCGCCGAAGGCCAGCCCGGTGAGCAGACGCATCGCCCCGCTCACGAGGTCCCGGGTGAGCTCGGCGACGACGGCGAGACCCAGCCACAGCAGCGCGACGACGACGAACCGCAGGAGGGGCGAGAGCTCGTCGAGGTTGGCGGCGACGAGCCAGATCAGCCCGATGCCGAGGAAACAGGCTCCGAGACCGAGGATGACCCGGATCGGGGTGATGCGATGGCCACCGAGGGCGCTCGAGACGACGTAGCGGTCGGCGATCGCGGTGGCGGTGGATCCGGAGATCAGCCCGTCCCGCTCCCAGTCGCGCAGCTCCCCGGTGAGCCACCGGTGGCGTTCTGCGGAGGTCGGGACACGCCGGCCCGGGCCAGGGGATGACGACGCCGTCGCTGTGCTCATGCACCCAGTCAAGCGCTCCGGAGGGCCCGCTGTCCTGAGTGCGGCTACTCATGAGTGCGAAGCGTCTCCGGGGGAGCGCCGTACTACGGTCGGGTGATGACACACGAACCCATGCCCCCGGCACCCACCGCGTCGGGCGCACCGGCAGCCGGAGCGGACGCCGAAGCGATCCCGCGCTCGGGCGCCACGTCCCAGCACCGGCCCCCTGCCGGCTCGTCCCGCCGCGGCCGATGGACGGGTCCGGACGGCGAGCTCGGCTACGAGGCCGTTGCCCGCTGGACGGTGCTGCGCGAGGCCGACGAGCCGGTGGCCGAGATGTTCTCGGTGAGCTATCTCGCCTCCGAGGAGGACTCGGACCCGGACATCGACCGACCGGTCACGTTCGTCTTCAACGGCGGCCCGGGAGCGTCCAGCGCCTACCTGCACCTCGGCGCCCTCGGCCCTCAGCGGGTCGCCTTCAACGACGACGGCACGGCCCCACCGCCCCCGTCGAGGCTGGTCCCGAACGCGGAGTCGTGGCTGGGCTTCTCAGACCTGGTGTTCATCGACCCGATCGGCACCGGGTTCAGCCGGCTCATCACGCCCGAGCCGGACGGCGGCAAGGGGGACGGGGACAACAAGGCCACAGCAGGACCGGAGGCGGAGAAGAAGGCCAAAAGGTTCTTCGCCTTCCAGCGGGATCTCGACTCCATCGGCGAGTTCATCCGTCGCTGGCTGACCGCCCACAACCGCTGGGGGTCACCGGTGTTCATCGCAGGCGAGAGCTACGGCGGATACCGCGTCGCGCGGCTTGCCAGGCTGCTGCCGGAGAAGTACGGCGTCGGCCTCAACGGGGTCGTCATCATCAGTCCCGCCCTCGAGTTCTCGCTGCTCGTCCCGGGCGACTACGACATCGCCGCCTGGGTCGACCTCCTGCCGACGATGGCCGGGGCAGCGCACCACCACGGCCTGGGCCGAGCCCTGCCGGCGGACGCGGACCTCGACGAGGTCCTCGCCGCCGCCGAGGAGTTCGCGACCGGGGACTATGTCGCCTTCCTCACCCAGGGTGCGTCGATGCCCGGCGGCCGGCGGCGAGAGGTACTCCAGCGCGTCGCGGACCTGACCGGGCTGACCCGTGAGCTGATCGAGCGGGCCGAGGGTCGCATACCCATCCATCGCTTCGTCCGTATGCTGCGCGGCGCCGATGCCGAGGTCGTCGGTCTCTACGACGCGAGCATGGTCTCGGCCCACCCGTTCCCCGACCGGGACGGGATGACCTGGCCGGACCCGACCCTCTCCGGTATCGAGCGGATCTTCGCCGCCGGGGCCAACCAGCAGATCCGCGGCGTCATCGGGGTCGACACCGACCGTGAGTACCTCCTGCTCTCCCACGAGGTCAACGAGTCGTGGGCCGAGGACGGTGAGAGGTCCTGGTCCGTGCCCCCGCAGGGAGCCGTCGACGACCTGCGCTATGCGTTGGCGTTGAACCCGCACACGAGGTACTTCCTGTGCCACGGCCGCTTCGACCTCGTCACGCCGTACCACTCGAGCGATCGGCTGGTGAACCTCATGCGGCTGCGCCGCAGCGACACCGAGCGGTTCACCACCCGGCACTTCGCCGGTGGGCACATGTTCTATACGTGGGCCGACTCCCGGCGGGAGTTCCGCGACGCCATGGTCGAGCTCTACCGGTCGGCCACGGGGTAGCCCGTCCCGGCTGACGACATAGGTTGATGCGCATGAAGATCCCATCAGTCATCGAGGACCTGCTCACCCGGATCCCGCTGAGCGGCAGGCTGCCCGGCGGCCACGGTGAGCGGGTGGTCCTCGAGCTCGACCTGGGCCGCGGCCTGGCCGAGGCTGCTGCGACCAACCCGATCGAGGCGATCCGCGCGCTGCGAACCCCGCAGCTGCGCACCCTCGTCGAGCACCTGCGAAGGGCCGAGACCGACGACTCGGTCGTGGGTCTCGTCGGCGTCGTCCACGGCGGCGGTATCACGCTCGCCCAGTCCGAGGAGCTGCGCGCGGCGGTCCGCTCCTTCCGCGCCGGCGGCAAGTCCACCCTCGCCTTCAGCCCGGCCTTCGGCGAGCTCGGGGACGGCAGCGTCGGTTATCACCTGGCCACGGCGTTCGAGGAGATCTGGCTCCAGCCGCCGTCGGGTCTGGCGCTGACCGGCTTCACCGCCGGGGCGACGTTCCTGCGCGGATCCCTCGACAAGCTCGGTGTCCAGCCGGAGTTCGGCCAGCGGCACGAGTACAAGAGCGCCGCAGACACCTTCCTCCGCAGCGGGATGAGCACGGCGCAGCGCGAGATGATCGGCCGACTCGTCGAGTCGGCCACCGAGCAGCTCGTCTCCGCCGTGGCGGCTGATCGTGGTCTCTCCACCGACGTGGTGCGCGCTGCCCTCGAGGACGCACCGCTCACCGCGGAGGACGCGCTCGGGCGGGGTCTCGTCGACCACCTCGGGTACCGCGACGAGGCGTATGCCGCGATGCGTGAGCGGGTCGGGCCGGCCGAGCCCACGCTGCGGTTCGTCGAGCGCCACGGCGTCAGCCGCTTCGACGTCGTCCTGCAGCAGCTGCCCACGCCGACGACCAAGCCGCGCATCGCCGTCATCGAGGCGTTCGGCGGCATCCACGTCGGTCACCCCAAGCCGGGACCGGGGGGACGGCGGGTCGGCTCGGACACCCTCGGGACGGCCCTGCGTGCCGCGGCCAAGGACAAGGACATCGCCGGGGTCGTGCTGCGCGTCGACAGCCCCGGGGGTTCGGCCGTGGCCTCCGACTCGATCCGACGCGAGGTCCTCCAGGTCCGGGCGGCGGGTAAGCCGGTCGTGGCGTCGATGGCCTCGGTGGCCGCCTCCGGGGGCTACTACATCGCGATGCCGTGCGATCGGATCGTCGCCGCACCGGGCACGATCACCGGCTCGATCGGCGTCCTCGCCGGGAAGCTCGTCGTGCGGGAGGCACTGGCCAGGATCGGCGTCAACCACGAGCTCATCGCCGGGTCGCCGCGGGCGGCGATGCTCTCCGCGCAGACACCCTTCGACGAGGAGGAGTGGGCGGTCCTCGATGCCTGGCTGGACCGGATCTACGACGACTTCACCGCGAAGGCGGCAACCGACCGGGGCATGCCGGTCGAGGACCTGCGGGCCGTGGCCAGAGGCCGGGTGTGGACCGGGGCCGACGCCCTCGATCGGGGTCTGGTCGACCGCCTGGGCGGGTTCGGCGACGCGGTCGCGGAGGTCTGCTCCCTCCTCGGCGCCGACGTCGCGGACGTCCAGGTCCTCCCGTTCCCGAAGCCACACCCGCTGGGGGCCTTCCAAGCACCGGAGAGCTCGGAGTCGGTGGGCCTCACCGCTGCGCCTCCAGCCGAGGGACCGCTGTCCTGGCAGGTCCTCGTGCAGGGTCTGCAGCGGGTGACCGGCTGGCAGGCCCCCGGAGTGCTCAGCCTGCCGCCGGTAAACCTGCCCGGGTTGCTGCCGAGCCGTTGGTGAGCCCCGGTCCACGACCGGTCAGCGGACGTTGAACTCAGCGGGGTCCGGCCCGGTCCGCCAGCCCCGGTCGAGGGTGGCGATCGTGAGCATCTCCGAGTCGGTGAGCTCGACCCCGAGGGAGTCGAAGTTCTCCTGGATCCGGCTCGGCGTCACCGACTTCGGGATGACGACGAGACCGAGCCGGCGGTGCCAGGCGAGGATGACCTGCGCCGGCGTCACCCCGTGGGCCTGCGCGATCGCGGCGAGCGCGAGGTCGTCGAGGACCTCCGAGCCCGAGGCGAGGGGGCTCCAGGACTCGGTGACGATGTCGTGGCTCTCGTGGAACGCCCGCAGGTCCTCCTGCGTCAGGTAGGGGTGCAGCTCGACCTGGTTGATGGCCGGCCACTCCCCCGTCTCCTTGTGCAGCCGGCTCAGGTGTTCGGCACCGAAGTTACAGACGCCGATGGCGCGGACCAGGCCCTCGTCACGGATCGCGCGCAGCTCCTCCCAGGTCTCGACGTAGGTGTCGAACTGCGGCGTCGGCCAATGGATGAGATAGAGGTCGAGGACGTCGAGGCCGAGCCGCTCCAGCGAGCGCTCGAACGCCGCGCGGGTGGCGTCCCGGCCCTGGTCGTCGTTCCAGACCTTCGTCGTGACGAAGAGCTCCTCGCGCTTCAGGCCGCCGGCCGCGATCGCGCGGCCCACGCCCTCCTCGTTGCCGTAGATCCGAGCGGTGTCGAGATGGCGGTAGCCCACCTCGAGCGCGGTCGCGATCGCGGCGTCGACCTCGCGGTCCGGCACCTGCCACACACCGAAGCCGAGCTGGGGGATCGGGATCGCTCCGTCCGGCGTCGTGAGCGTGAGTTCGGGCACATCGGCGTGGGTCGTCATGGTCCAAGGCTAAGAGGACGCGCAGTATGCGGTGGACCCGGCCACCACATACCTCCGGCCGCCGACACTCACCCGGACAGGCGCGTTTGCGGCATCGGCCACCCGATAGCATCGGCACCATGGCCATCAGCAAAGTCCTCATCGCCAACCGGGGCGAGATCGCCGTCCGCATCGCCCGTGCCTGCACGGACCACGGGATCGGCTCCGTCGCCGTCTATGCCGAGCCCGACCGGGACGCCCTGCACGTGGCCGTCGCCGATGAGGCGTATGCGCTGGGCGGCTCGACCCCCGGCGACTCCTACCTGTTGCAGGACAAGCTGATCGAGGTCGCCAAGGAGGCCGGTGCGGACGCCATCCACCCCGGATACGGCTTCCTCTCCGAGAACGCCGGGTTCGCAGAGAAGGTGATCGACGCCGGCCTGATCTGGATCGGCCCGGGCCCACAGGCCATCGACTCCCTCGGCGACAAGGTCAAGGCCCGGCACATCGCGTTGAAGTCCAACGCTCCCCTCGTGCCCGGCACGGCCGACCCGGTCGACGGCCCGGACGAGATCATCGCCTTCGCCGAGGAGTTCGGCCTCCCGGTGGCCATCAAGGCCGCGTACGGCGGCGGCGGGCGCGGCTTGAAGGTGGCCCGCACGATGGAGGAGATCCCCGAGCTGTTCGACTCGGCGGTGCGCGAGGCCGTGACCGCCTTCGGCCGCGGCGAGTGCTTCGTCGAGCGCTTCCTCGACCGGCCTCGGCACGTCGAGACCCAGTGCCTCGCCGACCAGCACGGCAACGTCGTCGTCGTCTCCACGCGTGACTGCTCGCTGCAGCGGCGCAACCAGAAGCTCGTCGAGGAGGCCCCGGCCCCGTTCCTCACCGAGGAGCAGCACACCGAGATCCTGCGCGCGAGCAAGGCCATCCTCAAGGAGGCCGGTTATGTCGGCGCCGGGACGTGCGAGTTCCTCGTCGGCCCCGCGGGCGACATCTCCTTCCTCGAGGTCAACACCCGCCTGCAGGTCGAGCACCCGGTCACCGAGGAGGTCACCGGCATCGACCTGGTCCGGCAGATGTTCCGCATCGCCGACGGCGAGGAGCTCGGCTTCGACGACCCCGAGCCGCACGCACACTCCATCGAGTTCCGGATCAACGGCGAGGACGCCGGCCGCGACTTCATGCCCGCGCCGGGCACCGTGTCCAAGATGGTCGTCCCGCACGGCCCCGGCATCCGCTGGGACTCCGGCATCATCGAGGGCGACACCGTCGCCGGCGCGTTCGACTCGATGATCGCCAAGCTCATCGTCACCGGCGCCACCCGGCAGCAGGCGATCGAGCGCTCCCGTCGCGCCCTGGCCGAGCTGATCATCGAGGGGATGCCCACGGTCGTCCCGTTCCACCGTGCCGTCGTCTCCGACCCGGCCTTCGCGCCCGAGGACCCCGACGAGCCGTTCACGACCCACACCCGGTGGATCGAGACCGAGTTCGACAACACCATCGCGGCGTACTCGGCGGCGCCCGCCGACGCCCACGAGGCCGAGCCACGCCAGACGATCGTCGTCGAGGTGGGCGGCAAGCGCCTCGAGGTGAGCGTGCCCGGCGGGCTGTCCTTCGGCGGCGGGGGCGGGGGCGGTGCCGCCAAGAAGAAGGCGCCCAAGCGCGCCGGCGGCGGCAAGACCGGCCCGGCCGCCTCCGGCGACGCGGTCACCGCGCCGATGCAGGGCACCATCGTCAAGATCGCCGTCGAGGAGGGCCAGCAGCTCGCCCAGGGTGACCTCGTCCTCGTCCTCGAGGCGATGAAGATGGAGCAGCCCATCACCGCCCACAAGGCCGGCACCGTCACGAGCCTGTCCGCCACCGCCGGCGAGACCGTCAACAGCGGCACCGTCCTCTGCGAGCTCAAGGACTGACGCGCAGACCTCTCGTTTCTCTCCCTGGGCGAGAACCCTCGACTGTGGGAGAGAAGCGTTCCTTCCCGAGGATGACCCTTCCTTCCCTGGGAGGGAAACCTCAGTCGGTGGCGTGGAGGCGGCGGGCGGCCTCGGCGATCGAGCCCGAGAGTGACGGGTAGACCGTGAACGTCGAGGCGATCTGGTCGACGTTGAGACGGTGCGCCACCGCAAGGGTCACCGGGAAGATGAGCTCCGAGGCGCGCGGCGCGACGATGACGCCGCCGAGCAGCGCTCCGGAGCCCGGCTCGGCGAAGAGCTTGACGAAGCCGTCGTCGATCCCGAGCATCTTGGCGCGCGCGTTGCGGGACAACGGCAGGCTGAGCACGTGGGCGACCACCTCGCCGTCGTCGACCTCGCGCTGCGAGACCCCGACGGTCGCGATCTCCGGGTCGGTGAAGATGTTCGCACTCACGACCCCCAGGTTGAGCGGGGTGACCGCGTCACCGAGCGCGTGCGACATCGCGATGCGACCCTGCATCGCCGCGACGGACGCCAGCGGCAGGACACCGGTGCAGTCACCGGCCGCATAGATCCCGCGCACTGAGGTGCGCGACACGCGGTCGACGACGACGTGGCCGGCGGGTCCCAGGTCGACACCGACCTCCTCCAACCCGAGTCCGGCCGTCTGCGGGATCGACCCCACGGCGAGCAGCGCGTGCGAGCCGCGCACCTCGCGCCCATCCTCGAGCCGGACGATGACCCCCTCGCCCTCGTCATCACTCACGCGCTCCACGGCGGCCATCCGCGAGCGACCGAGCACCTCCATCCCCCGCTTGCGGAAGACCTCCTCGATGACCTCCGCGGCGTCCGGGTCCTCACCGGGCAGCACCCGGTCCCGGGAGGAGACGAGGACGACGTCCGATCCGAGACCGAGGTAGGCCTGGGCCAGCTCCGCGCCGGTCACACCGGAGCCCACGACGACGAGTCGCTCCGGCAGCGCGTCGAGGTCGTAGATCTGCTGCCAGGTGAGAATCCGCTCCCCGTCCGGCTGTGCGGTGTCCATGACCCGCGGTGTCGCCCCCGTCGCGACGAGGACCACGTCGGTGTCGAGCTCCTCGACCGAGCCGTCCGCCAGCTCGACCGCCACCCGGGAGGCCGAGAGCAGTCGGGCCCGGCCGGACACCAGGCGCACGCCGACCTCGCGGAGCCGGGTGGCGATGTCGTCGCTCTGCGCCGTGGCGAGGGCGACCACGCGGGCGTTGACCTCGGCCAGCTCGGCCTTGGCATCGGTCACGTCGCCGCCATCCCGGTCCTCGAGGTGCACCCCGAGCTCTGCGGCCGTCTCGAACTCGGACAGGTAGTCCGCGGTCGAGATGAGCGCCTTGCTCGGGACGCAGTCGGTGAGGACGGCCGCTCCCCCGACGCCGTCCCTCTCGATGATGGTGACCTCGGCCCCGAGGTGGGCGGCCACGAGCGCCGCCTCATAGCCTCCTGGGCCTCCGCCGATGACGACGACTGACGATGTAGCGCTCACGCCCCCATCCAACCATCCACCGCGTCCCGCCGATGACCAGCCCAAGTGGAGCCGACCACGAGGCGACAAGAACTCAGATACATCGTGGTTCCGTCCAAAATCTTGTGCAGAACCGTGTCCGGTTCACCAGGACCGGTCTAGAGTTCGATCGGGGGCACCGCCCCGCGACCGTCCACCCCGCGTCACGCCTACCTCGGAGGTCAACCATGACTCAACGCCTCACTCGACGCGCAGGAGCGCTGGCCGTCATCGGTCTGGCGGCGGCGACCGCCGTGGCCTGCTCCGCACCGGACGCGGAAAGCCCCGCACCCACCGGCACCTCCGATGCGGTCGATGCATCGACCGCCACCTCGGTAGAGGACTTCGGCGGGATGGACGGCCTCGTGGAGGCCGCCACGGCCGAAGGCCGGCTCAACGTCATCGCCCTGCCGCCGGACTGGGCCAACTACGGCGAAGTCATCAAGGGCTTCGAGGCCAAGTACCCTGAGATCACGGTCACGAGCGACCAGCCCGACGCGAGCAGCGCCGACGAGATCGCAACCGCCAAGCGCCTCCAGGGCCAGGACGGCGCACCCGACGTCTTCGACCTCGGAGCAGCGGTCGCGCTGGCCAACACCGACATGTACGCCGCCTACAAGGTGGCGACCTGGGACGACATCCCGGATGACTTCAAGGACCCTGACGGCTTGTGGGTCAACGACTACGGCGGCTACATGAGCATCGGCTACGACTCGACCAAGGTGCCGGCACCCACGAGCGTCGCCGACCTGCTCAAGGCCGACTACGCGGGCAAGGTCGCCCTCAACGGCAACCCGACCGAGGCCGGCGCCGCCTTCGCCGGGGTCCAGATGGTCTCCGTCTCCCAGGGCGGCACGGTCAGTGACCTCACCGCGGGCGTCGACTTCTTCGCCCAGCTCAAGGCCGCAGGCAACTTCATCCCGGTCGACCCGACCCCCGCCACCGTCGAGTCCGGCCAGACCCCGCTCGTCATCGACTGGGACTACCTCAACGCCAGCCTGAGCGAGGCGCTGCCCACCTGGACCGTCATGGTCCCGGAGGAGGCAGTCGTGGCCGGCTACTACTACCAGGCGATCAACGCCGATGCCCCGAACCCGGCTGCGGCGCGCCTGTGGCAGGAGTGGCTGTACTCCGACGAGGGGCAGAACCTGTGGCTCCAGGGGGGCGCTCGCCCCATTCGGATGGATGCCATGACCGAGGCCGGCACCATCGACGAGGCTGCGGCCGCTGCCCTGCCCGAGGTCGCCGGCACGCCCATCGTCCCCTCCCAGGAGGACGCCGCGACAGGCCAGCAGTACCTTGCCGAGAACTGGGCGAACGCGGTCGGCTGACCTTGCCCGGCACCCCACCCGCGAGGGCGCTCGGCGGCACCCGCCCGTCGAGTGCCCTCCTGGGTGTGGTCCCCTTCTTCGCCTACACGACCGTCTTCCTGCTCATCCCGACGCTGGTCGTCGTCATCGGTGCCTTCCTCGGGACGGGCAACCAGCCCACCCTCTCCAACGTCGAGGGCCTGCTGCAGCCGAGCGTCGTTCGTGGGATGCGCCAGTCCCTCATCCTGTCCGCCTTCACCGCCGCCGGCGGGGCCGCGTTCGGCGGACTCCTTGCGTATGCGGTGAGCACCACTCGCCAGGGCAGCGTCACCAAGCGCTTCGTCACCTCGCTGTGCGGGGTCCTCGCGCAGTTCGGTGGAGTCGCCCTCGCGTTCGCCTTCCTTGCCTCGTTCGGCGCGACCGGACTGCTCACCGTGTGGCTCAACGCCATCGGGGTCGACCTGGGCTCCGGGCTCTGGCTCTATGAGTGGAACAAGGGCCTGATGCTGGTCTACCTCTACTTCCAGCTTCCGCTGATGCTCATCGTCTTCCTCCCCGCGGTCGAGGGGCTGCGCCCGCAGTGGCGCGAGGCGAGCGAGACACTTGGCGGGACGACCTGGACCTACTGGCGACGGATCGCCTTCCCGATCCTCTTCCCGAGCTTCGTCGGGGCGACCTTGCTCCTCTTCACCAATGCGTTCTCGGCGTATGCCACCGCCGCGGCACTCGTCTCCCAGGGCTCGCCACTGCTCCCCCTGCAGATCGCCGGGACAATGCGATCGGAAGTCATCCTCGGCCAGGAGAACCTCGGGAAGGCGATGGCCCTGGCAATGGTCGTCGTCGTCGCGATCGTCATGACCATGTATGCCTGGCTGGACAAGCGGTCGAGCCGCTGGATGCAGCGATGAGCGGGCAGCGAGCGGCCATGCGTCGCCGCCAGGCCTGGATGAGGCGAGGCGTGCTCGGAGTGACCATGGCGTTCTTCGCCCTGCCGCTCCTGGGCATGTTCGAGTTCACGACCCAGGGGCCGGGCGGCACCGGTCGGACCCTGCAGACCTGGCGGACGCTGCTCGACTTCGGCACGATCTCGGTCGAGTACCCCGCTCTCAGGGAGGGCTTCCTCGCCTCGGTCAGCCTCGCGGTGGTGACCCCCCTGGTCATGCTCGCGCTGCTGGTCCCGACGATGACGTGGGTGCGGCTGAGGCTCCCCGGCCTCTCGCGGACGGTGGAGTTCATCTGCCTGCTGCCGCTCACCGTCCCAGCCATCGTGCTCGTCGTCGGGCTCACGCCCGTCTATTCCTGGGTCTACTACCTGCTCGGCGCCGCGACGGTGTGGCTCTCGCTCGCCTACGTCATCCTCGTGCTGCCCTACTCCTACCGGGCGATCGACGCCGGACTGCGCGCCATCGACGTGCGGACCCTCTCGGAGGCGGCTCGTTCGCTCGGTGCGTCATGGTTCACCGTGCTGTGGCGCATCATCCTGCCCAACCTGCGCACGGCTGTGCTGTCCGCGTCCTTCCTCTCGGTCGCGCTGGTGCTCGGCGAGTTCACCATCGCCAGCCTGTTCTCCAGAAAGAACCTGCAGGTCGCGATGCTCGAGCTGGCCAAGTCCGACGCGAAGGTCTCCATCGCCGTCGGGCTCGCCGCCATCATCTTCGCCTTCGCGGTCCTGTTCGCCATGTCCTTCATCGGGTCGGCCGGCTCGAGCACCTCTCTGCGGGCCCGACGGCGGGCCCGACGCTCACGCGCGGAGTCCACCGCATGACCACAGACCACGGCGC
>JBHEPF010000162.1:0-7620 GCA_046260445.1 Dermatophilaceae bacterium | reverse complement strand
CGCTTGTCGCGGTTGGCGACCGAGACGAACACGTTGCCCTTGAGCGGCAGCCCGCCGTAGGCGGCGAGCTGGCTCTTGGCGAAGGCGAGCCCGAAGTCGGCGGCGATGCCCATGACCTCGCCGGTCGAGCGCATCTCCGGTCCGAGGAGGCTGTCGACGGCGGCCCCCTCGGTGGTCCGGAACCGCTTGAAGGGAAGCACGGCCTCCTTGACCGAGATCGGGGCGTCGATGGGCAGTTCTCCCCCGTCGGTATGCGCCGGCAGCAGACCCTCCGCGCGCAGCTCGGCGATGGTTGCCCCGAGCATCACCCGGGCGGCTGACTTGGCGATCGGCACCCCGGTCGCCTTGGCGACGAACGGGACCGTGCGGGAGGCGCGCGGGTTGGCCTCGAGGACGTAGAGGACGTCCTGGGCGAGGGCGAACTGGACGTTCATGAGGCCACGGACCCCGATGCCCTCGGCGAGCCTGAGGGTGGACTCCCGGACCCGGGCGAGCTCCTCCGCGCCGAGGGTGACCGGCGGCAGGGTGCAGGCCGAGTCACCGGAGTGGATGCCGGCCTCCTCGATGTGCTCCATGATCCCGCCGAGGTAGAGGTCGGTGCCGTCGAAGATCGCGTCGACGTCGATCTCGACGGCGTCGTCGAGGAAGCGGTCGACGAGGATCGGGTGCTCGGGCGAGGCGATCGTCGCCCGGGTGACGTAGTCGACGAGGGTGTCGTCGTCGTAGACGATCTCCATGCCTCGGCCACCGAGGACGTAGGAGGGCCGGACGAGGACGGGGTAGCCGATCTCGGTGGCGACCACGAGCGCCTCCTCGGCGCTGTAGGCGGTGCCGTGCTTGGGGGCCGGCAGGCCGGCGTGGGCGAGAACCCGGCCGAAGGCACCGCGGTCCTCGGCGAGGTGGATCGCCTCCGGGGAGGTGCCCACGATGGGGACGCCGGCGTCCTTGAGCGCCTGGGCCAGGCCGAGCGGGGTCTGGCCGTCGAGCTGGACGATGACACCGGCGACCGGTCCGGCGGCCCGCTCGGCGTGCACGGTCTCCATGACGTCCTCGAGGGTGAGTGGCTCGAAGTACAGCCGGCTGCTCGTGTCGTAGTCCGTGGAGACGGTCTCGGGGTTGCAGTTGACCATGACGGTCTCATATCCCGCGTCCCGGAGGGCGAAGCTGGCGTGGACACACGAGTAGTCGAACTCGACGCCCTGCCCGATCCGGTTCGGCCCGCTGCCGAGGATGATGACGGCGGGGGTCTCGCGCGGCTCGACCTCGGTCTCCTCGTCGTAGGTGGAGTAGTGGTAGGGCGTCTGCGCCGCGAACTCCGCCGCGCAGGTGTCGACCGTCTTGTACACCGGCCGCACCCCGAGAGCGTGCCGGACTCCGCGGACGATCGCCTCGGGCATCCCCCTGATCGCACCGATCTGAGCGTCGCTGAAGCCGTGTCTCTTGGCATGCCGCAGCAGTGTCGGCGAGAGACGACCGTCGCCGGCCTCGGCCTCGGCGGCCAGCTCCACCGCGATGGTGTTGATGATCTCGATCTGGTCGAGGAACCAGGGATCGATGCCGGTGGCCTCGTGCACCTCCTCGACGCTCTTGCCGCCGCGGAGCGCCTGCTGCACGGCGACGATGCGTCCGTCCGTCGGGCGCCCCGCCTCATCGAGCACCGCCTCGAGGTCGGCTCCGCGCGCGGGCTCACCGTCCCAGTGGAACGAGCTGCCGGTGCGCTCGAGGGAGCGCAGGGCCTTCTGCAGTGCCTCGGTGAAGTTGCGCCCGATCGCCATCGCCTCGCCGACGCTCTTCATCGTCGTCGTCAGCGTGGAGTCGGCGTGGGGGAACTTCTCGAACGCGAAGCGCGGGACCTTGACGACGATGTAGTCGAGGGTGGGCTCGAAGCTGGCCGGGGTCTCGCGGGTGATGTCGTTGGGGACCTCGTCGAGGGTGTAGCCGATCGCCATCTTCGCGGCGATCTTGGCGATGGGGAAGCCGGTGGCCTTCGAGGCCAGCGCCGAGGAGCGGGAGACCCGGGGGTTCATCTCGACGACGATGATGCGCCCGTCGACGGGGTTGACCGCGAACTGGATGTTGCAGCCCCCTGTCTCGACCCCGACCTCGCGGATGACGGCGATGCTGATGTCGCGGAGCGACTGGTACTCGCGGTCGGTGAGCGTGAGTGCCGGGGCCACCGTGATCGAGTCGCCGGTGTGGACCCCCATGGGGTCGAGGTTCTCGATGGAGCAGACGACGACGACGTTGTCGGCGTGGTCGCGCATCATCTCGAGCTCGTACTCCTTCCACCCCATGATCGACTCCTCGAGGAGCACCTCGGTCACGGGCGAGTACTGCAGCCCCGCGCCGGCGATCCGGCGGAGGTCCTTCTCGGTATGCGCGAAGCCGCTCCCGAGTCCGCCCATCGTGAACGAGGGGCGCACCACGACGGGGTAGCCGAGCGCATCGGCGGCCGCGAGGGCCTCGTCCATCGAGTGGCAGATCAGGCTGCGGGCCGACTCGGCACCGCAGCGCTCGACCACGCCCTTGAACTTCTCCCTGTCCTCGGCGAGCTGGATCGCCTCGACGTTGGCTCCGATGAGGGGGCAGTTGTAGCGCTCCAGGACGCCGCGATCATGCAGGGCGATCGCGCAGTTGAGCGCGGTCTGGCCACCGAGGGTGGCGAGCACGGCGTCCGGGCGCTCCTTGGCGATGATCGCTTCGACGACGTCGGGGGTGATCGGCTCGATGTAGGTGGCGTCGGCGAACTCCGGGTCGGTCATGATCGTGGCCGGGTTGGAGTTGACGAGGATGACCCGAATGCCCTCCTCACGCAGCACCCGGCAGGCCTGGGTGCCGGAGTAGTCGAACTCGCACGCCTGGCCGATGACGATCGGCCCCGAGCCGATGACGAGGACGCTCCTGATGTCGTCGCGCTTGGGCATCAGATCGTCCTCTCGCTCGCGGTGAGCGAGCTCGCAGCGCGGTTGCGCTCCATCACCTCGACGAAGCGGTCGAACAGGTAGGCGGCGTCATGCGGACCGGCGGCCGCCTCCGGGTGGTACTGGACCGAGAAGGCCCGCACCTGCTCGGTTCCATCCGGCTCTCGCCGCCTGAGCTCGAGACCCTCGACGACGTCGTCGTTGAGGCAGACGTGGCTGACCGACGCGGCGCCGAACTCGGTCTCCGTGACCGAGTCGAGCGGGGCGTCCACAGCGAAACCATGGTTGTGGGCGGTGACCTCGACCTTGCCGGTGCGGCGGTCGAGGACCGGCAGGTTGATGCCCCGGTGCCCGTACGTGAGCTTGTAGGTGCCGAAGCCGAGCGCCCGCCCGAAGATCTGGTTGCCGAAGCAGATGCCGAAGTAGGTGACCCCCCGGCGCAGCACCTCGCGCAGCAGGTCGCGCTGGTGGTCCGCGGTGCCGGGGTCGCCCGGTCCGTTGGAGAAGAAGACCCCGTCCGGCTGGATTGCCAGGATCTCTTCGAGCGAGGCGGTGGCGGGGAGGACGTGCATCTCGATGCCGCGCTCGGCCATGAGGGCCGGCGTCATCGACTTGATCCCGAGATCGAGCGCGACAACCGTGTGCCGCTTCTCACCGACGGCGGGAACCACATACCCCCGGTCGGTGGACACCTCCGCGGCGAGCGACGCGCCGGTCATCACCGGAGCCGAGCGGACCATCTCGACGAGCGCGCTCAGTGGGCGGTCCGCCGCGTCGCCGGAGAAGATGCCGACCCGCATGGCGCCCCGCTCGCGCAGGTGGCGGGTGAGGGCGCGGGTGTCGATGCCGCTGATGCCGACGACGCCCTGTTCGGACAGCTCCTCGACGAGACTGCGCCGCGAGCGCCAGCTCGAGGGCCGGACCGCGGGGTCGCGGACGACGAAGCCCGCGACCCAGATGCGGCGCGACTCGTCGTCCTCGTCGTTCCACCCGGTGTTGCCGACGTGGGGCGCGGTCATCACGACGACCTGTCGGTGGTAGCTCGGGTCGGTGAGCGTCTCCTGGTACCCGGTCATGCCGGTCGAGAAGACGGCCTCCCCCACGGTCTGCCCGACCGCTCCGAAGGGCTCTCCGACGAAGCTGCGTCCGTCTTCGAGGACGAGAACTGCACTCACGATCCAGCCTCCACATCAGGGGTCACAGCTCGTCCGTCCCGCGCGGTGACCCGCCCGCGCAGGATGGTGGTGCGCACCGCACCGGTGTACGTGCGCCCGTGCCAGGGGTTGTTGCGGGAGAGCGAGTGGGACGCGTCCTTGTCGATGGTGACCTCGGCGGTGGGGTCGACGAGCACCAGGGTCGCCGGCTCGCCCACGGCGAGCGACCGGCCGTGGCCTCGGAGTCCGGCGATGCGGGCCGGCGCGGTGGCCATCCGGTCGGCCAGGTCCGACATCGACATCCGGCCGCTGCGGACCATGAGGTCGTGGACGACAGGGAACGCGGTTTCGAGCCCGAGCATCCCGAAGGCGGCGTCGACGAAGGCATGCTCCTTGTCGTGTCGGGCGTGCGGGGCGTGGTCGGTCGCGACCGCGTCGATCGTGCCGTCGGCGAGGGCGGCGCGCAGCGCCTCGACGTCCTCGTCCGCTCGCAACGGCGGGTTGACCTTGAAGATCGGGTCGTAGCCGGTGAGGAGGCTCACGTCGAGGGCCAGGTGGTGGGGCGTCACCTCCGCAGTCATCGCGATCCCCCGGGCCTTGGCCCAGCGCACGATCTCCACTCCCTCGGCCGTCGTCACGTGGGCGACGTGGACGCGCGAACCGGTATGCCGGGCGAGCATGGCGTCCCGGGCGATGACGGTGGACTCCGCCGGCGCCGGCCAGCCGGGCAGCCCGAGCCGACCGGAGACCTCACCCTCGTGGCAGCACGCGGTGCTGCCGGCGAGGTGAGGGTCCTGGCTGTGCTGCGAGATGACGCCGTCGAAGGCCCTGATGTACTCGAGGGCACGCCGCATGACCCGGGCGTCGACGACGCATCGGCCGTCATCGGAGAACACCCGCACCCGGGCACGGCTGCGCGCCATGAGGCCGAGCTCGGCGAGCTCCTCGCCCGCCAGGGCCTTCGTCACCGCGCCGATCGGCTGGACGTCGACCAGCCCCGCCTCCCGGCCCAGCTCGAGGATGTGGACGGCGGCCTCGGCGGTGTCGGTCACCGGGTCGGTGTTGGCCATCGCGAGGACCGCGGTGTAGCCGCCGGCCGCAGCGGCCGCAGCGGCGGACGCCACCGTCTCGGTGTCCTCGCGGCCCGGCTCGCGCAGGTGTGCGTGCAGGTCGACCAAGCCCGGCAGCAGGCTCAGCCCGTCCGCGTCGAGGACCTCGATGTCGTGGGTGGGCTCGATGGAGCCGATGTCGGCGATCCGTCCGTCGCGGACGAGCACGTCCGCCGCGTCGGCCCCGAGCAGCCTCGCGCCGGTGATGAGGAGGTCGGTCATGCCGCCACCTCACTGTCGTCGCCGGCGAGGAGGTGGTAGAGGACCGCCATCCGTACGGCGACCCCGGCGGAGACCTGGTCGAGAATGACCGAGTTGACGCTGTCGGCGGCGTCCGCGCTGATCTCGAGACCTCGGTTCATCGGGCCGGGGTGCATGACGAGGACGTCGTCGTTGCGGCTCCGCAGTCGCTCGAGCCGGGGCCGGGTGAGTCCGTAGCCCACGGTGTACTCACGAGCGGTCGGGAAGAAACCGCCGCTCATCCGCTCGCGCTGCACCCGCAGCATCATGACGACGTCCGGGGGGGCTCCCGCATACAGCGTCTCGTCCAGGTCATGGGAGGTGTCGAAACCGTCACTCTCCGACCACGGGCCGACCCCGCTGGGCATGAGAGTCGGTGGGGCCACCACAGTGACCTCTGCACCGAGGGTGCGAAGGAGGAGGACGTTGGAGCGGAACACCCTGCTGTGGGTGAGGTCGCCGACGAGCACGATGTGTCGCCCCTCGAGCCCGCCGAGCCGTTGGGTCATCGTGTAGGCGTCGAGCAGGGCCTGCGTGGGGTGCTCGTGGGTGCCGTCGCCGGCGTTGATGACGCTCGCGTCGACCCACTGGGCGACCTGGTGGCAGGCGCCGCTCGCGCCGTGCCGGATGACGAGTGCGTCGACCGCCATGGCTGTGATGGTCATGACGGTGTCCCGCAGGGACTCGCCCTTGGACGCCGAGCTGCCCTTGCCCGTGATGTTGATGGTGTCGGCGGACATCCACTTGCCGGCGATCTCGAAGCTGGAGCGGGTGCGGGTGGAGTCCTCGAAGAAGAGGTTGATGATCGTCCGGCCGCGCAGCGCCGGCAGCTTCTTGACGTCGCGGCGCTGGACGTCGTGCATCGACGCTGCCGTCGTGAGGATCTCGAGGGCCTCGTCCCTGGTGAGGTCGGCGGCCGAGAGCAGATGACGTGCCATGTCAGCGTCCTCCTACGTGGGACTCGCCGAGTGCGATCCGCACCGAGTCCTCGAGTCCGTCGTGCGCCTCGAGGCGCACCTGGACCTTCTCGGTGTGGGAGGTCGGCAGGTTCTTGCCGACGTGGTCGGCCCGGATGGGGAGCTCGCGGTGGCCGCGGTCGACCAGGACCGCCAGACGGACAGCGCGCGGCCGGCCCAGGTCGGAGAGCGCGTCGAGCGCGGCCCGGACCGTGCGCCCGGAGTAGAGGACGTCGTCGACGAGCACCACGACCATGCCGTCGACCCCGCAGTCCGGGATCATCGTGCGCATCGGAGCCCGGGTGGGCTGGCTGCGCAGGTCGTCGCGGTGGAGGGTGATGTCGAGTGAGCCGACGGGCACCTGGGTGCCCTCCACCTCGGCGATGAGGGCGGCGAGCCGCTCGGCCAGCGCCACCCCACGGCTGGGGATGCCGAGAAGGACCAGGCCCTCGGCGCCCTTGTTGCTCTCGAGGATCTCGTGGGCGATGCGCCGCAGCGCCCGGGCGATCTCATCGGGCCCGAGGACGAGTCGGCTGGTCGGGTCGACGGGGTGACCCGGGGGGACTTCACGATCGGCACGCGTCATGGACGCGGGACCTCCTTCCCTGCCTCACAGGACAGGTCGTTAAAGGATGTCTGGCGGGCCTCACTCTATCCCGGCCCTGACCGCAGCGCGGACCCGGTCAGGGTGCGGTGTCCACTGCTTGAGATACATAACGTAGACCTATGGCTATACCAACGTTGTGTGATCGACTACCCGTGGCCGGCACGTCATCGGCCACACCACGATGAACACGCCACGACGAACCCGCCACGACGAGCTCACCCGACGAGCTCACCACGATGAAGAGGCATCTCATGTCCGTCCCGACCTCTGCCGCCATGGCGCTACCGCGCACTCTCCACGCGACCGATCCGGCGGAGCGGATGTGTTCGCAGGCCTCGGGGGCCGGCGCGGACTCGGTCTCCTCGATCGCCGTGCTCTTCCCACCCCGGGACGCCGATGCGGACACCCGCAGAGCATGGCTCGCCGACTCGCCCTGGCCCGAGGTCGTCTTCGCCTCCGCGCACTGAGCTCTCCCAGCACCACTGGGCCGGGGCTCGCGCGCAAGCTCACACGCCAAGCTCACCCGCCGTGCTCAGCGGCGCGGGCGGGGTGCGGTGAGGTCGTGACGGACCGGGCGAACCATGGGCCGCAGCCCGACGACCGCGTCGAGGGTCCCGAGCGCGCTGAGCTCGT
>JBHEPF010000010.1:0-10161 GCA_046260445.1 Dermatophilaceae bacterium | reverse complement strand
CCTCCTAGATGTCCGACGACGCGGCGTTGCGCCGTGGTTGCTATTCGGAAGCATCAGCCGTCCGGCTGGGTCACCTCGAACGACGCGGCCACCCCCGCCGACCATACGTCGCCAGCGAAGTGTCTTGTCTTCACCTACCCGTCGAGACCGAGCCCCGCGAACGTGATCACGGTGATGGCACGACTGCAGGCAGCAGCCCGAACCCAGGCTGTCGAAGAACATGAGACCGAACCGGCAGAGCCCATGTCGAAGGACTGACCGCCCGAAGGGCATGTCTTCAACGAGACCTCTGTCCAGCGCGACCAAGCCCCCGCCGGGTGAGGAGTACAGTCGGAAAACAGCGCCCACAGCACGAACCATAGGTGCTACCGGCGACCGCCGGTTCTGCCGCCCTGCGGTGGGCGTGTGGCCAATATGGTTACTGCACAATGCAGTCCGCAGGTCTCGAGCCCATCGTCCACCCACCGCTGGGAGCGTGGTGAGGGCTCATCAGAAGAAGGGTCTTGTGAACCATTGATGGGTGACTCATCCTTATCTCCCTGGGACACAAGGCTCATCCTCGGGAGGGAACCGAACCCTCCCAGAGTTGAGTGTCCCCTCCCTGGGAGGTAATCCTGGGACTTTCAGACTTGACAACGGGTGACATGGGGTTTGGGCAAGGGGTGCCGCATCTGCGGGAAGCGACCGCGTGGTTGAGTGAGTGACGTGACCGCACCGCTGCAGAACATCGTCGTCATCGACCTCTCGCGCGCCCTCGCCGGGCCGCATGCTGCGATGATGCTCGGCGACATGGGGGCCCGGGTCATCAAGGTGGAGTCCGGGACAGGGGACGACACCCGCGGGTATGGCCCGCCCTTCGTCGGACCCGAGGACGAGCCGATCTCGACGTATTACCTCTCGTGCAACCGCAACAAGGAGTCGGTCACGCTCGACCTCAAGAACGACGACGGCCGGGACGTCCTTGGTCGGCTGGTCCGCGCCGGGGACGTCCTCATCGAGAACTTCCGCCCCGGCGTCCTCGACCGGCTCGGCTTCACCGTCGAGCGGCTGCACGAGCTCAACCCGCGTCTGGTGATCCTCAAGATCAGTGGGTTCGGCGAGGACGGGCCTGAGGGGGGCCGAGCGGG
Organism: Dermatophilaceae bacterium; assembly: GCA_046260445.1. Lineage (GTDB taxonomy): Bacteria > Actinomycetota > Actinomycetes > Actinomycetales > Dermatophilaceae > F2B08. The sequence continues at coordinate 9,034 of JBHEPF010000010.1, read as the reverse complement.
GTACGACCAGATCGCCCAGGGCGAGGCGGGCCTCATGTCGATCACCGGACCCGGACCGGACGACCCGCAGCGCGTCGGCGTGCCGATCGCCGACCTGCTCGCCGGCCTGCACGGCGCCTTCGGCGTCGTCGCCGCCCTCAACGAGCGTCACCTCACCGGCCGGGGCCGGGTCGTGCGCACCTCCCTGCTCGCCGCGGTGGTGGGCGTGCACGCCTTCCAGGGCACCGCCTACACGGTCGCCGGCCAGGTGGCCCGCGCCCAGGGCAACCATCACCCATCGATCTCGCCCTACGGCCTCTTCCAGTGCGCCGACGGCAAGCTGCAGATCGCCTGCGGCAGCGAGGGTCTCTGGGTGAGGTTCGCGACCGCGTTCGGCATCGACCCGCACACTCCCGGCATGGCGACAAACGCCGACCGGGTCCGCAACCTCCCGCTCGTCATCGAGACGGTCAACGGGGTCTTCGCCTCGTATGCGACGGACGGCCTGCTCGCCCGGCTCGATGAGATCGGCATCCCGGCCGGCCGGCTGCGCGCGATGGACGAGGTCTATGAGTGGGAGCAGGTGGCGAGCCAGCACCTACTGCTCGATGTCGACCACCCGGTGCTCGGCTCCATCACACTGCCAGGATCACCGGTTCGCCTGGATGACAACACTTTTGCCGGAGGCCGGGCAGAGAACCTACCGCCGCCCCGGCTGGGCGAGCACAACGAGAGTGTCCGCGCCTGGCTGGAGACGCTGGAGACGCTGGAGACCGATGATGGCTGAGAACCGCCCCCGCCGCCCCAACTCCGCCGAGCTCATCGCCGCCGTCCTCGACGAGGACAGCTGGGTCTCCTGGGACGAGGCGCCGCTCACCGTCGCGGCGCCGGGGTCCGACTACGCGACGGCCCTGACGGCCGCAGCGGAGAAGGCGGGCACGGACGAGGCGATCGTCACCGGCGCGGGGAGCATCGGCGGGCACCGGGTCGCGGCGATCGTCGGGGAGTTCAACTTCCTCGCCGGCTCGATCGGCCGGGCCGCCGCCGAGCGGATCGTGCGGGCCTTCGAGCGGGCGACCGCCGAGGGACTGCCCCTCTTCGCCGCTCCGACCTCGGGCGGCACGCGGATGCAGGAGGGCACGCCGGCCTTCGTCACCATGGTGAAGATCACCGCGGCCGTCGGGGCCTTCAAGGCGGCGCGACTGCCGTACATCACCTACCTGCGGCACCCGACGACCGGAGGCGTCTTCGCGTCCTGGGGCTCGCTCGGTCACGTGACCGTCGGTGAGCCGGGTGCGACGATCGGCTTCCTCGGCGCCCGCGTCTACGAGGCGCTCTACGGCCAGCCGTTCCCCGACGACGTGCAGACAGCCGAGAACCTCTGGGACCACGGGCTGCTCGACGCCGTGCTTCCGGTCGAGGACCTCCGGGAGATCGCGATGCGCTTCCTCGGTCTTGTCCTGGCACCGCGGGAGCACCCGCCGGTCGAGGACATCCCGCTGGAGCGTCCTCCCGACCTGCCGGCCTGGGACTCGATCACCCGCTCCCGCAACCCCGCCCGTCCCGGGGTGCGGGCACTGTTGCGCTACGGCGCCGATGACGTCATCCCGCTCTTCGGCACCGGCGCCGGCGAGTGGGACCGCTCGCTCCTCCTCGCGCTCGCCCGTTTCGAGGACGTGCCATGCGTCGTGCTCGGCCAGGACCGCTCGGCGGAAGCGGCGCAGAAGCCGCTCAGCCCGTCCGGTCTGCGCGTCGCCAGACGGGGTATGCGCCTGGCGCACGAGCTCGGGATCCCGCTCGTCTCGCTCATCGACACCGCGGGCGCGGCGCTGTCGAAGGAGGCCGAGGAAGGCGGCCTCGCCGGTGAGATCGCCCGGTCGCTGGCCGAGCTCGTCGCCCTGTCGGAGCCGACCGTCTGCGTCCTGCTCGGCCAGGGCACCGGCGGTGGCGCGCTCGCTCTCATGCCGGCCGACCGGGTCATCTGCGCCCAGCACTCCTGGCTGTCGCCGCTGCCGCCCGAAGGCGCATCCGCCATCCTGTACCGCACCGCCGACCGGGCGCCCGAGCTCGCCGCTCAGCAGCGCGTGCGCTCCCTCGACCTGCTGCAGGACGGCATCATCGACCGGATCGTCGCGGAGCACCCCGACGCGGCCGAGGAGCCCGAGGACTTCTCTCGCCGGATGGCCCGGGCGATCGCCCACGAGCTGACCCAGCTGACCCGGATGGAGCGCACCGAGCGGATGGCCGCTCGGCATGACCGCTACCGCCGTCTCTAGCCCCGCCGACTCTGATCGCTTCTCAGCGCCGCGGCGAGACGTCGAGGGCGTCCTCGGCCCGGCTCGGCACGGCGACGGCAGGACGGGTGCTGCGCTGCTCGTGCAGGGCGAGGCCCACGACCGTGAGCAGGACGATGCCGAAGCCGAGCCACTGGCTGGGCGTCGGACGAGCGGCGAAGGCCACGACGCCGATGAGCGCCGCGGTGAGGGGGAAGGCGAGCTCGGCGAGGGTGGCCCGGGACGCCGGCGTGCGGCCCAGTGCGAAGTAGTAGAGGACGAGCGCGAGCAGCCCGGGGAAGATCGCGAGCAGGAGGATCGAGGGTGCGGCCGACAGGCGCATACCGAGGGGGGTGCTCGTGACCGTCGCCAGGACGGTCAGCGTGACCAGCCCGATCGAGAACCGCAGCGCGGTGAGGTCCCGGAAGCGCAGCTCGGCGCTGGCAGCACGCCCGAGCACCGTTCCCGCCGCCCAGAGGCTGGCTGCGCCGAGCGCGAGGAGGGCCGCCTGGGCGCTGGCCACGCTCACACCGAGCGGATCGGCGAAGGTGAGCAGCCAGGCCCCGATGAGTGCCGGGATGACGAAGAGGATGAACCGCACTCGCAGTCGCTCCCCGAGGATGAGCGTGGCTAGGGCGACCGCGATGAGCGGCTGCAGCTTCTGCAGGACCTGCGGGGTGATCGGGTCACCCAGCCGGAAGGCCGCGGTGAAGAGCGTCGTCGCGAGCGCCGACGATCCCGCGCCGATGACGAGGACCGAGATCTGCGTGCGACCGCTGGCCAGCCGCAGGCGGCGCACCGCCGGCACGATCCACGGCGAGACGAGCACCACGAGGACGAGATGCTCCCAGAACACGATCGCCAGGGAGGGGTAGTCCTTGGCCAGCGGGGACCGCCACAGTGCCGAGAGGCCCCAGAGCGACGCGGCCAGGGCCACGAGCCAGGTGCGGTCGTCACGGGTTGCCATCATCGATCTCCTTCACACGCGCGGAGTGCGCGTGCCGATCCTGCCACGCGCGACAGCGGTCGGTGGGATCACCCCTTGGTCGAGCCGAGGGTGAGACCGGAGACGAACTGCTTCTGCAGGACGAAGAAGACGATGAGCACAGGCAGGGCGACGATGATGGAGCCCGCCGCCACGAGGTTGGTGTCCGTGAAGAACTGGCCACGCAGGTTGTTCAGGGCAGAGGTCACCGGGAACTTGTCACCGCGCGAGAGCAGGACGGTCGCCCAGAAGAACTCGTTGTAGATCCAGGTCACCTGCAGCGTCGCGAGGGCGGCGAGAGCAGGACGCACGAGCGGCATCGTCAACTGCCAGTACTGCCGCCAGATGCTCGCCCCGTCGATCTCCGCAGACTCGTCGATCTCTTTCGGGATGGTCTTCATGTAGTTGTTCGGCACGAAGGTGCAAAAGCCGAGCTGGAACGCGGTGTTGACGAGGATGAGCGCCCAGAAGCTGTCGAGCATCGTCCCGGTGTCGCCGCCAGCCGCCTCGTCGTCGTCGCCGACTCCAGCAAGTGGGGGACCGTCGGTCTGACGACCATGGCGCCGCTGCACGAGGCGAACATCATCATCACCGACGCCGGGATCGACGACGAGGCGGCGGGGATCCTCACCGCCGAGGTCGACGAGGTCATCATCGTCGAGGTCAGCGACGACAAGACGGCTGCTTATCCCCGACCCGGGTGAAGTGCGCCAACGATCGCCCCGGCCTTCGGCAGATCCTGCCAACGCCGTGATGGCGCACCCTTCATAGAGTCTGGGCATGAGGGTCCTGCTCGCGCTCGGCGGCAACGCCATGACTGCCAAGGACGGCAGTGCGACACCCCGCGCCCAGATCACCGCCATCACGACGGCGATGGAGAGCGTCGCGGACCTCGTCGCCGAGGGCCACGAGGTCGTCCTCACCCATGGCAACGGACCTCAGGTCGGCAACATCCTCGTCAAGAACGAGCTCGCCGCCCGCGTCGTGCCGCCGGTGCCCCTCGACTGGTGCGGTGCCCAGACGCAGGGCACCATCGGGTTCGTCGCGCTCAACGCGCTCGACGCAGCCTTCGCCGCGCGAGGCCTCGACAAGCGCGTCGCCTGCCTCATCACGCGCACCCTCGTCGACGCCGATGACGAGGGCTTCACGACGCCCACCAAGCCGATCGGCCGCTACCTGCCCCGTGACGAGGCACAGGAGATGATCGAGCACGGCCAGACCTGGGAGGACCGCGGCGAGCGCGGCTGGCGCCGGGTCGTCGCCTCACCGGACCCGCACGATGTCCTCGAGACGGACATCATCCGCACCCTCGTCAACGCCGGGTATGTGGTGGTTGCCGCCGGCGGTGGCGGCATCCCTGTCGTGCGCGAGCCCTCGGGCCGCCTCCGGGGCGTCGAGGCGGTCATCGACAAGGACCTCACCGCGGCCATCCTCGCCTCCGCGCTCGAGGTCGACGCGCTCGTCATCGCCACCGACGTCGACCACGCCATTCTCGACTACGGCACCGACACCGCCCGCCCGATCGGCCGGGTCCGCGTCACCGAGATGGAGGAGTATGCGGCGACCGGCCAGTTCGCGTCCGGCTCGATGGGACCCAAGGTCGAGGCGGCCCTGCGCTTCGCCCGCACCGGTCGACGGAGCATCATCACCTCACTGGACCACATCGTCGAGGCTGTCGACGCCGGGTTCGGCACCGTTATCACCGACACCTGACCACCTGTCCAACGCGTCTCGACAACCGACCCGACCCACGACCCGCGACCCACCAGAACGCAACCGACCCACACGAGCACCGCACACAGAACCGCCGACCGAACCGCCCACGAAGGGAAACCAACCCATGCCTGATGCCATCGAGGTCCGCAAGGTCCCGCTGCACAACGTCTCCGACGCCGGCGAGCTCGGCCGGCTCATCGACGAGGGGGTCCTGGAGGCCGACCGGGTCATCGCCGTCATCGGCAAGACCGAGGGCAATGGCGGCGTCAACGACTACACGCGGATCATCGCCGACCGGGCCTTCCGCGAGATCCTCGTCGAGAAGGGGGCCGACCCGGCCAAGGTCAAGGAGATCCCGATCGTCTGGTCCGGGGGCACCGACGGCGTCATCAGCCCGCACGCGACCGTCTTCGCGACCGTCGCGCCGGAGCAGGCCGAGCCGAGCGACGAGCCGCGTCTCACCGTCGGGTTCGCCATGTCGGAGGCCCTGCTGCCCGAGGAGATCGGCTACGTCTCGATGGTCACCAAGGTCGCCGACGCGGTGAGGGTCGCCATGGAGCGTGCCGGCATCACCGACCCGGCCAACGTGCACTACGTCCAGACCAAGACCCCGCTGTTGACGATCCACACGATCCGTGACGCCAAGTCGCGCGGCAAGACGGTCTGGACCGAGCACACGCACGAGTCGATGGACCTCTCCAACGGCTGCACCGCCCTCGGCATCGCCGTCGCCCTCGGCGAGATCGAGATGCCGGGCGACGAGGACGTCATGCACAACCGCGAGCTCTTCTCGGCCGTCGCATCCTGCTCCTCGGGCGTCGAGCTCGACCAGGCGCAGGTCGTCGTCGTCGGCAACGCGCGTGGGGTTGGGGGCCGCTACCGCATCGGTCACTCCGTGATGAAGGACGCCCTCGACCAGGACGGCATCTGGGCCGCGATCAAGGACGCCGGCCTCGACCTCCCCGAGCGCCCGCACACCAACGACATCGACGGGCGCCTCGTCAACGTCTTCCTCAAGTGCGAGGCCTCGCTCGACGGGCAGGTCCACGGTCGGCGCAACGCGATGCTCGACGACTCCGACGTCCACTGGCACCGCCAGATCAAGTCCTGTGTCGGTGGCGTCGCAGCCGCCGTGACCGGCGACCCGGCCGTGTTCGTCTCGGTCTCGGCCGCCCACCAGGGCCCGGAGGGCGGCGGGCCCGTCGCCGCGATCGTCGACCTGGGCGAGGGCGAGCCGACCGGGTACCGCCCGCCGTCGCACTGAGGTTCAGCACTCCGGACAGGCCGGGCTAGAAGCCGGCAGCGAGCCCGTCACAGCGAGTCTCACTGCCGGCGATCCAGCCGCCGCCGTCACCCTGGCGACGCCAGATCGCCTGACCCCGCCCGAAGCCACCGTCGTCGTCCGCCGCGACGACGACGGTGTGTCCGCGCTCGCGCAGCCCTTCCGCGGCACCTGCGAGCCCCGGCTCGAGGAGGACAGTGTCTCCCTCGACCCGCCACCGCGGCGCGTCGAGCGCCTCCTGCGGGTCGGCCCCTCGCGCAGTGCGCAGGACGACCTGCACGTGCCCCTGGGCCTGCATGTGCCCGCCCATGACCCCGAACGGTCCGAGCGGCTCCCTCGTCGTTGACCCGTCCTCGCGCTCGTCGTCGCGGAAGAGGAACCCGGGAATGATCGTGTGGAACGGCCGCCGCCCCGGCCGAAGCTCGTTCGGGTGACCCTCGTCGAGGACGAAGCCGCTCGCGCGGTTCTGCAGGGCGATCCCCCACCCGGGCACGACGACGCCCGAGCCGAAGCCGTGGAAGTTGGACTGGATGAGACTGACCATCGCTCCGTCCGGCGCAGCGACGCAGAGCAGCACGGTGCCGCCGCGGGGCGGGTGGCCGGCTCCGAACGCCCCCGCCCGAGGGCCGATGAGCGCCCGACGCTCGGCCAGGTATGCGGGATCGAGCAGCCCTTCCGTGGGCACCTCGACCCGGGCAGGGTCCCCCACGTGGGCGAACGTGTCGGCGAAGGCGATCCGCATCGCCTCGATCTGCAGGTGGAGCGAGTGGGGGTCGGTGACCTCCGGGCCGAGCTCGAGCCCGTCGAGGATCCCGAGGGCGATGAGCGTGGCGATGCCCTGTCCGTTCGGCGGGATCTCGGCCACCGTGTGCCGTCCGTATGCGGTGGTCACCGGTTCGACCCACTCGCCCTCGTGATCCGCCAGGTCCGCAGCGGTGATGAACCCGTCGGTCTGCGCGGCGAACCCAACGATCGCGCGGGCGATCTCCCCGGTGTAGAAGTCGTCGGCACCGGCCTCGGCGAGGCGGCGCAGCGTCCGGGCGTGACCGAGGAGGCTGACCCGCTCCCCCTCCCGAGGTGCGCGACCGTCGGGCGCGAACGTGGAGCGGAACGCGCCGCACTCCGGGCCGGTCAGCCGGTCCGCACCCGCGACCCCGCGCTGCCAGTAGTGGGCGACGACCGGTGGCACCGGGGAACCCTGCACCGCGAGGTCCGCGGCCGGCTCGAGGAGCCGCTCCCAGGGCAGTCGCCCGAAGCGCTCGTGCAGGTCCCCCCACGCACGGATCTGGCCCGGCACGGTGACCGAGCCCCATCCGGTCGCGGGCATCTCGGTGCGCCCGCCCGCGTAGACCGACTCCCGGGTGAGCCCCGCCGGTACCCGGCCGGACCCGTTGTAGCCGTGCAGCCGGTCGCCGTCCCAGACCAGGGCGAAGGCGTCGCCGCCGAGGCCGTTGGACGTCGGCTCGACGACGGTGAGGGCCGCCGCTGCCGCGATGGCCGCGTCCACGGCCGAGCCTCCGGATCGCAGGATGTCCCGCCCGACGGTGGCCGCCGCCGGGTGGCTCGTGGCGACGACGCCGTGCCGAGCCTGCACCGCCGGACGGGGGTGGGGGAGGAGAGACACCATTTCCTCACCGTAGCCTGCGCACCAAACGCCGCGTCCAGGGGCGAGAATGGCGGACGTGGAGCCGATCGACCGCCGCGCGACCCGTGGCCCGTCGCGACGCTTCGCTGCCGGCACCCGCCGGGTCTCGACAGCGATGCGCACCGGTGCCCGGACGACGGCTCGCGCCACCGCGACCGGCGGACAGCGCACCGGGCGGGCGTTTCGCACCTTCGCCCGCCGGGACGGCGCCCACGAGTCCGGCCTGGCCCGCTTCATCGAGATGCACACGATCCAGGTCGCGGCGGACGTCGCCGTGACGGTGTCCCTCGCGGGCACCGTCTTCGCGATGCCCACGGACCAGGCGCGCAGCGCGGTGGCCCTCTTCCTCCTCCTCACGATGGCGCCCTTCGTGCTCCTCGCGCCGCTCATCGGTCCGGTCCTCGACCGGTTCCGGCACGGCCGGCGCTGGGCGATCGGCACGACCCTGGCCGCCCGTGCCTTCTTGGCATGGGTGCTGGCCTCAGCCCTCGTCACCGACTCCCCCTGGGTCTTCCCCCTCGCCCTCGCCTGCCTCGTCGGGTCGAGGGCGTATGCGGTCGCCCGGGCCGCTGCCGTCCCGCGCGTCCTGCCCCCCGGGCTCGACCTCGTCACCGCCAACTCGCGGATCATGATCACCGGGCTCATCGGCATGGGGATCGCGGGTGGGTTGGCCGCGGGAGTGAGCCGCTTCGGCGCCGAGTGGTCGCTGCGGCTGGCGTTCGTCATCTATGTCGTCGCGACGATCCTGGCGATCCGGCTCCCCGCCCAGGTGGACACCCCCGTCACGGACGAGACCCCGCGAGTCCGCACCCCGCTGCGCAGCCCGCCCGAGGAGCGGCTGCGCAACCTCCCCCACCGGGTCCTGCACGCGATCGTCATCGTCTGCGGCGCCAGGTTCCTCGTCGCGTTCCTCACCCTCTTCCTGCTGTTCCTCCTCCGCGAGAACCCCATCCCGGGCTGGTCGACTCCCCTCGTCATCGGGGCGGCCGTCGCCGCAGCCGCGGTGGGCAACGTCCTCGGCTCACTGTTAGGCAACAAACGCGTGGCTCCCCCGCCGACACCCACGCTCGTGCTCCTCGGCCTCGCGGCCGCCGCGAGCACCCTCGTCGCTGCGCTGTTCTACGGGTTGTGGAGCCTGCTCCTCGTCAGCTTCG
>JBHEPF010000068.1:0-28123 GCA_046260445.1 Dermatophilaceae bacterium | reverse complement strand
CCGTCGAGCACCGCCGTGAGGTCGGCGCTCATCCCGGCCGCTGAGCCGCCACGGTCGAGGGCGACGGTGATGTTTCGCGTCGTTCCCGGCCGCTCGTTGAGTAGGATGAGGGAGTCGGCGGCCATGGCCAGTGCCGCGGGGATGGCCCCGCCCTCGTCATGGGCCGTGTCGGCCCGCTCGCTGAGCAGAGCGTCGTAGGGCAGGACGGTCGCTCCGGTCGCGGACGGGAAGGGACCGCCCACGGCCTGGGCGATGCTCGTGGTCGAGGCGAGCACGCTCCACGGTCGGTCGCCGGGGCGCGAGAGGTCGCGCAGGGTGGCGTCGAGGCCGACGCTCCACCCCCCGGCCGCGGGCCAGACGGTCGGGATGACGACGGCTCCGGCGTCGGTCAGCATTGCCTCGGCATCCCCCACGTCGAGACCGCGGTCGACGAGCGCGCGGACTGCGGCCGTCGTGTGACCGTCCGAGGTCGGCGGTGGCAGCGCGGCCACATCGGTGTCGTGCGTGGGCAGCAGCAGGATGTCGCGGTCCTGCACCTCCTCGAGCAGCAGGGTGGCGAAGTCGCTGCGCAGCCGACGCTCCGCGGTCGCAGGGGCCACAGGGGTCTCGGTGGGCTCGGTGGGCTCCGTGGGAGTGGCTGGCGTCTCGTCCGGCGAGGGCGTGACCGGCTGACGCGAGGGCTCTGTCCCCGTTCCTGTGCCGATTCCTGTGCCGGTTCCTGTGCCGGTGGGGGCGGGCAGGGACGTCGTGGGGCTGTCGGTCGTGCCGCCCGGAAGCGCGGGCGGCTCGTCGGACGCCTCCGCCTCCAGTTCCTCGAGGGCAGGTCCACCGCTGAGCAGGGCCGGGTCGAGGGCCCACACGACCCGCGGGTCGGATGCCGACGCCAGGCGCTCGCGCAGGGCGCCTCCCTCGCCGACGAGAGCCTCCCACGCCGCCGTCCGCTCCTCGCCGAACTCCCCGACGAGCGCGACATCGGGTGGCACCGTGAAGGGCACCACCCAGGTGAGCTCGAGTGGCTCGTACTCCTTGCGGACCTGGTAGCCGACGAAGGTCCGCAGCACCGCCACCGGCTCCAACATCCCCGGCCGGCTCACCTCGACACTCACCGGCAGGATGCCGTATGCGCCACGCATCCGGTCCCGTAGGTCACCGATGGTGACGGAGAACGGGATCCGGTCGATCGTCGTGTCCGGTGCGGTGATGATCTCGGAGGTGGCCAGGACCCGCCCCTGCGAGGGCTCGCCGCTGCTCAGCCATTCTGCGACGCCTTCGTGGGTCTGGGGCGTCCTGCCGCCGAGTCTGAGCTCGACCGTGGCGATCGGCTCCTGAGGCGGAGGAGTCGCCCCGGACGGCTCGGACTCGGACGGCTCGCTCGGACTCGCGGCCGAGGGGGGCTGGGGCGCGCCACCGGCGAGGTCGATGCCGAGGGCATCGACCTCGAGGAGTCCGGCGATCGTCACCGGCTCACCCGGCGTCGCGACGACGGGAGTGACCCGGGTGAGCGTGAGCCCCTGCTGTGCCGCGGTGGCGGTCGGCACTGCGGGGGCGACCGCCGGAGCGCCTGTGCTGGGGGACGGTGCCCCGCTGGAGGCTGCGGGCGAGAGCAGCGCAAGGGACAGCACGACCGGGAGCGTGAGCGCCCGGGACATCCGGGCTCGCGCCACTACTGCTCTCCCGCGAGCCGCATCCACGCGATGCGCGCGATCCGCCGCTCATTGGGGAAGGTGAGGTGACGATGCGCCTCGCGCAGCGGGAACCAGGCGACGTCGATGGCTTCCTGGTCGGGGTCGTTCTCGATCGTCAGGGTCCCCCCGGTCGCCTCGAGGAGGTAGTGGTGGACGAACTTGTGCACCCGCTTCTCCGCGGTGGCGAACCAGTAGTCGATCGTCCCGAGCTCGATGAGGACGCGACCCTCGATGCCGGTCTCCTCGGCGATCTCGCGCTCCGCGGTCTCGGGGAGGGTCTCATCCCCCTCGATGTGACCCTTGGGGAGACACCACTCGATCCGGCCGGCACGGTTGCGGCGAGCGATGACGGCGATGCGAGCCTGACCACAGTCGACGTCGACGACGATCCCGCCGGCCGAGCGCTCCTCGACTGCCGGAAGCCGGCTGGTCATCGAGAGGCGAGGCGGAATAGGGCGGGCGGGGCCGCGCTCACGCGCGCGGTCCTCCGGCACCGCCCCCTTCGACGCTGCAGCCTCGCTCATTCGTTCACTGTAACCCGGGGGCGAACGCATACCCTTGGATGTCGTGTCTGCTCCCCGCGCCTCCACCGCCCCGCTGCTCACCCCCTTGAGCGGCGCACAGGTGCGCGCCCTCCGCGAGCGAGCGGTGGCTCAGCTGGCACCGGTCGTCCCACTGCTGCGTGACCTCGGCGGACGGTTCACCGAGGCAGGCCACGAGATCGCCCTCGTTGGCGGACCCGTGCGGGATGCGTTCATCGGACGGGGCTCTCCCGACCTGGATTTCACGACGAGCGCTCGACCCGAGGAGACCTCACGGATCCTCCGGGCCTGGGGCGACGTGTGGTGGGACATCGGCAAGGAGTTCGGCACGATCGGTGCCCGGTTCGGCCCGGTCACCGTCGAGGTGACGACCTACCGGGCGGACGCCTACGACGGAGTGACCCGCAAACCCGTCGTCGCCTTCGGTGACAACCTCGAGGACGACCTGTTCCGTCGGGACTTCAGCGTCAACGCCATGGCCATGCGGCTACCGGATCTCGCCTTCGTCGACCCGCACGGGGGCCTGGACGACCTCGGTGCCAAGGTGCTGGACACCCCGACGGACCCGGACATCTCCTTCGGCGACGACCCGCTGCGGATGATGCGCGCCGCCCGGTTCGCGGCCCAGCTCGGGTTCGTCCCGTCCGCGCGGGTGGTCGAGGCGATGCGAGAGCGCGCGGGGACGATCGCGATCGTCTCGGCCGAGCGCGTCCGGGACGAGCTCGTCAAGCTCGTCCTCGCGGACCGGCCCCGCGTCGGGCTGGAGATCCTCGTCGAGACCGGGCTCGCCGCATACGTCCTGCCGGAGGTGCCCGCCCTCAAGCTCGAGGTGGACGAGCACCATCGCCACAAGGACGTCTACGAGCACTCGCTCACCGTCCTCGAGCAGGCCGTCGCGCTCGAGGGTCCTCCGGACGCCCCCGAGGACCGGGTCCCCGGTCCCGACCTGGTCCTGCGGCTCGCGGCCCTGCTCCACGACATCGGCAAGCCCGCGACCCGGCGTTTCGAGCCCGGCGGCGGCGTGAGCTTCCACCACCACGAGGCCGTCGGTGCCAAGCTGACCCGGGCCCGGATGCGTGCGCTGCGCTTCGACAAGGACACGACCAAGGCGGTCTCGCGCCTCGTCGAGCTGCATCTGCGGTTCCACGGCTACGGCGAGGGACAGTGGACCGACTCGGCCGTGCGGCGCTACGTCAACGACGCCGGTCCGTTGCTCCCGCGTCTGCACCGGCTCACCCGAGCGGACTCCACGACGCGCAACGCCCGCAAGGCCCAGCGGCTCGCGCGCACCTATGACGATCTCGAGCGGCGGATCGGGGTGCTCAGGGAGAAGGAAGAGCTCTCGGCGGTGCGTCCCGAGCTCGACGGCCACGAGATCGGCGAGATCCTCGGGATCCGACCCGGGCCGGTCCTCGGAAGGGCCTACAAGCACCTGCTCGGTGTCCGGCTCGACGAGGGCCCTATCGGCAAGGACGCGGCCCGTGACCGGGTCCTGGCGTGGTGGGGCGAGCAGCCCGAGAACGATGACCGGCCGAAGCCCGAGACGACGATCAGGGGCACTGAGGTGCAGGAGTGAGGCGACTCATCATCACTGCCGGTGCGGCGACCGATGTCGGGAAGGTCCGCGAGCACAACGAGGATGCCCTCCTTGTCACCGACCGGGTGTTCGCCGTGGCCGACGGGATGGGCGGGCATGCCGCCGGGGAGATCGCCAGCGCGATCGCCGTCGCGTCGATGGCGGCGCTCGCGGCCCGCGAGGTCATCGCGCCGGCCGACGTCACCGAGGCCGTCGTGGCGGCCAACGACGCCATCCTCGCCTCCGCGAAGGAGCACCCGGAGCGACGGGGCATGGGCACCACGCTGACGGGCCTGGTGCTCGTGACCTCCGCCGGAGACGAGGCGGACGAACAGGGCGAGGAGCATCCCGCGCCGCAGTGGGTGGTGTTCAACGTGGGCGACTCGCGCGTCTACCGCCTCGCGGAGGGCTCCTTCGAGCAGCTGACCGTGGACCACTCGGAGGTCCAGGAGCTCATCGACGCCGGCCTCATCACGTCACGGGAGGCCGCCATCCATCCGGCCCGCAACGTCATCACGCGGTCCCTCGGCCTCGTGTCGTCCGCCGGCCCCGACGTCACGACCCTCGCTGTGGCCGATGGGGAGAGGTTCCTGATCTGCTCGGACGGCTTGTCCAACGAGGTGAGGGAGGACGACCTGGCCCGGATCCTCGACGGCGAGGACGACCCGCAGGCGGCCGCCGAGCGGATGTGCGCCGCGGCGAACGAGCGCGGCGGACGGGACAACATCACGCTCGTCGTCGTGCACGTCCGGGGCTCGTCGGCGACGCCTGACCAGGACGAAGCCTGACGAGGACGATGCCTGACGAGGCTGCTCGCCCCCCTCGGACGGGCGCTCGAGCTCAGGCGGTGTCGATAACGGCGAGGATCTCGCCCTCCTGGACGACGTCGCCCGGCTCGACCTTGACCTCGACGACCCGGCCGGCCACCTCGGTGAGGACGGGGATCTCCATCTTCATCGACTCCTCGAGGAGGATCTCGTCCCCGACGTCGACGGAGTCACCCGCGACGACACCGACCTTCATGACGTTCGCGACGAGATCGGAGACGACGTGGACGTGAGCCATGACACAGCAGCCTAGCCCTCGGAGGGGGCACGGGATACGACGTCAGCGCCGCGTCAGCGGGACTCCTCGCCGCGGATGAAGGCCTCCAGGCGCGTGCGGCCCTCGGTGTCCTCCCGCTGCTCCGGCGGGGACTTCATGAGGTAGGACGATGCGGAGAGCAGGGCACCGCCGATGCCGCGGTCCTTGGCGATCTTCGCGGCCCGGATGGCGTCGATGATGATGCCGGCCGAGTTGGGGGAGTCCCACACCTCGAGCTTGTACTCGAGGTTGAGCGGGACGTCACCGAAGGCGCGACCCTCGAGGCGGACATAGGCCCACTTGCGGTCGTCGAGCCATGCGACGTAGTCGGACGGGCCGATGTGGACGTTGCGGTCGTCGATCTTGCCGGCGAGCGAGCCCGCGAGGTTGGAGGTGACGGCCTAGGTCTTGCTGACCTTCTTCGACTCCAGCCGCTCCCGCTCGAGCATGTTCTTGAAGTCCATGTTGCCGCCGACGTTGAGCTGGTAGGTGCGGTCGAGAGCGACGCCGCGGTCCTCGAAGAGCTTGGCCATGACGCGGTGCGTGATCGTCGCGCCCACCTGGCTCTTGATGTCGTCACCGATGACCGGCACACCGGCCGCCTCGAACTTGGCGGCCCACTCCGGGTCGCTCGCGATGAAGACCGGGAGGGCGTTGACGAAGGCGACGCCGGCGTCGATCGCGCACTGGGCGTAGAACTTGTCCGCCTCCTCGGAGCCGACCGGCAGGTAGGAGACGAGGACATCGACCTCGGCGTCCTTGAGCGCCTGGACGACGTCGATCGTCTCAGCGCCGGACTCCTCGATCGTCAGGCGGTAGTACTTGCCGAGCCCGTCGAGGGTGGTGCCTCGCTGGACGGTCACGCCGGTCGTCGGAACGTCGCAGATCTTGATCGTGTTGTTCTGCGAGGCGTTGATCGCCTCGGCGAGGTCCTTGCCGACCTTGACGTCGTCGACGTCGAACGCGGCGACGAACTCGACGTCCCGCACGTGGTAGTCGCCGAACATGACGTGCATGAGGCCTGGCACGGTGGCCGCCGGATCGGCGTCCTTGTAGTACTCGACCCCCTGCACCAGGCTGCTCGCGCAGTTGCCGACGCCGACGATTGCGACACGGATGGATCCCATCGATACTCCTTGTGAGGGCTGCTGCACCACGAACTGGGCATGACAAATAGGTGACTATGTCAACTTGGCTGCGCGCCAGCATACGCCACCGGTGTGAGAGGGCATGCACCGCGACAGTCAGCCGTTGCCGTCATACTTGACTGGTGCAGGCCGCCCGACGGCGGCCGACCCGCGCCCACCTGGACCGATGCCACCGCATCGAGCCGATCATTTCCTACCGATCACCTCCATCCGATCACCTCCATCCGACAGCCCGGAAGAAGTACCACGAGCCCATGAGTGCCCGATCCCGCCGATCCGCGACGCCCGACCCCCGGGCGGGGACCCGGACCCCACGCAGCCGCGCCGACTCCCGCGCCGGGCGCCTGTCGCGTCGCCCCCGCTGGGGACGACGCATCCTGCTGACGATCCTCGCCCTCGGTGTCCTCGGTCTCGTGGCCCTCGGCGTCGCGTATGCGGTGACCCCGATCCCGAAGCCGAATGACGCCGCGCTCGCGCAGGCGTCCGTCATCTACTACGCCGACGGCGAGACCGAGCTGGACCGGCTGTCCGAGATCAACCGGGACTCCGTGACCATCGACCAGATCCCCGAGCACGTCCGCAACGCCGTGCTCGCCGCCGAGGACCGCAGCTTCTACGACAACGACGGCATCTCGATCCGGGGGCTCGGCCGGGCCGTGGTCGGCCTCGTCACCGGTGACTCGACCTCGGGCGGTGGGTCGACGATCACCCAGCAGTACGTCCGCAACTACTTCCTCACCCAGGAGCGCTCCTACGTCCGCAAGGCCAAGGAGATCATGATCTCGCTGAAGATCGACGGCGAGCTGTCCAAGGACGAGATCCTCGAGAACTACCTCAACACCATCTACTTCGGCCGCGGCGCCTCCGGCATCCAGACCGCGAGCCAGGCGTACTTCGAGAAGGACGTCGCCGACCTCACCGTCGAGGAGGGTGCCCTTCTCGCCGGGATCATCCAGCGACCCTCGTACCTCGACCCGGCCGCCGGCACCGAGAACGCCGCCGCCGCGAAGGTGCGCTGGGACTACGTCCTCGACGGCATGGTGAGCCAGGGCTGGCTCCCGGAGGCCACTCGCGACGCCGCCGAGTTCCCCACCGTCGCCGAGAACAGGCAGTACCGCGGCGCCCCCGGGCCGCTCGGCTACATCACCGACGAGGTCAAACGCGAGCTCACCGGCCCGCTCGGCCTCACCGACGCTCAGATCGAGACCGGCGGCCTGCGGATCGTCACGACGATCGAGAAGGCCCAGCAGGACGCCATCGTCGTCGCCGTCGACGAGTGGATGCCCGAGGGTGAGGGCACCGAGGACCTCCAGGTCGGTGCGATGTCGATCGTCCCGGGTGACGGCGCGATCACGATGATGTACGGCGGCGAGGACTTCCAGGCGCGCCAGTTCAACAACGCGACCCAGGCGACGATGCAGGCCGGCTCGACGTGGAAGCCGTTCACCCTCATGGGCGCCCTCGAGGAAGGCATCTCGACGAAGTCGCGCTACAACGGCAACTCCCCGGCCAGGTTCGAGGAGTTCGAGTCGGTCGGCAACGAGGACGGCGAAGTGAAGAACTTCGGCGACGAGTCCTTCGGGACCATCGACCTGCGCAAGGCCACCGAGCGCTCCGTCAACACTGCCTACGCCGCCCTCAACATCGACATCGGGCCGGAGAAGACGACCGAGACGGCCGTCAAGGCCGGCATCCCCGAGGAGGGGCTGGAGAACAACCCGGCCAACGTCCTCGGCACCGCCACCGTCCGCGTTCAGGACATGGCCAAGGCGTATGCGACGTTCGCCGCCGAGGGAGAGCGCTCCGATCCCTACATCATCCGGTCGATCTCCTCAACGACCGAGGAGAGCACCATCAGCTATGAGGCCGCGCCGCGGGCCGAGCGGGTCTTCGACGCCGACCAGGTGAGTGACCTCGTCGACGCGATGACCCTCGTCAACGAGAGCGGGTCGGGCCGCTACGCCGGGCAGAACCTCGACCGTCCGTCGGCGGGCAAGACCGGCACCTCGGAGAGCTTCCGCTCGGCCTGGTTCAACGGCTTCGTGCCCCAGCTCGAGACGGCGGTCGGGATGTTCCAGGACGAGGGCGGCACCCCCGTCGCCATGACCGACATCCCGGGCTGGGAGGGTGGCATCACCGGTGGCACCATCCCGGTGCGCATCTGGACCGACTACATGGTCGTCGCGCTCGAGGGCGCCGAGGTCATCCCGTTCCCCGAGCCCGCCGACACCGGCGAGAGCAACGTCCCGAGGCGCACCCAGGCGCCGCCGCCTCCCCCGGCGCCGCCCCAGCCCGAGCCGGAGCCGGAGCCGACGACGGAGGAGCCGACCGAGGAACCCACCACCGAGCCGGAGCCGACGCAGGAGCCCGAGCCGACCGCGGAACCCGAACCCCCGAGTCAGCCGACGATCACGTTGCCGCCGGGTCAGGACCCGACGGGTGGCCCACCCGGTCGAGAGCCTCCCGGGGACGACGGCTCCGACGACGGATGACCCAGACCCCATGGCGCGTCCTCGGTGGCCCGCTCGGGGCGCATACCTCGCCTCGGCTGAGGTCGACCGCGGGCTGGGCCAGGCTCGCGGCGCTGCTCGCGGCGCTGCCGGTGCTCGCGGCGCTGGCGCTGCGTAGCTGGTGCCTGAGCAACGGGTTCGGGGGTCAGGCGCCGCTCTGGCGGGCCTGCTACTCCGATCTGCCCGCCGCGCTCGGTGCCATCCGTCTCGGGGACGCGGTGGGCGAGCCGGTCGTCACCGCGCTGGCACTCGAGGCCGTCGCCGCGGTCGTCCGCGGAACCGACGCCGGGGCGATGAGCACCTATGTCGTGGTCTGGGGCCTCGTCTCGCTCGTCGCGGTCGCCATGCTCGCGGTGGCGGTGGCCGCCTACCGCATCGACCAGCCGGACCGGGCGCTGCTGCTCGTGCTCAGTCCCGTTCTGCCACTGACCCTGCTCATCTCGGCCGACATCGCCGGGGTGACACTCGCGGTGCTCGGCCTGCTCGCGCTGCGGCGTCGGCTCGACATCCTCTCGGGGGTGCTGCTGGCGCTTGCGGTGTTCTCCCGGAGCTATGCGCTCATCGTCGTCGTCGTCGTCCTGGCCGGCACGGTGGGATCAGGACGAGATCCCCGACGGTTCCTCGCCGGTCTCGCGGGCGGCACCGCGGTGGTCGTGGCCCTCGCCGCGGCCCTCGGACCGACGATCCTGACCGAGCCGCTGCGACGCTGGTGGGAGACGTCGCCGTCGTATGGATCGGTCTGGCTGCTCCCCACGTTCGCCGGGGCGCCCATCCCGCAGGGGGTGGCTCCGTGGCTGGCGCTCGCAGGCTGGCTCGTGGCCGCTGCCCTGGTCGTCTGGGTCGTCCGCGCCGCGCCGCGCGCTCCCGCGCTCGCCGACGTCGCCCTCATCGGGGTGGCCGCCGTCCTCGTGACGAGCACCGCGGTGCCCGTCCAGGCATCCCTCTGGCTCGTGCCGCTCGTGGCGCTCAGCTCGCTGCCGTGGCGCGACATGCTCATCTGGGCCGGCGCCGAGGCGCTGTACTACCCGATGGTGTGGCTCTACATCGGCGGGCTGGAGCGGGCGGACCGTGGCCTGCCGGCCGGCTGGTACGCCTTCTTCCTCCTGCTCCGGCTGTCCGGCATCGCCTATCTCGGCTATCGCGCCCTCGAGGGCGCCCGGTATCCCGACGTTCCCGCCTCCGAAGAGGACATCGAGCGTGACAAGAGCGCCGGTGTCTGGCCGAGCCGACCTTCCTCTCCTCAGCCCGGACAGGCCGGTGGCGGTCCGGGACCGTGGACCGCGGACTAGGTATGCGCAGGAGGCTTCTCGTGACCACTCTCGTCATCGCCGGTGTCGTCGGCGGGCTCCTCGGGGCGGCCTATCTGGGACAGCGACACCTCGTCTTCTTCCCGGACGCGAGCGACCCTGGGCCGCTCGCTGAGACGGCTCCGGACGTCGCCGGCCAGAACGTGCGCCTGCGCACCGACGACGGACTCGCGCTCGCGGCCTGGCTCCTCGAGCCGACCGGTTCGGATCGCGGCACCGCCGTTCTCTACCTGCCGGGCAACGGCGGCAACCGCGCCGGCCGGCTCGACGTGGGCCAGGCCCTTGCCGCGGAGGGGTTCACCGTCCTGCTCGTCGACTACCGCGGCTACGGCGCCAACCCCGGGTCCCCGAGCGAGGACGGACTGGCGGCCGACGCCCGGGCGGCCGCCGCATACCTCCGGTCGGTCGGTTTCACCCCGGAGCGGACCGTCTATGTCGGCGAGTCGATCGGGACCGGCGTGACCGCCCGGCTCGCCGCGAGCGACCCGCCGGCCGGGATCGTGCTGCGGTCGCCGTTCACGTCCCTCGTCGACGTCGGTGCCGCCCACTACCCGCGGCCGGCCGTGCGGCTCATCCTGCGGGACCGCTTCGAGTCCGCCCGGTATCTGGCCGACTCACCGGTGCCGGTCGTCGTCCTCTCGGGTGACGCCGACGACATCGTTCCCGCCGCCTCGTCCGCGGCCCTCGCTGCCGCCGTCGGCACCCTGCACCGCGAGGTGGTCCTCCCCGGGGTAGGCCACAACGACGCGATCTGGTTCGGTCCCTTCCTCGCCGAGCAGGTCGCCGCGCTCGCCGACGACGTCATCGACTGAGGCGACTGAGGCGACTGACGTTGGTTCGCGGAGGGTGTCGGCAGCGGGTACCCTGAGGAGGTTCGCCGAACGCGAGTCGCATGCGCCTGCTCCCAGGTCGTGTGCGGACCCGGGCCTTGTGGATAACCTCCCAGCCCGGTCGGGAACACATGCAACCCTCCTGTCACGGAAGGACCGTGACCGCCAAGACCGAAGGAGGCTGGGTTATCAGCATGCGTCAGTACGAACTCATGGTCATTCTCGACCCCGAGACCGAGGAGCGCACTGTCGGCACCTCGCTCGACAAGTACCTCAAGGTCATCACCACCGATGGCGGCACCGTCGACAATGTCGACATCTGGGGCCGCCGCCGTCTTGCCTACGAGATCAAGAAGCGCGCCGAGGGCATCTATGCCGTCGTCAACTTCACCTGCGAGCCCGCGACGGCCAAGGAACTGGATCGTCAGCTCAGCCTCAACGAGGCGATCCTGCGCACCAAGGTCTTCCGCCCCGGCGCCTGAGCCGATCTCGTCACTCGATCAGCTCGATCCGACCAACCACCCCATCCTTGAGATAAGGACCCCCTATGGCTGGCGAAACCGTCATCACCCTCGTCGGGAACCTCACCGGTGATCCCGAGCTCCGCTTCACGCCCTCGGGCGCGGCGGTCGCGAACTTCACCGTCGCCTCGACCCCTCGCACGTTCGACAAGCAGACGAACGAGTGGAAGGACGCGGAGACCCTGTTCATGCGCTGCTCGATCTGGCGCGAGGCAGCCGAGAACGTCGCGGAGTCCCTCCACCGGGGCACCCGCGTCGTCGTGACCGGGCGCCTCGTCTCCCGATCCTGGGACGACAAGGAGACCGGCGCGAAGCGCACCGTCATGGAGATGCAGGTCGACGAGATCGGCCCCTCTCTGAAGTATGCGACGGCCAAGGTCAACAAGAGCCAGCGCGGTGGCGGTGGTGGCGGCGGCTTCGGCGGCGGCCAGGGTCAGGACGACCCGTGGGCGACCGGCCCGAGCGCTCCCGCCGCAGGCGGCGGGTCGGGCTGGGGCAACCAGGGCGGCGCCCCTCAAGGCGCACCCCAGGGTGGCCAGGGCGCACCCCAGGGTGGCCAGGGCGCGCCGCAGGGTGGTCAGCCCAGCAACCCGCAGGGTGGCCAGCAGGGTGGCGGCTGGAGCAGCGCGCCGTCCTACGACGAGCCACCCTTCTGATCGAGCGAGCACGACAACCGCCGCGGTGTCACTCAGACCGGCGTCGCAGCACACAGCACAGCACCACCACCCATCCCGAGCACCGCTCGGGCTCATCCGACAAAGGAGAGCACCACGATGGCTAAGCCCGTCATTCGTAAGCCCAAGAAGAAGGCGAACCCGCTCAAGGTCGCCAAGATCGACACCATCGACTACAAGGACACCGCCCTCCTGCGGAAGTTCGTCTCGGACCGGGGCAAGATCCGGTCCCGTCGGGTCACCGGTGTCTCCGTCCAGGAGCAGCGCCTCATCGCGCAGGCCGTGAAGAACGCCCGCGAGATGGCCCTCCTCCCGTACTCCAGCTCCTCTCGCTGAGCTCTCACCGAAAGGACTGTTGACGCAATGAAGGTCATTCTCACCCACGAGGTCTCTGGCCTCGGCACCGCCGGCGACATCGTCGACGTCAAGCCGGGCTACGCCCGCAACTACCTCATGCCCCGCGGTCTCGCGACCGGCTGGACCAAGGGTGGTCAGAAGCAGGTCGACGCGATCAACAAGGGCCGTGAGGTCCGCGCCGTGAAGACCCTCGAGGAGGCTCAGTCGATGAAGGCTCGCCTCGAAGGCGGCCCCATCACCGTGGCCGCCCACGCCGGCAAGGAGGGTCGCCTCTTCGGTGCCGTCTCCACCGCTGACATCGCTGCGGCCGTCAAGGACGCCGGCGGCCCGGATCTCGACCGCCGCAAGATCGAGGTCCCCGGCACGATCAAGTCGGTCGGCGAGCACACCGCACTCGTGCGGTTGCACCCGGAGGTCCAGGCCACGGTGACTCTAGCGGTCGTCGCCGGCTGAGCGTATGCACCTGGCTCGGTGAAGGACGACCCAGTGTGACAGCGGTCGTCGCCGGCTGAGCCAGCGCGCTTGACGCCCGAAGCCGCCCCGAGGATCCTCGGGGCGGCTTCGTGCTGTCAGGTCTGAGTGCCGTCCAGGCCGAGTGGTCCGGACGACGGCGCTGATGAGAGTGACTCGAGTCAATACAGTGGGTATGAGAGGACCGTGAGGTCCTCGTGAGAGAGTCCTCATCGAGAGTGGACACGAAGGAGTGGCGATGGGTTCGGGCTCGGAGACGCAGGCCCGGGGGGGCATCCTGGGCCGGGTCGCCGGAGCCCCCATCTGCTGGGGGGTCTGCGAGGTCCCGGGATGGGGGCAGCAGCTCGACCCCGGGACCGTCCTGCGCCAGATGAGCGAGCTGGGGATCGTCGCGACCGAGTACGGACCGGACGGCTTCCTCCCCGACCGCCCGCAGGACAAGGCGGGCACTCTTGCGCGATATGGTCTCGAGGCCGTTGGGCAGTTCGTGCCGGTCGTCCTCCACGACGCTGCGCACGACCCGCTGCCCGAGGTGGAGGCCGCGATGACCGGCCTCCTCGCCGCGGACGCCACGATCGTCGTCGTCGCAGCCGTGACCGGCTCCGACGGCTACGACACCCGGAGTGAGCTCGACGACGCCCAGTGGGCGACTCTGCTGACCAACCTCGACCGCATCAGCTCCGCGGCCGCCGAGCGGGGCCTCGTGGCGACGCTCCACCCGCACGTCGGGACGGTGGTGGAGTCCGGCGAGGACACGGCCCGGGTTCTCGCCGGCTCCCGCATCCGGCTCTGCCTCGACACCGGCCACCTCCTCATCGGCGGTGGTGACCCGGTAGCCGTCGCTCAGGAGCACCCCGACCGCATCGGTCACGTGCACCTCAAGGACGTCCGCCGCTCGCTCGCCGAGCAGGTGCGGTCCGGCGCGCTGAGCTACACCGAGGCCGTCCGCGCCGGGATGTACGTGCCACTCGGCGCCGGGGACGTCGACATCGCCGCGATCGTCACCTCGCTCGAGACCTCCGGATACACCGGCTGGTACGTCCTCGAGCAGGACACCGTCCTGCCTTGGCCGAGCGCGCCGGACACAGCCCCTGACACATCCGGGCCGGTGCGCGATGTCCAGGCCTCGCTGGCCCACCTGCGCCGGATCGCGGCGCGCATCGAGGGAGGGTCCGCATGAGGGAGTCGAGCCCGACGGAGACCGTGCGGCTCACGGTCGCGCAGGCGACGGTCCGCTTCCTCGGCCGGCAGTGGACGGAACGGGACGGCGAGCGCCAGCGGCTCTTCGCCGGGTGTTTCGGCATCTTCGGTCACGGCAACGTCGCCGGCATCGGGCAGGCCCTCCTCCAGGAGGAGCTCGCCGCGACCGGGGACGGTCGGGAGCCTGAACTGCCCTACATCCTGGCCCGCAACGAGCAGGCCATGGTGCACGCCTCTGTCGCCTACGCCCGTCAGAGGGACCGGCTCTCGACCTGGGTCTGCACGGCGTCGATCGGGCCCGGCTCGACGAACATGCTCACCGGGGCCGCGCTCGCGACGGTCAACCGGCTCCCCGTTCTCCTCCTGCCATCGGGAACCTTCGCCACGCGGGTCAGCGCGCCGGTCCTGCAGGAGCTCGAGCTGCCACATGCCGGGGACATCACGGTCAACGACGCGTTCCGGCCGCTGTCGAGGTTCTTCGACGAGGTGATCCGGCCCGAGCAGCTCCCGTCGGCCCTCCTCGGCGCCATGCGGGTGCTCACCGACCCGGCCGAGACCGGTGCGGTGACGATCTCGCTGCCGCAGGACGTCCAGGCCGAGGCCCACGACTGGCCGGTCGAGCTCTTCGAGGAGCGGGTCTGGTACGTGCCGCGTCCGCGCCCGGACGCCGAACGGGTCACCGAGGCCGCCGCGATCATCCGTGCTGCCGAGCGACCCCTGATCGTCGCCGGGGGCGGAGTCCACTACTCCCGCGCCGAGGAGGCACTCGAGGCCTTCTGCTCGGCGACCGGCATCCCGAGCAGCGAGACCCAGTCCGGCAAGGGCTCACTCCTGCACGGTCACCCCCACCAGATGGGCGCCATCGGGTCGACCGGCACCACCGCCGCCAATGCTCTCGCCGCTGAGGCCGACGTCGTCATCGGGATCGGCACCCGCTACGCCGACTTCACCACCGCCTCGCGAACGGCGTTCCAGGGCAAGGACGTCCGCTTCGTCAACATCAACATCGCGGGCTTCGACGCCGGCAAGCACAGCGGGTATGCGGTGGTCGGCGACGCCCGCGAGACGCTCACCGCGCTCACGGCCGAGCTCGGCGGCTGGTCGGTGACCAGCGCATACCGCACGAAGCAGACCGGACTGTGGGACGACTGGGGCGCGCAGGTCGAGGCGGCGTACCGCCCAACGGCGAAGGTGACCGAAGGGCTCGAGGAGGGTCTGCTCACCCAGGCCGAGGTCATCGGGTGCGTCAACGAGCGCTCCGACCCGCGCGATGTCGTGCTCTGTGCGGCGGGCTCGATGCCCGGGGACCTGCACCGGCTGTGGCGGGTCCGCGACCACAAGGGCTACCACGTGGAGTACGGCTACTCGTGCATGGGCTACGAGATCCCCGCCTCGCTCGGGATCCGGCTCGCCGACCCGAGCCGGGACGTCTTCGCGATGGTCGGTGACGGTGGCTACCTCATGATGCCGACCGAGCTCGTCACCGCCGTCCAGGAGCGCACCAAGGTGATCGTCGTCCTGGTTCAGAACCATGGCTTCCACTCCATCGGCTCGCTCTCGGAGAGTCTCGGGTCGCAGCGGTTCGGCACCCGCTACCGGATGCGGGACGAGGCCTCGCGCCGTCTCGACGGAGACTTCGTGCCGGTCGACCTGGCGGCGAACGCCCGCTCGCTGGGTGCCTACGTCATCGAGGTCCACTCCCGGGAGGATCTCGAGGCGGCGATCGCCGAGGCCAAGGCGCGGCCCGACGACAGCGGTCCGGTCGTCATCCACGTCGAGACCGACCCCTTCGTCCACGCCCCCGACAGCGAGAGCTGGTGGGACGTGCCGGTGAGCGAGGTGAGCGCGATCGACTCGACGGCCAACGCATACCGCACCTATGTGGACCGCAAGAGGACCCAGCGTTCGTTCGTGGCGCCCACCGGGGTCTCTATTGTTGACGCGCAGTAGGACAACCGAAAGGTCGACGCCGATGTCTCAGACGGAGAGCCACCCGCCGGCGGCTCCACCGGGGGCCGCCCGAGGGGTGGCGTCGTGGAGAGGGGCACTGGCGCGCGGCTCCAGCGCACCCCTCTCCGCACTGCTCCAGGCTGTGCGACTGGGACCGTTCCTCATGCTCATCGCGATCGGCATCGGCATCGCGGCGATGACGCCGCTGTTCCTCACCAGCGCGAACCTCTTCAACGTCGGTCTGGCGGCGTCGGTCGTCGCGATCCTGGCGGTCGGACAGCTCTTCGTCATCATGACGGCCGGCATCGACCTCTCGGTGGGATCACTCATCGCGCTGACGAGCGTGAGTGCCGCCCTTCTCGTGGTGGACACCGGCGTGCCGGGATGGCTGATGATCCCGCTCATGATCCTCGTCGGCGCCATCGCCGGCGGCGTGAGCGGCACGCTCTATGTCAAGGGCCGGATCCCGCACCCGTTCCTGCCGACCCTCGCCATGCTCATGGCGGCACGAGGCCTGGCGCTGCTCTTCACCGGCGGGCAACCGATCACCGGACTGCCGACCGAGGTCCGGTGGATCGGCTCCGGGCGGATCGGCCCGGTCCCGGCGTCGGTGCTGCTCGTCCTCGTCGTCGTGGCCATCGCCTACGTCGCCCTCAACAAGCTGAAGTGGGGCGCCTGGGTCAAGGCCATCGGCGGCAACAAGGAGGCGGCTCGCCGGGTCGGCATCCCCGTCGACGGGGTGCTCATCTCGGTGTACGTGGTCAGCGGCGCCTCGGCCGGGATCGCCGCCATCATCGTCGCCGGACAGACGAACTCCGCCTACCCCACCGCAGGGCTGAACCTGGAGCTGCAGGCCATCGCGGCCGTCATCATCGGTGGCGCGAGCTTCTTCGGCGGCCGCGGATCCGTCCTCGGGGCGCTCGTGGGCGCGCTCATCCTCGCCATCATCCAGAACGGGCTCAACCTGCTCAACGTCGACAGCTCCTGGCAGTTCATCGCCCTGGGGGTCGTCATCGTCCTGGCCGTCGAGCTCGACGTGCTGCGGGGGAGTCTCGAGCGACGACTCAAGGTGGCCCGCACGGACGAGTCGGAGAGCAGGCGATGAGCGAGATGGACGCGACGCCCGGCGGGACCCCTGTGCTCGAGGTGCGCGGTGCGGTCAAGCGCTTCGGAGCCGTCACAGCGCTCAACCACGTCGATCTCACCCTTCACCGGGGTCAGGTGCTCGGTCTCCTCGGTGACAACGGGGCCGGCAAGTCGACGTTGATCAAGGGCATCATGGGCGTGCACCCCATGGACGAGGGTGAGATCCTCATCGACGGCACTCCGGCGCGGATCGGCAGCCCGACCGACGCGAGGGACTTGGGCATCGAGGCGGTGTACCAGGACCTCGCGCTGTTCGACAACCTCGACATCGTCACCAACCTCTACGTCGGGCACGAGATCACCCGGCCGTCGTGGCTGGGTGCGCTGAGCTGGCTGGACAAGCGCGCCATGCATGATGACGCGCGGGATCGCCTCGACCGGCTCCAGGTCAACCTGCCCGACTTCAGGAGCTCCATCGGTCTGATGTCGGGCGGTCAGCGGCAGGCGGTGTCGGTCGCCCGCGCGGTCGCGTTCGCCAAGCGGGTCCTCATCCTCGACGAGCCCACCGCCGCGCTCGGAGTGCGGGAGACGAGGAACGTCCTCGACATCGTGCGGCGTCTCCCCGACGAGCACGGCATCTCGATCATCCTCATCTCCCACAACATGGAGCACGTCGTACAGGTGTGCGACGAGGCCATGGTGATGCGTCAGGGCCGCGTCGTCGGCACCGAGCGCCCTTCCCAGGAGTCGATCCAGCGGATCGTCTCGATGATCGTCGGCGCGACCGGCTCAGGCGCCGCCGACACCGCTCCAGCCCGGTGACGGGCCCTCGACACTTCCAGAGAACCGCCCAGAGAACAGCCCCAGAGAAAGCTCCTCAGAGAAAGCAGGTAGGTCCCGTGTTCGAGAAGAAGAACCGAAGGTCACGCAGCCGCCGTCAGGTACTCGGGGCGATGCTCGCCTCAAGCCTGCTGGCCGTCTCAGCGTGCTCATCCGACGGCGACACGTCCAACGGCGACGCGGCCCAGAACGGCGACGGCGCCGATGACGTCACCATCGGAGTGATCCTCAAGACACTGAACTCCCCCTTCTGGCAGCGCGTCTCGGGTGGAGCCGAGGAGGGTGCCGAGGAGGCGGGCGTGACCATCACCCTCGCGGGTGCCACCCAGGAGTCCAACATCCAGGAGCAGATCGACAAGGTCCGCGCCGCGATCACCCAGCAGGTCGATGCGCTGCTCGTGGCCCCGACTGCGGCGGACCAGCTCCAGCCGGTGCTCCAGGAGGCCGTCGACGCCGGCATCCCGGTGCTCCTCGTCGACACCAACATCCCCGACTGGGACGGCGCGGAGACGTTCATCGGTACCGACAACGTCGAGGCCGGCCGCCAGGGTGGCGAGTTCATCCTCTCCCAGGGCGACTCGGGCAAGATCGCCTTCATCGCCGGCGTTCCGGGCAACCCGTCGACCGATGACCGCGTGACCGGCGCCAAGGAGGCGATCGAGGGAAGCGACATCGAGATCGTCGCCGAGCTGAACGCCAATTCCGACCGGGCCGAGGCCCGCGCGGCGATGGCGGACATCCTGCAGGCGAACCCCGACCTGAGGTTCGTCTTCTGCGCCAACGACGATATGGCCCTCGGCGCGATCGAGGCGATCAAGGGTGCCGGCATCGACCCGGGCGAGATGGTCATCGTCGGGGTCGACGGCAACAGCGACGCCGTCGAGTCCATCATCGCCGGCGAGCTCACCGCGTCGATCGCCCAGAACCCCGAGAACATGGGCAAGCAGGGCGTCCTCTCGGCGAAGGAGCTCCTCGACGGCGGCACGATCGAGGAGCGCATCGACACCGGCACCACGCTCGTCGAGGCCTCGAACGCAGAGGCCTACCTGGCCGACCAGTAGGTCACGTCATGACCTCGAGGCGTGAGACCACTGAGCGTGAGACCTCGGGGCGTGAGACCTCGGGGCGTGAGCTGCGAGTCGGGGTGGTCGGCGCCGGCATCATGGGCGCCGACCACATCAGGCGGATCGACCGCATCACGGCCGGTGCCCGGGTGGCGGCTGTCATCGAGCCCGACGAGGGTCGACGGGACGCGGCCAGGGCCGGTCTCGCTGGAGCCGCCGGGTATGCCCGCCTCGGGGACGCGGTCGCCGACGCGCGTCTCGACGCCGTGGTCATCGCCTCTCCCGGCCGGTTCCACGAGCCGGATCTCCTGGCCTGCATCGAGGCCAGGCTCCCGACGCTCTGCGAGAAGCCGATGACTCCGGACGCGGCCGCCGCGCGACGGGTCGTGGACGCGGAGCAGCGGCTGGACCGGCCCCACCTACAGGTCGGCTTCATGCGCCGGTTCGACCGCGACTACCTCGCCCTGCGTGACGTCGTCCGTACCGGGAGGGCCGGCGAGCTCCTCATGGTGCACGCGGTGCACCGCAACGCCGCTGCGCCGGACACGTACCGTGCGGAGATGCTCATCAACGACTCGGTCGTCCACGAGTTCGACGTCGTCCCGTGGCTGGCCGGCAGCGACCTCGCCACGGTCGAGGTCCGCCACGCGCGCGCCAACTCCACCTCGCCCGCCGGAATCCGCGAACCGATCCTCGTCCTGATGACGCTGCAGAACGGCGTGCTCGTCGATGTCGAGATGAGCGTGAGCGCCCACTTCGGCTACCAGGTGGCGACCGAGCTCGTCTGTGAGCGGGGAGTCGCCCGCGGTGGTCAGCCGCAGGGCGTCCAGGTCTGGATCGACGGAGAGTTCCGCATCGGTGAGCACCGGCACTACACGACGAGGTTCGCGGACGCCTACGACCGGCAGATGCAGTCCTGGGTCGACGCCGTGCGCGACGGGCTGACCAGCGGTGGCAGCCTGGTCGACGGGCCCGACGCGTGGGACGGCTACAAGGTGGCCCTGGCCTGTGAGGCGGGAGTTCGGGCCCTCAGCGGTGGTGTCCACGACGTCGAGATCCCACCGACGCCGGACTTCTACCGCTGAGCCGACTCACCTTTTCCTCCCTGGGAGAGAACCCTCAACTGTGGGAGGGTTCCCTTCCCTCCCGAGGCTGAACGTTCCCTCCCTGGGAGAGAAACCTGGGGTCAGCGCTCGTGGACGGTGACGTCGAAGGCGTACTGGTCGTAGCGGTAGCAGTGGTCGCCGTACTCCACCGGGTGGCCCTCGGCGTCATAGGCGCGGCGCGTCATGGTGAGCAGCGGATCGCCGTGCGCGAGACCGAGGAGCCGGCGCTCGGTCGCGGTGGGGCGCCGGGCCCCGATGACCTGGTGGGCGATGACGGGCCGGGCCCCCCGCGCCCGGAGAATCTCGTACAGGCTGCCGCTGCGCAGATCCGACTCCTCGATGTCGGAGAACTCCGGCGGTAGGTAGTTGTTGAGGATCGCGGTCGGTGTCTCGCCGGCCAGGCGTCGTCGGCGGATGTAGAAGAGCGGTGTCTCCTCGTCGAGCCCCATGGCCTGTGCCGCGACAGGACTCGTGCAGGCGCGGTCGATCTCGAGGATCTCCGACGTCGGCTTGTCGCCCCGCCTGACGAGGTCGTCGTAGAGGGAGGACAGCTCGTCACGGCGGTGGATCACCTGGTTCGCGACCGTCGTCCCCACGCCGCGGCGGCGCACCAGCAGCCCTCGGTTGACGAGCTCGGCGATCGCGCGCCGCACGGTCGGTCGCGAGAGTCCGAGTCGGGCGGCGAGCGCGAGCTCGTTCTCGAACGGGTCACCCGGTTGGAGGGTGCCGGATGCGATCGCGGCCGTGAGCTGCTCTGCCAACTGGTGATAGAGCGGCACCGGACTGCCGCGGTCCATGACGAGGGGAAGGATGACAGTCACATACCCAGGGTATGTCACCTTGGTCATAATGTTCGGACAATTGACCGGAATCGGTCGATGGGGAAGGGTAGGGCCCATGCGTGCGTCGACGGCGGTCACTCCGGGCGTCCTCGACGTCCTCGCCGTGGGCCGGGTCGGCGTCGACCTCTATCCGATGCAGGACGGCGTAGGACTCGAGGATGTGGCGACCTTCGGCAAGTACCTCGGTGGCAGCGCGGGGAACGTCGCTGTCGCGGCGGCCCGCTACGGCCATGACGTCGCCCTCATCTCCAAGGTCGGTGACGACCCGTTCGGCCGCTTCGTGCGGCGGGCCCTCGAGGAGCTCGGGGTGAGCACCGCATACCTCGGCATCGACGACGCCCTCCCGACCCCGGTGACCTTCTGCGAGATCTTCCCCCCGGACCACTTCCCGCTGTACTTCTACCGGCTGCCGACGGCGCCCGACCTGCGGATCGACGACCGGGACATTCCCACGGACGCGGTCAGGCGGGCCCGGCTGCACTGGAGCACCCTGACCGGTCTGTCCGCCGAGCCGAGCCGGAGCGCACACCGGACCGCCTGGGAGACACGGGGGCGGGCGCCTCTCACGGTCATCGACCTCGACTACCGTCCGATGTTCTGGAGCGAGGTCAGCGATGCGACGACCGCGGCACAGACGGCGCTCGACGCCTGCACCGTCGCCATCGGCAACCTCGAGGAGTGCGAGGTGGCGGTCGGCGAGACCGACCCCGAGCGGGCCGGCCGGGCCCTCCTCGACCGCGGCGTCGAGCTCGCCATCGTCAAGCAGGGTCCCCGGGGGGTCCTGGCCATGACGGCTGACGAGAGTGTCGAGTGCCTGCCCTACCCCGTCGACGTCCTCAACGGACTCGGTGCCGGCGACGCCTTCGGTGGGGCGGTCTGCCATGGCCTGCTCGAGGGCTGGGACCTGCGGCGCACGATCGACTTCGCCAACGCCGCCGGTGCGCACGTCGCGGCTCGCAGGGAGTGTGCGACCGCGATGCCCACGGAGGGCGAGGTGCTCGCCCTCCAGTCGTCGGCCCAGCGCGTGGTGACCGATGACTGACCTCGCCGCCCGGCTGTCGTATGCGCGGCGCACCGACCCCGCTGCCGTCGCCGAGGGCTGGCTGACCCGCGAGCACGGCCGGACGGTGTTCGAGCGGCAGCAGGACGGTCGGGGACTGCTCCTCATCGCCGCGGACCACCCGGCGCGGGGCGCACTCGGGGTCCGCGGGGACGCCATGGCGATGGCGTCCCGCAGCGACCTCCTCGCGCGGCTGGGCACCGCCCTCTCCCGGCCCGGTGTCGACGGCGTCCTGGCCAGCCCCGACATCCTCGATGACCTGCTCCTGCTCGGGCTCCTCGACGACAGGGTCGTCTTCGGCACGATGAACCGGGGCGGCCTCCAAGGGGCCTCGTTCGAGCTCGACGACCGCTTCACGTCGATGGACGCGCAGACGATCGCCGACCTCGGTCTCGACGGCGGCAAGATGCTCACCCGGATCTGCCACGACGACGCGGGATCCGTGGCGACCCTCGAGGCCTGTGGACGGGCGGTCACCGAGCTGGCAGCCCGCGGACTCGTCGCCCTCATCGAGCCCTTCATCACCGACCGGGTCGCCCCCGACCGCGTCGAGAACCGGCTCGACCCGGACTCGGTCATCAGGTCGGTGCACATCGCGGCCGGCCTCGGGGCGAGCAGCGCCTACACCTGGCTCAAGCTGCCGGTCGTCGAGGACATGGAGCGCGTCCTCGACGCGACGACGCTCCCGACCCTCCTCCTCGGCGGTGACCCGGCCGGCGACCCCATTGACACGTATGCCTCCTGGGGTCGCGCCCTCGACGTGCCCCAGGCGGTCGGCCTCGTCATCGGCCGCGCCCTGCTCTACCCCGCCGACGGGGACGTCTCCGCAGCGGTCGACGTCGCCGCCGAGCTCGTTCATGCCCGATGAAGACATGCCCGATGAAGACTGCCCCGATGAAGACATGCCCGACGAAGACGGAAGGGGAGTGACCCGATGAGTCGCGGCGCTGACAACGACCGCTGGTTCTTGCCGGCCGGGTCCCGCGCCGAGGAGGGGTGCGACCTTGTCATCGACGACCGCGTCGACGACTGGCACCGGACGGGTCTCGTCACGGCGACCCTCGCCCCCGGCGAGAGCCTCACCCGGGACCTCGGGTCGTGGGAGGCGGTCGTCGTGCCGCTCTGCGGTCCGGTCACCCTCGAGGTCTCCGGCGCCGAGGGGCACGAGACGATCGAGCTGGCGGGTCGGCAGGACGTGTTCGCCGGCCCGACCGACGTCGTGTATGCGCCGCGCGGCTCCTCACTCACCCTCACCGGAGCCGGTGGCACTGGCGCGCCGACTCGGGTCGCCATCTGCCTCGCCCTCGACGAGACGGTGCGCGAGTCGCCGAAGGCCACTCACCTGCCGGCGGCAGAGGTGCCGGTCGAGCTGAGGGGAGCGGGCGTCGCCTCGCGTCAGGTCCGCAACTTCGGACTGCCCGGGGTCCTCGAGGCCAACCGGATCATCGCGTGCGAGGTCATCACCCCGGCGGGCAACTGGTCGTCGTGGCCACCCCACAAGCACGACACCGAGCGGCCCGGGGTCGAGGCCGAGCTCGAGGAGATCTACTACTTCGAGACGCGGTCCACCGACGAGCGCGGCGTCGACGCCCTCGGCTACCAGCGGGTCTACGGCACCGCCGACCGGCCGATCGACGTCCTCGTCGAGGTGCGCACCGGCGACGTCGTCCTCGTCCCGCACGGCTGGCACGGGCCGGCTGTCGCCGCCCCGAACGCCGACCTCTACTACCTCAACGTCATGGCCGGACCCGGCCCGGAGCGTGCGTGGCTCATCTGCGACGATCCTGTCCACGGCTGGGTGAGGGAGTCCTGGCCGGACCTGCCCGTCGACCCCCGCCTCACCACCTGACACCGACCTGATTCCTTCCTGATTCTCACCTGATTCTCACCCGACACCTATCTGACACGGAGACCCGAATGCGGATCGGACTCGCCGGCACCGGCCGGATCGGCGCCTTCCACGCCGCGACGATCCTCGGCCTGCCCGACCCGCCGGAGCTCGTCCTCACCGACGCCGTCCCCGAGGTCGCGGCGGGTGTGGCGGCAGAGCTCGGTGCCGAGCACGCACCCACCCTCGACGACCTGTTCGCCTCCGGCATCGACGGGTTCGTCATCACGACGGGGACCCAGATGCACGCACCTCTCCTCCGGCGGGGCATCGCCGAGGGGGTCCCCACCTTCTGCGAGAAGCCGGTCGCCTCGAACCTCGCAGAGACCGCGGACCTGGCTCGGCTCGATGCCGCCTCCGAGGTGCCGGTCCAGATCGGCTTCCAGCGCCGGTTCGACACGGGCTACCGCCGAGCACGCGCAGCCGTGCGTGCCGGAGAGCTCGGCGAGCTCCACCAGCTCCGGTGCACGACGCACGACCAGCTCCCTCCGACCGAGGCCTATGTCGTCACCTCCGGGGGCATCTTCCGCGACTGCTCCGTCCATGACTTCGACGCGATCCGTTTCGTCACGGGCCGCGAGGTCGAGAGCGTGTATGCGACGGGCGGCACCAAGGGCGCACCCTTCTTCGAGGCGAGCGGGGACCTCTCGACCGGTGCTGCGGTCCTCACCCTCGACGACGGGACGGTGGCCCTCGTCAGTGCCATGCGCTACAACGGGGGCGGTCACGACGTGCGCATGGAGGTGCACGGCTCCCATGGGGCGCTCGCGGTGGGCTTCGACGACTCGTATGCCTTCCGGAGCGCGGAGGCGGGTGTGGACTTCCCGGCCGGACCGGCGCATACGGCCTTCAAGGACCGGTTCAGGGGGGCCTTCATGGCGGAGCTGGCCGGGTTCGTTCGCCTGGTGCGCGGTGAGGTCGACACGCCCTGCACGATCACCGACGGCCTCGAGGCCTTCCGGATCGCGGAGGCGTGCGAGCTCTCGCGCAGCGAGCGCAGGCCGGTGGCGATGAGCGAGATCCCCGGTCTCGCCGACCCTGCCGGCTGACCGCCCCGCCCGACCGCCCCGCCTGACCTGCCCGTCTAGGACACACTAAGACCATCTCACTGCACATCTCACTGCACATCTCACCTCTGCCGAGCCGAGCCACGGAGACACCATGAGCGCCCCCACCCGCATCACCCACCTCGTCAACGGGGCCCCGTGGGAGGGCGTCGCCGAGCGCACGAGCCCGGTCTACAACCCGGCCACCGGGGAGCAGACCGGCGAGCTCGACCTCGCCTCCACTGACGTCGTCGGTGAGGTCGTCGCGACGGCGAACGCCGCTTGGACCTCGCAGTGGCAGCGGATGAGCCTGGCCAAGCGGACCCAGATCCTCTTCGCGTTCCGCGAGCTGCTCAACGCCCGGAAGAAGGACATCGCCGCCCTCATCACCGCCGAGCACGGCAAGGTGCTCTCCGATGCCGAGGGCGAGGTCACCCGGGGCCTCGAGGTCGCCGAGTTCGCCTGCGGCATCCCACAGCTGCTCAAGGGTGGCTTCTCCGAGAACGTCTCGACGGGCGTCGACGTCTACTCGATCCGGCAGCCCCTGGGCGTCGTCGGCATCATCAGCCCGTTCAACTTCCCGGCGATGGTGCCGCTGTGGTTCGTCCCGATCGCGATCGCCTGTGGCAACGCGGTCATCATCAAGCCGTCCGAGAAGGACCCGTCCGCCGTCAACGCGATCGCCGCGCTGTGGAAGGAGGCCGGACTGCCCGACGGTGTCCTCAACGTCGTCCACGGTGACAAGGAGGCCGTCGACGCCCTCCTGACGCACCCGGACGTCAAGGCCATCTCCTTCGTCGGCTCGACCCCGATCGCCAAGTACGTCTACGAGACGGGCACCAAGAACGGCAAGCGGGTCCAGGCCCTCGGCGGCGCCAAGAACCACATGCTCGTCCTCCCCGACGCCGACCTGGACCTCGCCGCGGACGCCGCGGTCAACGCAGGCTTCGGCTCTGCCGGTGAGCGGTGCATGGCGATCTCGGCGCTCGTCGTCGTCGAGCCCGTCGCCGACCCGCTCATCGAGAAGATCAAGGACCGGATGGGCAAGCTCGTCACCGGCGACGGCACCCGCGGCTGCGACATGGGCCCGCTCGTCACCGCGGCCCACCGCGACAAGGTGACCTCCTATCTCGACTCGGGCGTCGAGGATGGCGCCACGCTCGTCGTCGACGGCCGCGACGGCGACGTCGAAGCGGACGGTGAGGGGTTCTTCCTCAATCCGACCCTCTTCGACAACGTCACGCCGGGCATGTCCGTCTACGACGACGAGATCTTCGGCCCGGTGCTCTCGGTCGTGCGGGTGGACTCCTACGACGAGGGCCTGCAGCTCATCAACGACAACCCCTACGGCAACGGGACGGCGATCTTCACCAACGACGGTGGTGCGGCGCGCCGCTTCCAGAACGAGGTCGAGGTCGGCATGGTGGGCGTCAACGTGCCCATCCCGGTGCCGATGGCGTACTTCTCCTTCGGCGGGTGGAAGAACTCACTCTTCGGCGACAGCCACGCCCACGGCATGGAGGGTGTCCATTTCTACACGCGCGGCAAGGTCGTCACCTCGCGCTGGCTGGACCCGAGCCACGGCGGCCTCAACCTCGGCTTCCCGCAGAACCAGTAGCTCAGCCTTCCTCGACCAGGTCGGCGAGGCGGTCGATCGAGCGCATGAGCCGATCGCTCGTGGTCCTGCGTGCGCGTCCCAACCGGTTCTCGTCGTGCAGGTCGGTCCAGTCATAGGTATGCGTCACTCGGGTCCGTCCTTCGCCGACCGGTTCGAGCTCCCACCGCCAGAGGTGGCCGGCCTCGTCCTTACCCGGCTCGGACGGCTTCCACGCGATCCGGCGGCCCTCCTCGAACTCGACGACGCGGTTGTGCCGGTCCGAGCCGAGATGGATGGTCATGACGAAGACGTCTCCGACGGCCCTGACCCGCTGCTCCGGGGCCGCCTCGAGGAGGTTGTCCATGCCGTCCCACTCCGGCTGTCGGCTGGGGTCGGCGATGAGCTCGAAGATCGCCGCGGCGTCGGCTGCGATCTCCCGGGTGGCGGTGGCGATGCGGTCTTCGGTCATCTGGCCATTGTCACCCGCCGAAGGGCGCCATGGAATTGTGGAGGCCACCGTCGCGAGCGCGGACGACGTGACGATGAAGCAGTGTGGACGACACCGAGAGCACCGAGAACACCGAGGCCGACATGAGGATCGACATGAGAGCGAAGCGACTCGCAGCATTGGCCGCGCTCGGTGCGGGGGTGTTCGGCGCCATCCGGGTGGGTCGCGAGATCACGAGCCGCACACGCTACGTCGACGAGCACGTTGCGCCGGAGCTGCGCTCGCCCCTGCTCATGGTCCCGCTGCCGACAGTGAGCCTTCGGGCGATCCGCCTCCTTCGCAAGGTACCTCTCGGTCGTCTCTTCCCGCTCCCACCGGGCGTGCGCGCGCAGGTGCGCACCGCATACGTCAGCGGGCGGGAGCCCGTGGCGGTGCACCTCTACGAGCCGAGGCACCGGACGCTCCCCAGTGGGGTGCTGCTCTGGATCCACGGTGGCGGGTACCTCTTCGGGAGCGCGGAAATGGGGCAGTCGTTCGGTGGGCGCGTGGCACGGGAGCTCGGCGTGCTCGTCGTCTCCGTGGAGTACCGGCTGGCGCCGGAGCACCCGTTCCCGGCCCCGCTCGCGGACTGCTACACCGCCCTTCGGTGGGTCCACGACCGGGCCGAGGAGCTCGGTGTCGACCCCGAACGGATCGCGGTGGGCGGCGAGAGCGCCGGCGGCGGTCTGGCGGCGACACTGGTCCAGCTCGCGCATGACCGCGGCGAGGTTCCGGTGTGCTTCCAGCTGCTCGTCTACCCCATGACGGATGACCGCACCGCACTGCGGGCCGACCACGGTGACACCGGTAGGGTCGGCTGGGATCCGCAGTCGAACCTGTTCGGGTGGACCTCCTACCTCGGTCGTCCTCCGGTGGCCGACTCCGCTCCTGAGTATGCGGTCGCTGCCCGCCGGGAGGACCTCACGGGGCTGCCGCCTGCCTGGGTCGGCGTCGGCGACGTCGACCTCTTCCACGACGAGGACGTCGAGTACGCCGAGCGACTCCGGGCCGCCCGCATCGACGTCGAGCTGCACGTCGTCCCCGGGATGCCGCACGGGGCGGACACCTCGGCTCCGGACACGCCGCTCATGCGGGAGTTCACCGACCGGAAGGTGGCCGCGCTGCGTCGCTTCCTCGTGCGGGAGTGATCGGGAGCGGACGCGGGAGTTCGAGGCCGGAGTTGCCGAGACCCCGGCAGCGTTGGCTGCCGGGGTCCTGTGCGTCTTGGTGCGTCGGGTGCGTCAGTAGACCCG
>JBHEPF010000136.1:0-4953 GCA_046260445.1 Dermatophilaceae bacterium | reverse complement strand
ACCCCGGCCGCCGTTGCCGCCGTCGGGTCCCCCGAGCGGCTTGAACTTCTCGCGGCGCACCGACGCGATGCCGCGACCGCCGTGTCCCGCTGCGACATGGAGCGTCACCTGGTCGACGAACGTGGCCATCGTGGGCTCCTCGGGTGCGGACGGACGATCGAGAGAATCAGAAGAGAGATGTGTGGATACGGCGTGAGGGACGGGCCTGGATCACCAGGGCCCGTCCCTCACAGAGTGTCAGAGGTGCGGGCAGGCCCGCACGGGTGTCGACGTCGGCGCGAGCCGTGTCGATGGCCGTTGTCGGTCGGCGTCGTCAGGCGGCGTCGACGGGAACGACGTTGACGGTCTTGCGACCACGCTTGCTCCCGAACTCGACCGCGCCCGCGACGAGCGCGAAGAGCGTGTCGTCGCCACCGCGCCCGACGCCGTTGCCAGGGTGGAACTTCGTGCCGCGCTGGCGGACGAGGATCTCACCGGCGCTGACGACCTGGCCGCCGAAGCGCTTGACGCCGAGGAACTGTGCGTTGGAGTCGCGCCCGTTGCGAGTGGAGGACGCACCCTTCTTGTGTGCCATGTCTGTACCTACTTCGTGAGAGGGGGGAACCGTGGGGTGTCGATCACCGGTCGTGGCGGACTGTCCTACCGGACTGTCTTGCTCGACCTTGATCAGACGTTGATCTGAGTGACCTTGACCTGGGTCATGTGCTGACGGTGGCCCTGGCGCTTGCGGTATCCGGTCTTGTTCTTGAACTTCATGATCGTGATCTTCGGGCCCTTGACGGGACCGACGACCTCGGCCTTGACGGAGACCTTGGCGAGCTTGGACGCGTCGCTCGTGACGGTCGAGCCGTCCACGACGAGAAGGGGGGTCAGGTCAATGCTGTCGCCAGCACTGCCGCCGACCTTGTCGATGATGAGGACGTCGCCAACGGAGACCTTCTCCTGACGTCCCCCGGCGCGAACGATCGCGTACATGGTTGAACTCACTTTCGGTTATGACGGACGATGCGCGCACTTTGGTGACCGGCAGGTAGTAGCCCGGAACGAGTCGTTGTCAGACGTGCTCTGTCTCGGGGACACCGCTCGGTGGGCGCACCAAGGAATTAATCTACCGGGTCGCTGCCGCAGCAGCCAAACCGAGGGTGCACCGGCTCAGCTCTGCCCGGTCGTGATGACCCGGACCTGGCTCTGCCCGGGAGGCCCGGCGGGCGCGACGACCCGGCCGCGCTTGCGTCGGGGACGTGCGGCCGGGGTCTCGGGCTGGGTCTCAGGCTCGGGCTGGGTCTCAGGCTCAGAAGAAGACTCGGGCTCGGACGGGAGGTCCGCCTGCGCCAACACCTCGGTCGGCTCCGTCTGCTCCGGATCCACTCCGGACTCCTCGGTGACGCCCGATGCCGACTCGGTCCCAGACTCCTGGATGACCGGCGCGGAGTGCTCGGCCGAGGCAGCCTCCTCCTCCTGAGGGTCACTCTCGACCACGGTCCCGTTGGCTGAGGCGTTGGCCTTCACAGCGGCGGCGTGTGCCGCAGCGGCGATCTGGGCGGCCGTCGGACCGGTCGGCTGGGGCCGCTCGCTCTCACCGTTGCCGTTGCCGCTGCGTCCGCGGGAGCCTCCCGAGTGGTTGCCGCCGGGCTGCGTGCCGCCGGACTGGGTGCCGCCGCCGTTGCCGCGACCCCGTCCGCGTCCACGGCTGGTGCTGCCGGTGTCCTCGGGAGCGGAGTCGTCGAGCGGGTCGGAGTGGACGATGACGCCACGGCCGGCGCAGTGTGAGCACGGCTCGGAGAAGACCTCGAGCAGGCCGGAGCCAACCCTCTTGCGGGTCATCTGCACCAGTCCGAGCGACGTGACCTCTGCAACCTGGTGCTTGGTACGGTCTCGTCCGAGACACTCGAGGAGACGCCGGACAACGAGATCCCGGTTGGACTCCAGCACCATGTCGATGAAGTCGACGACGATGATGCCGCCGATGTCGCGCAGCCGGAGCTGGCGGACGATCTCCTCGGCGGCCTCGATGTTGTTCTTGGTCACCGTCTCCTCGAGGTTGCCCCCGGAGCCGACGTACTTGCCGGTGTTGACGTCGACGACGGTCATGGCCTCGGTGCGGTCGATGACGAGCGACCCGCCGGACGGCAGCCACACCTTGCGGTCGAGCGCCTTGGCGATCTGCTCGTCGACGCGATACTGCGTGAAGAGGTCGGTCTCGCTCGTCCACTTCGTGAGCCGCTTGGCCAGCTCGGGCGCGACGTCCTCGAGGTACTCCGAGACGTCGGCCCAGGCTCGCTCTCCAGAGACCACCAGTGAGGAGAAGTCCTCGTTGAAGACGTCGCGGATGACCTTGACGGTGAGGTCGGGCTCACCGTGCAGGAGCAGCGGCGCCCCCGCCGAGCCCTTCTTCTTGGCGGCGCTCTCCACCTTGCCCTGGATCTTCTCCCAGGTCTTGGTGAGCCGAGCGATGTCTGCGGTGAGCTCCTCCTCGGAGGCACCCTCGGAGGCCGTGCGCACGATGACGCCGGCGTCGTCGGGGACGATCTTCTTGAGGATCGACTTCAGGCGGGCGCGCTCGGTGTCGGGCAGTTTGCGCGAGATCCCGGTCATCGACGCCTCGGGCACATAGACGAGGAACCGTCCAGGCAGGGAGATCTGCGAGGTGAGACGCGCACCCTTGTGCCCGATGGGGTCCTTGGTCGCCTGGGTGAGGACCGTGTCTCCGGAGCCCAGGGCATTCTCGATGCGCTTGGGCACGTTGCCCTCGAGGCCGGCGGCGTCCCAGTTGACCTCTCCGGCGTAGAGGACCGCGTTGCGTCCCTTGCCGATGTCGACGAAGGCGGCCTCCATCGATGGGAGGACGTTCTGGACTCGGCCAAGGTAGACGTTGCCGATCATCGAGGCCCCGCTCTCGCGGGAGACGTAGTGCTCGACGAGCACGCCGTCCTCGAGCACGGCGATCTGGGTCTTGCTGTCCCGCTCACGCACGACCATGACCCGCTCGACGCTTTCGCGCCGCGCAAGGAACTCAGCCTCGGTGATGATCGTGCGACGCCGGCCGGCCTCGCGCCCCTCACGACGGCGCTGCTTCTTCGCCTCGAGTCGGGTCGACCCCTTCAGTCCGGTCACCTCGTCGCGGGCCCGAGCCCCCTGCCTCTCGTCACTCTCACCGTCGGAGCCGCCGCGGCGGCGGCGACGTCGACGACGGCTCGACCCGTCCCCGCTGTCGTCATCGGAGTCAGTGCCGTCGGCGTCGGCGGCGCCAGAGTCTGCACCCCCGGCGTCGCCGTCGTCGGCGTCGGCGCCGGACGCGCGACGACCCCGTGTCCTCTGCTTGGGTTCCTGGTCGGCAGCGGACTGCTCAGGGGCGCCATCCTCGGCGGAGCCGTCCTGGCCACCCTGGTCGCTGTCGCCACTGCGGGGACGTCGTCCCCGACCTCCGCGACGGCGGGACCGACGGCCGCCCGCGCTCTCGGAGTCATCCGTTGCGGTCGATGGCTCCTCGGTGCGGTGCTCCTCGACATCCTGATGGTCAGCCTTCGGCTGGTCGCTGGGCGCATCGTCACCGCGTACATCGTCACCGCGTACATCGTCACTGCGCCCATCGTCACTGCGCCCTGCGTCCGTGTCCTGGCTCGACGGGACGGGAGCACCCGCGGCAGCGGTAGCTCGACGGCGGCGCGGCGCCACCGGCTCGGGCGCCTTGAAGAGCAGCCCGAAGCTGGGGACCTGCCGTGCGGGCCCTGCGCCGTCCTGCGGGGTCTCGTCCTGCGGGGTCTCGGCTGCGGTCGCATCCTCGGGAGCGGGGCCCTCGGACCCGGCTTCGAGAGGAGTCTCATCTGCCGACGCATCGGCTGCGGGCTCGGTGACAGGTTCGGCCGAAGGCGCCTTCGCCCGGCGGGCCCGGGACCGCTTGGCCGGGGCGGGCGGAGACTCAGGCACGTCCCCACCGGTCGCTGCCGGGGCGTCCTCTGCCGGCGTCTCAGCCGCCGAGGTCTCGACCGCAGCGGCAGCGACCTTCTTGCTGCGCGAACCGGTCGCTCGCTTGCGGGTCGCCTTCTTCGCCGGCGGTCGCTCGTCGCCCGGTGTGTCACCCGACGCCTGCGGCGGGTCGCTCGGCGTCAGGTCCGGCACGGCGTGAGAAGTATCGATCGTGCGTTCATCGGTGGGGTCGGTCGTCGGTTCGGAAGCCATGAGGGCATCCCTCCAGTCGGCCGGCTGGCCCAGCCACACCCGCGGGGACCGTATGCGAGGAGAGGACTCTCCTCGCTGGTCTCCACTTCTGGAGCATCCGGTGCTCGGGTCGATCGCGAACAACGCGCGTGGGTTGCGCGCGCCGCGGAAGTCAGGCGGCTACGGGTGCGGTGGCTCGCGCTGGAGCGCGTCACCCCCTCACCCGCCGACGGCCTCCTTGTCGGCAGCCAACGGATCGGCTACCCCAGCGGGTGCGGTCTGCAGTAGCCCTTGGGCTCGGCGCGTCACCATGGGTGACACGGCGCTCTCAAGGTCGGCCACTGATCGCAGCGCGGTCAGGATGTCGTCGGGTCGCACAACGGGTGTGGTGTGCTGCACGACCACCCGCAGTATCGCATACGGTCCTGACTCCGACCCATCGACGCCGCGGGTCGCACCCTCGGAAACCTCGGCGTCCACAATCGCCGCGCGTGCGTCGAAGATCTTGGGCCCGGTCTTGAATGTCCGGCTCACGGGTGCGCTGTCGCTGGCGAGCAGCCGCGCCACCGCCTCGTGGACCGCGGACAGCTCGGTCAGGGGGAAGACGATCTCCCATTCGCTGGCCTGCAGACGTTCTGCGAGCGAGCCGGGCCCGGCCGGCACGACCTCGAGGATGTCGAGCCCCTCCGGCAGCGCCGTGTCGAGAGCCGACCTCACCCGCTCGGGGTCGACGCGCTCGGTCACGCTGATCTCGAAGTACTCGGCCTCACTGGCGGTGCCGGTGGGGGCGGCACC
>JBHEPF010000134.1:0-12500 GCA_046260445.1 Dermatophilaceae bacterium | reverse complement strand
AGTGCCGCCGGTCGAGCGTTGGCACCGACCTGGCACGAGGGCGGTCGGTGCCGGTCCCGGCGCGGTGGCCGCGACGGATCTCGCGGTATGCAGGGGCGGCATGCGCGGGGCGCGTCCTCAGAGGTCGCGGTGGATCTCCCGGTCGCCGGGAGACGTTCCTCGCATCATCGCGATGATGGCGACGGCGAGTCCGCCCCACACGACGATCATGGCGACCATCATCATGAGAATCGCTGACGTGCTCATGACACCTCCTCCAGCCGCTCGCTCGGGTCCTCCAGCGACGTGCCCTCCCGCCATCGCACCCGCGCAGCGGCGAAGGCGGCGACGACGAGGGAGACGACCATGAGCCAACCGAAGACGATGAGCATCCAGCCCGGGTAGCCGCCGTATGGCTCGTCGATGACCGCCCAGAGCTCCTGGATGAGGACCGCGCTGAGAGCGAGGGGCACGACGAAGCCGAGCGTGACGACCCAGAGGCGACCGACCCTGATGTCCGCGGTGAGGTTGAGATGGTCGGCCAGTCGGGGCAGGGCCCGGACCGCCCAGGCCACGACGAGGACACTCACCACGGCGACGACGAGGATGCCGAAGCGGTTGACGAAGTGGTCGACGATGTCGAGGACGTAGATGCCGCTCGTCGTCGAGAAGAAGACGAGGCTGAGCAGGGCGGCGGGTGCGATGACCGCTGCCGTCGCCGCGCGACGGCTGAGGTCGAACTTGTCCCGCACCCCGGAGATGACGACCTCGATGACGCTGACGAGCGAGGTGACCCCGGCGACGACGAGCGAGCCGAAGAAGAGGACGCCGATGAGTGCGCCTCCCGGTGCCTCGTTGATGATCGCCGGGAAGGCGATGAAGGCCAGCCCGATCCCCGAGGTCGCGACCTCGTCGACCGCGACCCCGGACGCCTGTGCCATGAAACCGAGGGCGGCGAACACCCCGATGCCGGCCAGGACCTCGAAGCTGCTGTTGGCGAAGCCGACGACGAGGCCGGAGCCGGTCATGTCGGTCTTGCGGTCGACGTAGGAGGCGTAGGTGATCATGATGCCGAAGCCGATGGACAGGGAGAAGAAGATCTGTCCGAAGGC
The DNA here is from genome assembly GCA_046260445.1 of Dermatophilaceae bacterium. Lineage (GTDB taxonomy): Bacteria > Actinomycetota > Actinomycetes > Actinomycetales > Dermatophilaceae > F2B08. The sequence goes on along the minus strand of JBHEPF010000134.1, from coordinate 11,409 downwards.
GGCGGCCCAGACCCCGGGCTCGAGGAGCGCCGACCAGTTGGGGGTGAAGAGGGCGTTGAGACCCTCGGCTGCGCCCGGGAGCATGAGCGCGCGGACCACGAGGATGAGGAAGGCGACGATGAGCAGCGGGATGAACACCGCTGCTGTGATGCCGATGCCGCGCTGGACGCCGAGCAGCATGATGAGCCCGACTCCGGCCCAGACGACGAGGAGCGGCAGGAGCACCCCGGGGACGATGGAAGCCGTCACCCCCGGATCGCCCGCCTGGAGGTACTCGCCGAAGAAGAACGCGTCCGGCTCCGCTCCCCAGGCCTTGTTGACGGAGAAGAACGTGTAGCTCACGGCCCACGCGAGGACGGCCGCGTAGTACACCGCGATGACGAAGCAGATGCCCACCTGCCACCAGCCGAGCCCCTCGGCCCCGCGCCGCAGCCGGGCGAAGGACAGCGGCGCCGAGCCCCGGTAGCGGTGCCCCATCGCGTAGTCGAAGAGGAGGAACGGGATGCCCGCGGTGAGCAGCGCCACGAGGTAGGGGACGATGAACGACCCGCCGCCGTTCTCGTAGGCGACGTAGGGGAAGCGCCAGATGTTGCCGAGACCGACCGCGGACCCGATGGCCGCGAAGATGAAGACCCTTCGGGAGCTGAAGGCGCCCCGCTTGGTCTGCTCGGTCTGGGGCCAGGACTGTTCGACCGACATGTGCCACCTCCGTAAGAGTTGGCACATATGGTGTCACGTCCGGGCCCCCTGCGCACCGGCTCCCACCGCGTGTTTGGGCCGTTGTCGTGTGCTCGGTCCGCTACATCGCACCAATCACAGGACAAAGGACCAAAGGCTGGTCGGCGTACGATCGCGCCGCCGCGAGCGGATGCCTCCGGCCACCAGGCGTATGCGGTGGCCGAGTCAGCCGGTGAGTGCGGGCTCCTTGGGTGTGGGCTTGTCGGGCTCCTCGGTCGCTTCCGGAGCCTCCTGCCGCCAGAGCCGGCTCGGCCACCAGGTCCAGCGCCCGAGGTCGACGGAGATCGCCGGGACGAGGAGGGAGCGGACGACGAGGGTGTCGAGCAGGACGCCGAAGGCGACGATGAAGGCGAGCTGGGCGAGGAACACGAGCGGGATGACCGTGAGCGCGCCGAAGGTGGCGGCGAGCACGATGCCCGCACTCGTGATGACCCCACCGGTGACCGTGAGCGCACGCAGCACGCCGGTCCGTGCGCCGTGCCGGACGCTCTCCTCGCGGGCCCGTGTCATGAGGAAGATCGAGTAGTCGACGCCGAGGGCGATGAGGAAGACGAAGGCGTAGAGGACCGTCGTCGGGTCCCCGCCGGGGAAGTCGAAGACGAGGTTGAAGACGACCGCCGAGATGCCCATCGTCGCGGCGAAGGACAGGATGTTCGCCAGCATGAGGATGCTGGGTGCCGCAATGGAGCGCAGCAGCAGCACGAGGACGAGGAAGACGACGAGGATGATGACCGGCGCGACGACGAGGAAGTCCCGGTCGGCGGCTTGGCGGGTGTCGAGCTGCTGGGCGGTCTGACCTCCGACGAGGATCCGCTCGTCGAGGGCGCGCAGGTCCTCCCGCACCCGCTCGACCGTGTCGACGGCCTCGGGTGAGTCTGCGGCGTCGGCGAGCGTCGCCTGGAGGATGACGTTGCCGTCGACCGCCTGCGGCGGTGCACCCGGCGCGAGTCCCGCATACGGGTCGGAGACGCCCTCCTCCTCGCCCAGGAGAGCGAGTGCCTCCTCGGTGCGCTCTTCGGGCACGAGGACCTGGATGGGCGAGCCGGAGCCGGCGTCGAAGTGCTGGGCGAGAAGGTCCTGGCCCTGGGTGGAGTCGACCGTGGTGAGGAAGATGTCGGACTGGGCGATGCCGTTGAGCTTGAGAGTGGGCAGGAACGCCGCACCGACGAGCAGGGCGACGGTGACGGTGACCCACGTCCGGCGCGGGTGCCGGCCGACGGTGTCGGCGACGCGGGTCCAGCCCAGCCGGTTGGCGAGGCGGTTCTCATCCTCCTGCTCCGCGTCGACGTGCGGAACAGCGGGCCAGAAGATCCAGCGCCGGCCGAGGATGAGGAGGGCGGGTAGGAACGTGATGGCCGCGAGGTAGGCACCGCTGATGCCCAGCGCGGCGACCGGACCGAGGCCGGAGGTGCCCTTAAGGTCGGCGAGCATGAGCGCGAGGAGGCCGAGGATGACCGTCGCCGCGCTGGCCGAGATCGGCTCGATCGTGGCGCGCCAGGCCTTCTTCATCGCGGTCCACGCGGAGGCGTGCTTGTGCAGCTCCTCCTTGTAGCGGGAGACGAGGAGGAGGGCGTAGTCGGTGGCGGCACCGACGACGAGGATCGAGAGGATGCCCTGGCTCTGCCCGCTCACCGTGATGAGCCCGGCGTCGGCGACCTGGTAGACGACGTAGCCGGCCGCTGCGAGGCCGAAGACGGCGGTGAGCAGCACGGCGAACGGCAGGATCGGGCTGCGATAGACGATGAGGAGGATGACGAGGACGACGACGAGCGCGACGAGCAGCAGGATCCCGTCGATGCCGGCGAAGGCCTGGGACAGGTCGGCGATGAAGCCTGCCGGGCCCGTGACGTATGCGGTGAGTCCGGCTGCGATCAGCTCGGCGTCGACCTGCTCCCGGATCGTGTCGGTGACGAGCTGCAGGACCGGCTCCTCCTCGATGGTCGCGCCGATCTCGTCGGCCTTGAGCGGGAGGACGATGATGAACGCCTCCCCGTCCTCGCTCGGGATGGCCAGGATCGGGGCCCCCGGGGGTAGCGCGAGGTAGTCCGCGACGGTGCCTCCCTCCGGCAGCTCGCCGGTCGCGCCGGGCAGGGCGGCGGCGAAGGCCTGCGCCAGCTCGAGGTCGGTCGGCTCGAGACCCCCGTCGCGGGCCGCGACGATGATGAGCGGCAGCGTCGAGTCGTCCTGGAAGTCCGCGAGGGCGTTGGTGACGAGGGTCGACTCGGCATCCTCGGGGAGGAAGGACGACGCGTCGTTCTGCTGCAACGAGGACAGCTGGCCGGTCGCCTGCCCACCGATGCCGCCGAGAGCGAACCAGACGAGGACGAGGGCGATGGCGCCGAGGAGCACCCGGCCGGGCACCTTCGCGCGTTCCTGGGTGTGCTTCCCTCGCGTCATCGTTGTTCCCTTCGGTACAGTCTTAAGTCAGTCAGTGAGTCACTAGATTGCTAAGTTGGTGAGGGAAAATTAGCAGCCCGCACAAGGATGCCGCCACTCGATCGGTCCGGGAGGTCGTGCCCCAGTGGCAGATGTCGGCCACCCTCGACCGGTTGCAGCGGCTCCTCGACGCGGGTTCGGCGGCGCCGATCGCCGTGGCACGCCGGGCTCAGCTCAGCCCGTCCGAGCTGCACGCTCTTCGGCACCTCTCGAAGGAGTCGATGGGCCCGGCCGACCTTGCTCGCGCCCTCGGTGTGACCTCGGCCGCAGCCTCCGGGGTCGTAGACCGACTCGTCGCGAATGGCCACGCCGAGCGCCAGCCGCACTCCGTCGACGGGCGGCGCACCGAGGTGCACCTCACCGACTCCGGGCGGACGGAGGCGGTCGGTCATCTTGCCCCGATGTTCGCCGGGCTCGCCGCGCTCGACGCCTCGCTCACGGACGAGGAGCGCGAGGTCGTCGACCGCTATCTCGACGGCGCCATCGCGGCAGTCCGCTCCCTCCTCTGAGTCGTCCCCTGAGCCGCCCGAGCCGAGGTCGTGCTGTCGAGCCGAGGTGCCCCCGCGTCGGGGTGGCGCTCTATCGCCTGTCGCTGCGGGAGGGCCTCCCTCCAGCAGAAGCGCCTCCCTTCGCCGGAGGCCCAGACCGTGCACGACGTGCAGATTTGCACGGTATGCACGCACACGCTTAGCCTGCAGCCGTGACTCAGACGGTGCAGACCGAGGCGGAGCTGGAGCCGACGAGCCGGCGAGAGCTGAACAAGACGCGCACCCGTGAGGCGATCGTCGAGGCACTGCGCACGCTGCTCCGCGACCAACCGGTCCACCGCATCACCGTTGAGCAGCTCGCCGACGAGGCGGGGGTCTCGCGCCGGACCTTCTTCAACTACTACGCCGGCATCCCTGCGGTCATCTCCGAGGTCATCGGCACGAACACCGTCAATCTCGCCGACGCCATCGGTGACTTCGCCGCCGGGACCTCACCGATGGGGCGTCTGCGCGAGACCGTCCGTACGGTCGGCATCCCGGCCGGGCTCATCGAGTGGCTCGCGCTCCTCAACTGCCATGCCTGCACCGACGACGCCACGGCGGACGCCTTCGAGCGGGTCGTCTGGGCCGAGAAGGGCGCCTGGCTCGAGGGAGTCCTCGTCGAGCGGCTGCCGAGTGGCGTGGACAACCTCTACCTCGCGACCCTCGCCACGACGATCATGAGCTGCTTCGCCGCCGCCGAGCGGACCTGGGCCGCCGACCGCGAGCCGGGGGCGCCGGTCGACCAGGTCGCCATCGACGACTTCCACCGACAGCTCGACCGGGCCCTCGCCTACGCCGAAAACGGCTGGGTTGCTCCCCCGATGTCGACGCCCCCGATCTCGACACCCCCGATCTCGACTCCTCTGATCTCTACTCCGTCGAAAGGACACTGACCGTGGCCATCTTCCTGCACCGCGTCGGCCGCTGGTGCGCGCGCCGACCGTGGCCGGTCGTCGGCGCCTGGCTCGCCCTCATCGTGCTCACCGTGACCGGCATGCTCGCCTTCGCCAAGCCGCTCGCGAACGAGTTCTCCATTCCGGGAAGCCGGTTCGAGGCGGTCCTGGAGACCCTCAAGACGGAGATCCCCGAGGCGGCCGGCACGACAGGGACGGCAGTGTTCCGCAGCGACGACGGCTTCACCGACGCCCAGCGGTCGGCGGTCTCCGACGCCATCGCGGCGTGGAGCGAGATCGACGACGTCATCGCCATCGACCCGTTCGAGACGCAGGCGCAGATCGACAGCTCGACGGACCAGCTCGACGCGGGCCGGACCGAGCTCGAGTCCGGACGCGCTCGGCTCGAGAGCGGCGAGCAGGAGCTCGCAGCGGGCCGCGCCGAGTTCGAGGGTGGTCAGGGCCAGCTCGCCGCCGCCCTCGCGGCGGGTCTCATCACGCCTGAGCAGGCCGCCGAGCAGCAGGTCCTCATCGACGCGGGTCTGGCCGAGATCGAGGCCGGCGAGGCCGACCTCGAGGCCAGTCGCGCCGAGTTCGAGGCGGGCGAGAAAGCCCAGGTCGCGGGCGAGCGCATGGCCGCTCTCTCCGACGGACTCCGCGTGGTCAACGATGCGAACACCGTGGCGATGACCCAGATCTCCGTCCAGGGCGTTGGCGGCTCCATCCCACCGGAGACCATGGACGCGATCCAGCAGGTCGCCGACGAGCTCGTGGCCCAGGGCGTGCCGACGACCCTCTCCGCCGAGCTCACCGCCGACATCTCGAGCATCTTCGGCCCGGGTGAGGTCATCGGTCTTGTCGTCGCCGCGATCGTCCTCATCGTCATGCTCGGCTCTCTCGTCGCGGCCGGCCTTCCCCTCCTCATGGCGCTGGTCGGCGTGGGAGTGGGCCTCGCCGGAGCCCTGGCGTTGTCGTCACTGTTCGAGATGCAGTCGATCACCCCGGCCCTTGCGCTCATGCTGGGCCTGGCGGTCGGCATCGACTACTCGCTCTTCCTCATCAACCGGCACCGGCAGCAGCTCATGCACGGCATGACGGTCAGGGACTCGATCGCGCTCTCGGTCGGCACGTCCGGCAACGCGGTGACCTTCGCCGGCCTCACCGTCATCATCGCGCTCGCCGCTTTGACGATCACCGGCATCCCGTTCCTCGGCATCATGGGTCTGGTCGCCGCCGCGACGGTGGCCATCGCGGTCCTCGTCGCCCTCACCCTCACCCCCGCCGTGCTGTCGATCATGGGTATGCGCGTGCTCCCCAGGCGCAAGCGCGCGGCCCTGGCGCAGGGCGACCTCCACGACACCGTGGAGCAGGACCAGCGTGAGGCGGACACCCACCATGGCTGGGCGGCGTTCGTGCAGCGCCGGCCCTGGCTGATGATCGCCGCCGTCATCGCCATCGTCGCCGGGCTCGGCTATCCCACGGGCCAGATCCGCCTCGGTCTGCCCGACGGCGGGTCCGAACCGGCCGACTCCGCGGCATACCAGACCTTCGACACGGTGCGCACAGAGTTCGGTGCCGGCGCGAGCGGTCCCCTCATCGTCGTCGCCGAGCTCGACGAGGCGATCCCGGCCGGTGACGAGACGGCCCTGCTCACGAAGCAGGCGGACATCGGCGAGGAGTTCCTGGACACCTCCGGAGTGGAGTACGTCGTCCCGGTCGGGGTCAACGACCGCCGCGACGTCCTCGCCTTCCAGCTCCAGCCCTCCGACGGTCCCGCGGACCCCGCGACCGAGTGGCTCGTCGAGCGCCTCACGGCCAACGCCCCTGGCATCGGCAGAGACCACGGAGCGGACATCGGCCTCACCGGCATGACGGTCGCCAACATCGACATCTCCGAGCAGCTCGCGCAGGCCCTGCCGATCTATCTGCTCGTCGTCGTCGGACTGTCGCTCATCCTCCTGCTCCTCGTGTTTCGCTCCATCGTCATCCCGCTGCTCGCGACCGGAGGGTTCCTGCTCAGCATCATCGCCGCGTTCGGCGCGATCGTGGCCGTGTACCAGCTCGGGCACCTGTCCTGGATCTTCGGGGTCAACGAGCCGGGGCCGATCATCTCGTTCCTGCCGACGCTGCTCATCGGCATCCTCTTCGGGCTCGCGATGGACTACCAGGTCTTCCTCGTCTCCGCGATGCGCGAGGAGCACGTCCACGGCAAGGACGCGCGAACGGCCGTCATCACGGGCTTCAACCACAGCGCCCGCGTCGTCACCGCCGCGGCGATCATCATGATCTCGGTGTTCGGCGGCTTCGTCTGGGCACACCTGGCGATGGTCCGCCCGATCGGTCTCGGTCTCGCGCTCGGCGTCCTCGTCGATGCATTCCTCGTGCGGATGACGCTCATTCCGGCGGCGATGTCGATCCTGGGCGAGAAGGCGTGGTACCTCCCGCGCTGGCTCGACCGCATCCTTCCCGACGTCGACGTCGAAGGTGCCAAGCTCGAGCGCACCCTGGGGGTGGCTCCCGTCGGGGTCGCCTCTGGGTCAGCCGACGCAGAGCCTGCTCCCGCCGACGGCCAGGCCACCTCACCGGAGGGACAGCGAGTGACCACAGCGGGGTGATGGCCCCGTTTCACCCACACGTTGTGACCCGACCTGTTGGGCCGCTCCGACCTGCCTGATCTGCCATGGTGGGACGAATCGCGGGGTCTGGGCCGACGTCCTCGCCGACGAGAGGTGGTTGAGGCATGTGGTTCGACTCGTGGTCCGCGGTGCTGCGCATTGCGCTGGTCGGCGCAGCCTCCTATGTCGCCCTCGTGGTCCTGCTCCGCCTCGGTGGCAAGCGGGTGCTCGCCAAGCTCAACGCCTTCGACATGGTCGTCACGGTTGCCCTGGGCTCGATCCTCGCCAGCGCGGTGCTGAGCAAGGACATGAGCTATGTCGATGCCCTCACGGGCATGGTGCTGCTCATCGGTGCCCAGTGGCTGGTGACCAGGCTGACCACGTCGCTGCCGGGCGGGCGACGGTTCATCAACGCCGAGCCCACACTCGTCGTCGTGGACGGGCGGGTCATTGAGGAGGCGCTGTCCAAGGCTCGACTCACTCCCGGCGAGGTGATGCAGGCGATCCGGTCCTCGGGACGTGGCGGCCTCGACGCCGTGGCCGCGGTCGTGCTCGAGCCGGACGGGAGCCTCAGCGTCATCCCCGAATCGGCGGTCGGTGACGGGCACGCCCTCACCGAGGTGCCGGAGTGGCCCGGCTGACTCAGGGTCCGTCGGCGAAGCGGATCGGCTCGTGCTGGTGGTCCCGGGCGAAGGCGCCCATGACGGCCACCGGGTCGTCAGCGGCGTTGTCATCGAGGTGCGGGTACTGGGTCGCCACCGCCGTGCTGAGATCGTCGACAGCCGTATTGAGCACCTCTGCGGCATGGCGTACCTCCGGTGAGCTGGCCGCTCGACCGGCGTCGATGAGGTCGAGGAGGACGCCACTCGTCGCCGCGAGGGAGTTGGCGGCCCGCTCCTCCCGGAAGAAGTAGGACTCGCCATACTGCAGCAGGTCCACCTGCACCTGGATGACGCCCTCGGTCACACCGTCCAGCAGGCTCGCCGCGACGCTGACCTCGCCGCTCGAGACGACCTCTCGGGTCTGCGCGCAGGCCAGCGCTGACAGACGGCGGGCGAGCGCCCTGCGACGCCCGAGGGCCGGGTAGAGCTGCAGGATCCAGGAGATCGCGGCGGTGAGGAGCACGAACCCGACGAGAGCCTGGAGTGGCACCAGCAGGCGCAGCCACGACGCCTCGGGAACGATGTCACCGAGCCCGAGCGTGGCGACGAACACGAACGAGATGTAGATCGCAGCGACGAGTCCCGACGATCGCGCCGGGTCCAGAGAGCTGCTGTAGTTGAAACCCTCGGGCAGGTGTGGCAGGTAGATCAGGGCCCAGCCGAGGACGACCATGGCGGTCCAGACCGTCACTGTGATGACGAGCGCCAGCGGCCCCGACAGCTCGGAGGAGCGACTCCCGCGGCTCAGCGGCCGGGTCAGCCGCCACGTCACGGTGAAGATCGCGCGGGCGACCCCACCGAGGCCGCGGGGATGCCAGAGGGTGCGGAAGATGTCGAGCAGCGCCACCCCGATGAGGACGGCGCCCGCGATGCTCAGCAGCCAGGTCATGCACCCGACCCTGCCACACCGCGGGCGCCGTCACTGCCGGGCGCAGGTGTCCGCTCAGCGGGTGAAGCTGCCCTCGATCTCGTACTCGACCGGACCCTGCTGGAAGTCGATCTCGATCTGCTCGGAGTCGACGTCCTCGTCGGTGATGGGCTAGCCCTTTGCGAGACGGGTGCGCGTCACCCGCACGGCGAGGGCCCCGATCACCAGCGAGAAGAGCCCGTAGGTGACCCAGAACCCGTAGTAGAACCGCTGGTCCTCTGCCGGCAGCTCGGCGACCGCTCCCCACAGGACTGCCATCTCGCCGAAGATCCAGGCGTTGATGCCCACCGCGACGAGGAGGACGAACCAGGCCAGCGGTCTTGTGAGGAGGTGCCGCCGGGTCGCCCGTGCGACACCGGCCGCTGCAGCCAGTGCCGCCACGCCGAGTGCAAGGAGAAGCAGGCCGGGTATGCGGAAGTCCGGGAACGCAGTGCCCTCGAGCACGTCCGGGTCGATGCCGAGCGCCGAGCCGTCGGGAGATCCGGCCAGCCCGATACCCCCACCGACCGCGCCCACGCCCCAGAAGGCAAGTGCGCCCACCAGGGCCCAGCTGCTCGCCCTGGGAGGGGCCGGGGACGGTGCACTGTCCACGCTCCCACGCTACTCCTGCCCCGGCCGGGGATTCGGGTGGACTGGCCAGCGCCAGATACCCTTGGGGGTATCCTTGAGTGGTGTCCTTCCTGACCGAGCACGTCCATCGGAACCGCGTGGCCGCAGTGGAGTCGATGACGGTTCTCGCCGGCGCGTCCTCGGCGTGCGCCATCGCCCGCGACGGCGGGTCGTTCCCTGCCTACAAGTTCCACGAGGGCCGGGCCGCTGCCCTCGGCGCCCTGGCTCGCGGGCTTCGCCGCGGCGAGCGGAGTGCGGCCGACCTGGTGGCAGACCTCGGCCGGCAGTGGCGGGCGGAGGTCGAGCTCCGCGCGGACCAGAGCCGGGACTGGCAGGCGTATGCGGCGGGCGGGTTGGACGCGGTCCGCGAGATCGAGGACGTCCTGTCGGTCGACCCCGAGATCAACCGCGAGGGCTGAGCCCCAGCCGTCCAGGGGCCGAGCCTGCCGCTCTCGGCTCCGGTCGTGCCAGCCGCGCGCCTGAGCGCGCGGTTGGCACGACCTTGAGGGTGGGCGAGGTGGCGGTGGGGTCGTCGGTGAGCGGTCAGCCGCCGTGCGCGTGGCGGAACCCGGCGCGGCGAGCGGCCTCGTCGTCGACGAACCACTCATGCGGGTCGGCGGAGTAGCCGTCCTCACCGGGCATGACGAACGTCATCGTGTCGTGCCAGGCCTTGACGGGGTGGCCGGCCGGCATGGCGCCTCCCTCGATGGGAGCGGCCGACCCCCAGCCGTGGCCGCCGTCGCGGACCTCTTCGGGGTCGGACTCTTCGGGCCCGGTCGCGCCGCTTGCGACATCGGCCTGCTCCGACTGCTCCTGGGCGGCCTCTGCCTCGGGGGTGCCGGGGTCGTGGATGGTGCCGTCGGGCTCCTGGATCTGCGGGCCGCCGTGCTCGTCGGCGGTCCAGTCGCCGCGCTGGCGGAACTCATCCCCGGCCTCGACGTCGTGCGTCTCGGGGTCGTGCTCGCGGGCGAACTCCTCCCCGCGCTCCCGGCGCTCCTCGTCCTCGCGGGCCTCCTCGGACTCGCGCTGCTGGCGACCAGTGTTGGACTCGGTGTCGGACTCAGCGCGGGCGCCGGTGTCAGTCTCGGCCCCGGTCTCCGCCTCGAGCGGGGCGTCGGCGAGGACACCACTGTCGTCGACGCCGCTGCCGTGGCGAGACTCGTATGAGCCGCCTTCACCCGCGTCGTCCCTCCCATCCTCGGAGGTCGCCTCGGTGTGGGCTCGGACCGCGTCGTTCTCCGGGACGGTGAGCTCCGGGGGCTCGTCGCTGCCGTCCCACCCGCTCGCGCTCGACCCGGCGGTGTCGGCACCGCTGTCGTTCATGGGGCGGTCGGTGGCCGGCGGGGCATCAGGGTCGGCCGCCGCGTCGATCGGCTGCTCACCGACCCGATCCGAGGGATGAGGCTCACGCGGCTCCGGAGGGGTCTCGCTCACGTCCTCGGGACTGACGAGGCTCTCCCCGCGGTCGACGCGCTCTCCGCCCTCGAGACCGCCGGCGCCCTCGAGGTCCTCGCCGCGCTCGCCGTGTTCGAGGTCCTCGGCGTGATCTCTGCCGCTGCGGCCGTCGTCACCACCGGTGAAGAAGTCCTTCACCTTGTCCAGAAACCCCTCCCCCTCACCGTCGGCGGCGGAATGCTCCTGCTTGTGGTGGCTCATGGCCGTACTCCCCTTTGAGTCGGTTGCTCTGAGTCGATGCTGTGATAGCGGTCACGCTAGCCCCTGTCCGGGTGTCCGTGGCAGCGGAAGCGGCGACGAGTTCGCAGGTCAGCCCGGTGTGCGAGCGGTCTCGACGAGAGGTCTGGCCTACCCCCGTCGATCAGTCCGCGCTCAACCTCTCCGGCGACACGCTGAAGCAGCGGAAGGTGCTCCTCGAGGAGGGTCTCGACGGACGTCTCCGCCGCGTGCACGGTGACGTTCATGGTGGCCCGCGTCGCGCTCCGGTCGTCCCACACCGGGCGCACGCCAGCTGCGAGCTCCTCGTCCGCGAGCGCCCAGCCC
>JBHEPF010000124.1:0-6596 GCA_046260445.1 Dermatophilaceae bacterium | reverse complement strand
CACGAACACGCGCTCACCGGAGCGTGCGCTGATGTCAGCGTGCATCGACACGACCGTTCGGCCGGTCTCGGTCGCGATCAGCCCGGTCAGCGCATCGGAGCAGCTCTCGACCAGCCGGGAGCGCATGTTCTTGATCGTGGCGACACCACCGGGTTCGTTGCTGAGTTGCAGTTCGGCGGGGCTGAGGATGCCCTTGAGCCGGACCAGCACCAGGTCCTCGATGATGAAGGTGCGGGCCTCACGTGGGCCGCGCCCGAGGTACTCGCGCTCGAACTGGGTGACGGCCGCGGTGATCGACGCCTCGATCTGTCCCTTGGTGCGTGGTTCCACGTGGTCCGCCGTCAGGTCGAGTGATGCGTAGGATCCCATGCGGCAGTCTAGTCAGCATGGAACGGCGGGCTGCCGGGGGAGGTCGAGACCGCACGATTCCGATCCGACACGGATCCGACGAGGATGACGGCGCGGTGGTGAGATGCTCGCTGCCGGTGACGTTGCTACCACCCCGGTCCAGAGCCCGGCTCAGCCTTCGAGGTGTGCCTTCAGGCCCTGAAGCCCCTCGGCCAGCGCACCGTTCATCTGCTCCGCCACCTCATCCGGGGTCACGTCGGTGGAGTACACGACGAGCGAGCCCTGCCCGTCCTCGAGAACATCGATGGTCCCGATGTGGTGCTCGACGGGCATGTCACCGGCGACGATCCGGTACTGGAAGCGTCGGAGCTCATCGTCCGAGGTGACGATCTCCTCCTCGAGCCTGCCACCACCCTGCAGCGAGCAGTAGCGCGACCCGCCCTCAGCGCGGCTCTCCTCGATCAGCGGGAACCACGTCGAGATCGACCCCGCGTCCGAAACGACGCGCCAGACCTCGTCGGGTGGGCGGTCGATGTGGGCGTGGTGGCGGATCGTGGCCATGGTGCACCTCCGGTCGGGGCGGGGTTCGTGACGGACGCGAGCGGTTCCGTGGTGAGGGCAACCCGAACCCGCGTGTGCCTGTTCCACCCTCGCCACGACACGCGCCAGCCACCGACCGCGTTCGGCAGGGCGAGCAACCACCTCCACGGGGCGACCGAACCCCGCGCTTCTCCCCGTGCGACCTCTCTGACGATGAGCGCTCCTGTAGGGCAGTTCCTATGCTGCCGTCTCGTCCCCTCCCGACGACTCGTAGACACCCGTGCCCACTGCCGCGGCACTCATCGCGGTCCCGCTGGTGCCGCTCGTGGCGGCGGTGGCGATCGCCACCCTGCGGCCCACCGGTGACCTCGCCGGCCGCTGGGCGATCGGCGCCAGTGCCGTGGCATCCATCGCTGCGATCGTGCTGCTGGGTGCGGCCGCAGGGGGCCCCGTGGAAGCCATCCTGGAAAGCGACGACGGCCAGGCCCTCGTGGGACTCATCGCCGACCGGGTCACGTCGGTCCTGGCCCTGCTGACCGCTGGCGTCGGACTCGTCGTCCAATCCTTCTCGCGCCGTGCCCTGGCCGGAGACCCGCGTGCGGCCCGGTTCTTCGCGCTCTCGTCGGTCCTGACCGCGGCGACCGCATGCGCGGCACTGGCAGCGACGGGATCGGGCTTCGTCCTCGGCTGGATCGTCACCGGCGTGAGCCTGTCGGCGCTCGTCGCACACCGCGCCGGCTGGCAACCCGCCGAGCGAGCCCGCCGTCGCGTTCGCCGCAGCTTCATGCTCGGCGATGCCGGCCTGGTGCTCGCCCTGGCGCTCGCCGCCACGGTCGTCGGTGACCTCGACCTGCGGACCGTCGAGCGGGAGGCAGCGGTGCTCGCTGGCGCCGACGCGCCCATCCCCGGTACCGGTGATGCGCTGGTGGTCATCGCCGTCCTGCTGGTCATCGCCGGTATGGCACGCTCGGCGATCATCCCGTTCCATCGCTGGCTCCCGGCCACCCTGGCCGGGCCCACGCCCACCTCGGCGCTGCTGCACGCAGGGGTGGTCAACGGCGCCGGCATCCTCCTCGTGCGCTTCGCCCCCATCTTCGGGACCTCCCCGCTCGCCACCCACCTCGCCTTCAGCCTGGGAGCGGTGACCGCGGTGGTCGCGACCGCGGTCATGCTCATCCGGGCCGACGTCAAGGGCAACCTCGTCTGGTCCACCGCGGGCCAGATGGGTTTCATGGTGGTGCAGTGCGCGGTCGGTGCCTTCTCCGCGGCGCTCTTCCACCTCGTCGGGCACGGCCTGTACAAGGCCGCCCTCTTCCTGGGTTCCGGCAACGCGATCTCGGCGCACCTCGAGCACCGTCGACAGCAGCACACCGAGTCCCGGATGGGCGTGGCCCTGCGCCGTGGCGTGGCGTTCGCCCTCCCGCCAGCCGGCCTGCTGCTCGCGTACCGCATCGTCGATCTCGACCTGGACGCAGCTGGCGACATGCTCGTCATCGTCTTCGCCTGGGCCACGGCCACGCGGGCCCTGCGAGGCTGGCTGGACGCAGCACCACTCCGGACCGCAGCGACGCTCGCGATGGGTGCCGCGAGCGTCGCCCTCACGTCGCTCGGCTACGTCGCTGGGCTCGCAGCCTTCAAGCACTTCGTCGAGCCCGCGCTGCCCGCGACCGTGTCCGGGGCGGTGAGCCCCACCGTGCTCGCAGCGACCCTCGTCATCCTCACGCTCGGCATCGCCGGTTTCCAGCTCGTCCCGGGTCGTACCGGCCAGACCATGCGCCGGCGGCTCTACACGCAGCTGCTCGCGACGAGCGCTCCGGTGCCGTTCGGCGTTCGCGCACCGCGAGGATCCCGTGTGCGCAACCTCGGGGGCCGACGTCACGCATCCCCCGCAGACCGGAGACATCGCGCGATCGCCCCAACACGAGAGACGGCGAGGAGGTCCGGCGATGACCACCGACGACGGGACGACCTCGATGCGTGACGTCGGCCTGCTCGCCGATGTCGCGCGCGCCAGCGATGTCGTCGCACCCCTGTGGCCGCTGACCAGCTTCGTCGCGGTCAACCCCCTCGGGGGGGTCCAGCGCCTGCCCTTCGAGGAGGCAGCCTCGGCGGCCCGTCGCTGGTTCGGGGCGCGCACCCATCTGAGCCTGGAGGCGTTCCGCGCCGATCACGCACGTGGTCGGACCACCGACGCCGATCTGCGACGCGCCATCCTGTCCGAGGATCCGGCCCTCGGCTCCGTCCCGGACGTCGAGGTCAACGGCCGCTTCGTGGCCGCGACCGAGCTCGTCCGCCTCGATCTCCTCCACGGTCCACCGCCGGACCGCCCGCGTCCCGCCCGCACGGCCGGCCAGCGCGTCGACGGCCCGTCGACCGACGCGAGGGCCGATGCCATCGACGCCTATGTCGCCTCGTGGTGCGCCGTGTACGCCGACGAGGCCGTCGCCGCGTGGGAAGCGCCAGAACGCACGAAGGGGCTCTATGGCTCGTGGCGTGGCCTGGCTGCCCACGACCGGCGACTCACCCGCCTGGTGGGGCGGCGGGGTCGAGCCTGGATCGCCGGACAACCCGAGCGTGCCGGGCGCGCACTGGACCACGCCCTGCAGACGCTCGGTGTCGCTGACGGCCACCGCGTCGACGAACTCCGGGCACAGCTCGCCCGGCTGCCCGGCTGGGCCGGGTATGCGCACTGGTACGGCGAGTGGGCACCCCGGGATCATCCCGGCGCCGCCGTCCGGATGATCGAGCTCCTCGCCCTGCGTACGACCATCGAAGCCGCCGTCATGGTCGGCGGGAAGGGCCGTGAAGCTCCGGCGGTGAACGTTGCGAGCGGTGTCGACGAGGGGCCGTCACTCGACGCCAGGGCCGCGGCGGTCCTCGACATCCTCAGCGCACCGCGCGATCCCCTGCTCACCGCCGCCGTGCGCTCGATCCTCGAACGCTTCGACGAGGCCCGCCGAGCCGCTGCCTGGCTCGCTGCGCAGGAGGACAACTTCCGCGACCGGCTGCTCGCCCTGATGACGCGGCCAGATCCGGGCCCGGCCGCCGAACGGCCGACGGCCCAGGCGGTCTTCTGTATCGATGTCCGCTCCGAGGGGCTACGCCGACACCTCGAGGCGCTCGGCTCCTACGAGACCCTGGGCTTCGCCGGCTTCTTCGGCGTGCCCATGCGGTGGCGCCCGCTCGGCTCACCGGTGGTCGAGGCGCGCGCACCCGCGCTCCTCGTCCCCCGGCACGAGGTCGCCGAGCATCCCCCCGCGGATGCGGCTCGGGCCAACGCCCACCTGACGCGACGCCGCCTCGCGAACGGCGCGATCGAGGCCTTCCACGCCGCCAAGCGCGGTGCCGGCTCGCCGTTCGCCCTGGCCGAGGCCGGAGGCTGGTTCGCCGGCCCCCTGGCCGCACTGCGCACGCTGGGGCCGGCAGGACGTGCGCCGGCGACCACCCGGCCGGCATGGACCCGACCGCCCGCAACCAGGGTCGCCGTGAGCGCAGAACGCAACGGCACCTCCGGCTTCTCACTGCAGGAGCGGGCGCTGTTCGCCGAGACCGTCCTGCGAACCCTGGGCCTCCGCCGCTTCGCGCCGCTGGTGGCCCTGTGCGGGCACAGCAGCCGCTCGGTCAACAACCCGCATGCCTCCTCGCTGGACTGCGGTGCGTGCGGCGGCGCGCCGGGCGGGGCGAGCGCACGCGTCGCGGCGGCGATCCTCAACGATCCCGCGGTCCGTGCCGAGCTCGAGGACCGGGGCCTGTCGCTGCCCGCGGACACCTGGTTCGTCGCGGCAGAGCACGAGACCGTGGCGGACACCGTGACGGTCTTCGACCGCGACCTCGTTCCGGACGACCACCGGCACGCACTGGAGCAGTTCGAGCGCCATCTCGACATCGCTGGTGGGCAGCTCGCCGAGGAGCGCGCACGGCGCCTACCGGGCAATCCCGCCAGGGTCCGTCACCGGGGTACGGATTGGGCGCAGGTGCGCCCCGAGTGGGGCCTGGCCGGCAACGCGGCGTTCGTCGTCGGACCCCGGTCGATCACCTCGGAGCTGGACCTGGCCAGCCGCGTGTTCCTGCACTCCTACGAGCCGGACGCGGACCCGGACGGCGCCGGGCTCGAGACCATCATGACGCCGCCGCTCGTCGTCGGGCAGTGGATCTCCGCCCAGTACCACTTCTCGACCGTCGACCAGGACGCCTTCGGCGCCGGCGACAAGACCCTGCACAACCCGCTCGGGGGCATCGGGGTCGTGCTCGGCGAGGGCGGCGATCTGCAGGTGGGACTGCCGATGCAGTCGGTCGCGGTTGGCAGCCGCCGGGTCCACGAGCCGTTGCGTCTGCTCGCGATCATCCAGGCTCCGCTGGAGCGCGTCGAGGCCACCATCACACGCAACGATGTCCTGCGTGAACTCATCGGCGGCAGCTGGATCAAGGTGGTCGGCCGCCCCCATAGCGGCGAGCGGTGGTCGGTTCGATCGCCGGGCGGGACCTGGTCCACGTGGTGGCCGGCTGCGCACGATCTCGACCGCACGAACGTCTCCCTGGAGGTGCCATGAACATGCAAGGACTGATACCGATGGCAAAGGTCGAGGTCATCGTCGACGGGGATCAGGTTCCCGTGGTACGCGACCTGTTCCTCGCAGCGGGTGCGACCGGCTATACCGCGCTCGGCGGGGTGTCCGGGTTCGGTCACAGCGGTTATCACGAGGGGCGCCTGCGCTTCAACGACCGCGCCAGCCTCGCGATGCTGATCACCGTCGTACCGACCGA
The DNA here is from genome assembly GCA_046260445.1 of Dermatophilaceae bacterium. Taxonomy (GTDB): domain Bacteria; phylum Actinomycetota; class Actinomycetes; order Actinomycetales; family Dermatophilaceae; genus F2B08. The sequence continues at coordinate 944 of JBHEPF010000124.1, read as the reverse complement.
GAAGGTCGAGTCGCTCGTCGACGGCGTGCGTCGGCTGCTCGAGGATCACCATGGCGTCGTGTTCGTCAGCGAGACGCAGGTGAGCCGCCCGCACTACTTCACGTGAGCGACGCGGCTCACGTGTCGGTAGGGCCCGCCTCGACGGTTCGACCCATGACATGCAGCAACTCATCGACGTGTGAAGGGTACGTCGAGGTCGATCGAACCCGTCGGATCCGCGGTCGTTCTTCCGCGTGGCGCCGATAGCCTGCGTTGTGCCCCGCACGGTGCCCGGGCCGGCGCGCCCGGTCCCGACAACCGACGCACGCTGCCGGGCACACCCGTTCCCTCGACAGACCCCCCGGCACCGACCCCGGTGCTGGACAGGAGACGCCGTGACCCCATCCATGCAGCGACGCCGGTTTGGCAAGACGGGGTGGGACGTCACGGCTGTGGGTTTCGGTGCCTGGCAGATCGGGGGCAGTTGGGGTGAGGTGGCCGAGCGCGACGCGATGGCTGCTCTGCACGCCGCGGCTGACGCCGGTGTGAACTTCTTCGACACCGCCGACGTCTACGGCGACGGCCGCAGCGAACAGCTCATCGGCCGCTTCCTCCGCGAGCGTGACGAGGATCTGTTCGTCGCGACCAAGATGGGACGGCGCGCGCCGCTCGACATGGAGCAGTACACGCTGTCCAACCTGCGCGCCTGGGCGGACCGCAGCCGCGAGCTGCTCGGCCTCGACTCCCTGGGCCTCGTGCAACTGCACTGCCTGCCCAGCGAGATCTACGACACTCCGGAGATCTTCGAGTCCCTCGAGACGCTCGTCACCGACGGGGTGATCGACCACTACGGCGTCAGCGTGGAGACGGTCGACGAAGCGACACGAGCCCTGCAGTGGGAAGGACTCGGGACCATCCAGCTCGTCTTCAACATCTTCCGGCAGAAGCCGGCGGACACGCTGCTG
>JBHEPF010000117.1:0-7141 GCA_046260445.1 Dermatophilaceae bacterium | reverse complement strand
TCGTTTCCCTGCATCCCGTCCCATGAGGTGAGTTCGTGCCCAAGCTGTTCGAGAAGTTGCTGCGCGCTGGTGAAGGTCGCCAGGTCAAGAAGCTCGAGGGGCTCGCCGCCCAGGTCAACGCCATCGAGGAGGACTTCGAGGGGCTCACCGACGCCGAGCTGCGCGGTGAGACCGACAAGCTCAAGGCCCGGATCGCCGACGGCGAGGCCTTGGACAAGCTGCTGCCTGAGGCCTTCGCGGCCGTGCGGGAGGCGAGCAAGCGGACCCTGGGCCTGCGCCACTTCGACGTCCAGATCATGGGTGGCGCGGCGCTGCACCTGGGCAACGTCGCCGAGATGAAGACCGGTGAGGGCAAGACGCTCGTCGCCACCCTCGCGAGCTACCTGCGGGCGCTCACCGGCAAGGGCGTGCACGTCGTCACGGTCAACGACTACCTCGCGGCGTACCAGGCCGAGCTCATGGGTCGCGTCCACCGGGCGCTCGGGCTCGAGACCGGCGTCATCCTCGCGCGGATGACCCCGGAGCAGCGGCGCGCCGAGTACGCCAAGGACATCACCTACGGCACCAACAACGAGTTCGGCTTCGACTACCTGCGCGACAACATGGCCTGGTCGCCCGACGAGCTCGTCCAGCGCGGCCACTACTTCGCCATCGTCGACGAGGTCGACTCGATCCTCATCGACGAGGCCCGCACGCCGCTCATCATCTCCGGGCCGGCCGACCAGCCGACGAAGTGGTACGTCGAGTTCTCCAAGCTCGTCCAGCGCCTCGAGCGCGGCGAGGCGGAGTCGGGTCAGGGTGACTACGAGGTCGACGAGAAGAAGCGCACCGTCGGCGTCCTGGAGTCCGGGATCGAGAAGGTCGAGGACTGGCTCGGCATCGACAACCTCTACGAGTCGGCCAACACCCCCCTCATCGGCTACCTCCAGAACGCGCTCAAGGCCAAGGAGCTGTTCAAGCGCGACAAGGACTACGTCATCATCGACGGCGAGATCCTCATCGTCGACGAGCACACCGGCCGGATGCTCGCCGGCCGCCGCTACAACGAGGGCATGCACCAGGCGATCGAGGCCAAAGAGGGCGTCGAGATCAAGAACGAGAACCAGACGCTCGCGACGATCACCCTGCAGAACTACTTCCGCATGTACGACACCCTCTCCGGCATGACCGGCACGGCCCAGACCGAGGCCGCCGAGCTCAACTCGATCTACGGACTCGGCGTCCTCTCGATCCCGACGAACCGGGACATGATCCGCATGGACCAGGCCGACCTCGTCTACCGGACCGAGGAGGCCAAGTACAAGGCCGTCGTCGAGGACATCGTCGAGCGACACGCGAAGGGCCAGCCGGTCCTCGTTGGCACAGTCTCGGTCGAGAAGAGCGAGTACCTCTCCGAGCAGCTCCGTCGCCGCGGGGTCCCGCACGAGGTCCTCAACGCCAAGCAGCACGAGCGGGAGGCCTCGATCGTCGCCCAGGCCGGGCGCAAGGGCGCGGTCACCGTCGCGACGAACATGGCCGGCCGAGGCACCGACATCATGCTCGGCGGCAACTCCGAGTTCACTGCCGTCGCGACGCTCAAGCAGCGCGGTCTGGACCCGGTGGAGACCCCCGAGGACTACGAGGCCGCCTGGGACCAGGCGCTGTCGGCGGCGCAGGCGTCGGTGGCCGCCGAGCACAACGAGGTCACCGGCCTCGGCGGACTGTATGTGCTGGGCACCGAACGCCACGAGAGTCGCCGGATCGACAACCAGCTCCGCGGGCGCTCCGGTCGTCAGGGTGACCCGGGCGAGAGCCGCTTCTACCTGTCGCTGCAGGACAGCCTCATGAAGCGCTTCAACGCGGGACTCGTCGACCGGGTCATGTCGACGTCGGGGATGGGCGACGAGGCGCTGGAGTCCAAGGTCGTCTCGCGCTCGATCGCCTCGGCGCAGAGCCAGGTCGAGGCGCAGAACTACGAGATCCGCAAGAACATCCTCAAGTACGACGACGTCCTCAACCGCCAGCGCACGGTCATCTATGAGCAGCGCCGACGGGTCCTCGAGGGTGAGGACCTCGAGGAGCAGCTGCGCTTCTTCGTCAACGACGTCATCGAGAGCTACATCACCGCCGAGACCGCCGCGGGCTTCGCCGAGGACTGGGATCTCGATCGGCTCTGGCAGGCGCTGCGCAGTCTCTATCCCGTCACGGTCACGGCCGAACAGATCCAGGAAGGGACCGGCGGCTCGCTCACGCGCGACGCGCTGCGGGAGGAGATCCTCTCCGATGCGCACCACGCCTATGACGAGCGCGAGAGCACCCTCACGAACGAGGTGATGCGACAGGTCGAGCGGCGGGTCATGCTCTCGGTCCTGGACCGTAAGTGGCGCGAGCACCTCTACGAGATGGACTACCTGCAGGAGGGCATCGGCCTGCGCGCGATGGCCCAGCGCGATCCGCTCGTCGAGTACCAGCGCGAGGGCTTCGCCCTGTGGCAGACGATGCTCGAGTCGGTGAAGGAGGAGGCCGTGCGTCTCGTCTTCAACGCCGAGGTCGCGGTTCCTCAGGCTCCGTCGACGCAGGTGGGTGCCGCCCCACAGAGCGCCGACTCACTGCTGTCGGCCCTGCCGAAGGCCGCTGATGGTGCCGTCAGTGCCGTCGGTGAGGAGCCTGCTGCTGCGCCGGTCGAGGAAGTCGCTTTCGCTGCCCCCCAGGCCGATGGCGAGGAGCATGCCGAGCCCCAGGTGGAGATCCGCGCGCCGGGTCTGGCCGCGCCACGCCGCGAGCAGCTGCACTACTCGGCGCCCGACGAGGGCGGTGGGGTGATCGAGCGCGACGTCACGGCCACGCACGGCGGCGAGACGACCGAGCTCTCCGACGAGCAGATGAAGGGTGTCGGCCGCAACGCCCCCTGCCCTTGCGGCTCGGGCAAGAAGTTCAAGATGTGCCACGGCAAGGCCCGCGACCGCGCGAGCAGGTAGAGCTCACCGATCGCGATCGCGATCGCGATCGCGATCGCGAGCAGCCCAACAGCACGGTTCGCACCCTCGACGATGACGCTGGCGGTCTGTTCAGTCCCCTCGCCCTTGGTCGGGCTCAGCTGCTTCTCCGGCAGGCCTGCCCGACGAACTGCTCACCGCGCTGTTCCAGGGTGGCCTGGACGGCACGTGTCGACCGAGAGTGGAGTAGCGCTGCCCTGACGACCCTGAGCGGCGATGGCGACGAGAAGTAGCCGACGACTGCCCCCTCGGTGCGTTCGCCGATGTAGACCCCCTCATGGACCCATCACGCGCGCGAGGACGGCGGCGTCGGTGCTCCGCTGCAGCACGGTTCGTCCCGCCATCCCGATCATCGACACCGCCGACTCCGTAGGCCCTGGTCAGTCCCGCCGTGGCCTCCTCGCGCTACCGAGGACCGTGCCGGAGAAGGGATTGGAAAGTACATTATTAAAGCCAAGGGTTTCCCAGCGTTTGGTATGCATCTCGCCAAGGATTTCGCCCGTCATCTTGGGGTAATGATGGAATTGTGCCGTCGTGGCTAGTGGTAGGACCGATAAGTATGCTTTTCGTAAAGGATGTTCCGCACGGTGAGGTACAAGAATTAGCCAGAACCCCGCTTCTGGAGACTGACAAGAACGCAGGTGTCCAAGGCAGATCTGATGCGTCGGCTCGCAGCCTTGTAGGCGCGGCCCTACCCGCGCTCTCGTGCCGACAGATGAACTGAGTACTGTTGCGAGGTCTCAGGATTGGCGGCCTTGGCACTGTCGGAGACCGTGCATAGAAGCGACAGCTTGGAGCAGTCTGGGCCCCCCGAGCACCTTCCTGATGCGACGGTGAAGAATCGTAGTTGAACGTTGAATAGAATGTTTCTCTCACTCCCTTGACTTCCTTGGCATTCTGTGTTCGACTCACGCACGTCAGCGTTATTCATGAAGTTTCTGGGCAGGGGTCCAGCGTGAAGTCACAAAAGTTTGCTGGAAGGATTCAAATGAGCCCACGACATGCCCCACGACATGTTGACGGCGCTCCCAGCCGCGGCTACCTCCCGCGGCGGCGCAGGGGGATCGGGGTCGCATCCACGCTGGCGCCTCTACTCGTTCTGGTCATGGGACTCTTCTTCGCGGTGAACGCCCAGGCCGCCACCACCCCGGTACCGTTGGGTACCGCCGAGACCTACTCGGTTCTAGGCGGCCAAACGGTGACGAACACGGGGCCCAGCATCCTGACAGGGGACCTTGGGGTAAGCCCCGGCACGGCGGTCACCGGGTTTGAGCCGCCGGCCATTGTGTACGGCACGACTCGTACCGGCACAGCTGCGAGTGGGGCCCAGTTCGACCTCGGCGTCGCTTACCTTGACGCGGAGGGTCGCACCCCGACGGTCATTCTCGAGCAGTCGGAGCTGGGCGGACTGACCCTCAAGGACGGTGTCTACGCAGCCGAGGTGGGGGCCGAGGTGGGGGCTCCGCTCACTTTGAACGGGACCCTGACGCTGGATGGTAACAATGACCCGAACTCCACCTGGATCTTCCAAACCAAGTCTACGCTGATCACTGGTTCGTACAGCCATGTCGTCCTGATCAACGGCGCAGACGTGTGCAACGTCTTCTGGCAGGTCGGCAGTTCGGCGACGCTAGGCACGAACACCACCTTTACCGGTTCGATCCTCGCCATGGAATCGATTACGGCGAACGCCGGGACTGTGGTCGACGGTCGACTGTTGGGACGGAGTGGTGGGGCCGTAACCCTTGACCACACCACGTTCCTCGATCCCGCTTGTTCGAGCCGCTCCACGGTTACGGTGACCGACACGACGACGGTGACCGACACGACGACGGTGACCGACACGACGACTGAGACGGTGACTCTGCCGGCTGAGACGGAGACGGTGACTGTGGCGGCTGAGACGGTGACTGTGGCGGCTGAGACGGTGACCCTGCCGGCTGAGACGGAGACGGTGACTGTGGCGGCTGAGACGGTGACTCTGCCGGCTGAGACGGTGACGCTGCCGGCTGAGACGGTGACTGACACGGTGACGCTGCCGGCTGAGACGGTGACTGACACGGTGACGGTGGCGGCTGAGACGGAGACGGTGACCGAGACCGTCGGGGCCGCCACGGTGACTGAGACAGCGACCGTCACGGAAACTGAGACCAACTTGGGCAGTGCGGCGACCGTCACTGTAACCAAGACGGTCATAGTCAGCGGAGGAGAGAGTGGCGGTGGTGCGATCACGATCAACTCCGGCGGGGGCGCCGAGGGCAACTTGAACGGCGCGCTCCTGGCCGGCCTCGCGGGTCTCTTGGGTCTGCTGGCTGGGCTGATCGTCTTCCTCCGTAGGCGCCAGCACTCATAACCGCGTGCACGTCAGAAGGGGAGTGGCGGAGGTCATCCGCCACTCCCCTTCTGACGGCACACTAGGCTTGGGACGACGAATTCGGTGGCAACTCCGTGGAAAGGGATCTCGGTGACCAAGACGCACCTCCGCGCGTGGTCTGCACTGATGGCAGTAGTGGGCGTCGTCCTGATGCTCGGCGCTTCCGTCGCGAGCGCGGCACCCACCGCAAGAGCGATGGACCCCACGCCAAGCGCTCGCGTCACCATTACCGTGACCCCGACGATCCTGGTGAGCGAGGACGCGAACGGGGAGTTGGTCACGGTGGGAACGATCATGCCAGGCGCTGAGCCGGCTACGCCGGATGCCACTACGACGGCTGCCACTACCGGGGCAGGTTCGGGCGGCTCCCTTGTTTTGATCGTGGTCGGTTTGGCGCTCGTCTTGGCGGCTGGGGGGGTCTACTGGTGGCTCCTCCTCCGTCGTTCCACCGCCCACGTCGGACGCCGCGTGAAGAAGCAGCCCGATACACATCCGCAAGAACGACGCGAGCCTTGACCGAGCGTGCCACGCGACGTCCGCTGGGGACTCTGCTGAGTCTTCTGCTCGGGCTGTTCCTTTTCATGTCCGGTGGGCTGCTCGGGGCATCAGGCATGTTCATCTACTTGGCGCAGGAGCCGGCCCCTCTTCCCACGCGCACATTTGGTCCGGTCGTTGGCGCCGGGGCGACGGTTTCAGCGCCGGAGACGGCCGCGTCTCCGACTTCGACTCCAGCGGTGGACACGCCGCAACTCGACCCCAGCGCGCTGAGCATCCCGTCACTTGGAACGACGGCGCCCCTCGATGTCCTGGGCGTCGAGGGTGATCAACTTCTGCTCCCGGAGCCGGAACGCCTGACCCTGTTCAAGGACGGCAGCTACCCCGGTGATCCGCAGGGCACCGTGCTGGTGGCCGGCCACGTGAACAGCTCTTCCTTGGGTCGCGGCGCACTTTTTCGCCTCGCGGAGATCGAAGAGGGCGCGACCATCTGGGTGACAGATGCGACCGGACGCCCCCACGAATATCGAGTCGTCGGCCTGCAGGTGCTGTTGAAGGAGGCCCTGCCCCAGTCACTCTTCAGTCGCGAGGGTGGCCCCGAGTTGGTCGTCGTGACCTGTGGTGGCGACATCATCGACACCCCCGAGGGTCGTGCTTATGAAAGCAACGTCATCGTGACGGCGGTGCCCGTGGGCGACGGCAACCCCTAGTGGTCGAAACCGAAGCGGTCGTACAGCCGGATCTCGGGGTCTTGGGGAGAGTGAGCAAACGACTCAAGGGTCGCAGCCCGGCCCCAAGTCGGTTGGGCTGGTGGGGGCCGATCGTTGCGATGCTCATCGGTGGTCTTGTGCGGGTGTGGAACGTCGGTACCCCCGCCTCCTTGGTTTTCGACGAGTCCTACTACGTCAAACAGGCGTATTCGATGACTCAGTACGGCGTCGAGCTGTACCTCGATCCCGCGCTGGAGGGAAGGACGCCCAACGAGATGTTTGAGGCGGGGACCCTCAACGTCTTCACCACTGCCGGCGACTTGGTCGTCCACCCACCTCTGGGCAAGTGGCTCATTGCGATGGGCCAGGTCGCGTTCGGGGCAGAGAACTCGTACAGCTGGAGGGCCGCGGCGGTTGTCGCCGGCATGCTGACCATCTTGATCGTCGGACGCGTCGCGCTTCGACTCACCGGCTCTGCGTACTACGGAACGCTCGCTGCCGGCCTCCTGGCGGTTGAGGGAACGCATGTCGTCGTGTCACGAACGGGGATCCTTGACATCTTCCTAACGCTCTTCGTCGTCGGCGGG